>JAKQNG010000309.1 GCA_029565915.1 Deltaproteobacteria bacterium
TCCGCGTCGGTATCCGTGTCCGCATCGGTGTCCGTGTCGCCGCCATCGCCGTTGCTCGCCTTGCCGCAGGAAGCCAGCAGCAGAATTGCAAACGAAACCAGAAAAATGCGGACAGTCATGACAACGCTCCTTCTCCCGGCGTTTCCGGGATGAAAAAATATCCGTGGTGAAATATCTGCTATTGATAATACGCGCCGCGCGCCGCGCTGACAAGTGCCGCAGACCCACCCGACCTTCCGGACCCATCCACTTGTCTGCCGCGCCCACGAGGGACGCGGTCAGGATACGGCTTTCGCCGGAAGCCCGCCGGGCTTGACCAACGGTCATCCTGACCGCGGCATTCATGCCGCGGCCGCTGCCCTCGTCAGGGCACCTCACCCGCGCAGCCCACCCGTGCAGCCGCAGGTGGCCGATAGCGCCACTTTCCGGCCGCCACCGGCAGGATTCGCCGGGGCAGTTCATCGGCGGGCTGCACCTCGACAGGCGAAAGTGGAATCTGGTGACAATTTTCTGAAAATCCGGTGTTGTACCTGCAGGAAGAGCGAGGGACGCCTTGGCCATTGATGTGGAGGCCGCCTACAGGCAGTTCGGGCCGATGGTGGTGCGGCGATGCCGGAAAATGCTGGGCAGTGAAGAAGCGGCCGTGGATGCCGCTCAGGACACCTTTGTCCGCCTGATGGAATACAGGGAGCGGCTGTCGGAACAGGCCCTGTGCAGCCTGCTGTACCGGATGGCCACCAACGTGTGCCTGAACCGGCTGCGGTCGCAGCGCCGCCGTCCCGCAGATCCCGACGGAGAGCTCATCGGCCGCATCGCCGATGCCCGGCTGCCGGAGGACCGCTTCCTGTCGATGTCGGTTCTGCAGCGGCTGTTTGCCGGACACCGGGATTCCACGCGGACCATCGCCGTGCTCCACCTGGTGGACGGGATGACCCTGCAGGAAGTGGCCGACGAGGTGGGCCTGTCCGTGTCCGGGGTGCGCAAGCGGCTGGCGCCCCTGCGGGAACAGCTCGCGCAGCTGGAACGAGAAGAGGTGAACCCATGACAACCAACCGGCAGATTCCTCCTCTGATGCTGGAAAAGGCGGCGGCCGGACTGCTGTCCGCCGGAGAGTTGCGGATGTTCGCGGACGCCCTCGATACGGCGGAGGTACAGGCGCAAATTGATGGGCTGCGGTCGGCCGATCAGCGGATTCGCGATGATTATCCACCGGTGCGGATGCTGGCGGGCATCCGTGAAAAATATGACGCCCGGCGGCGCGCCCGACGGATGGTCCTCATTCCCGCCGCGGCGACCGGGGGCGTGGTGTTGCTGGCCCTGGCGCTCTGGGTCGTTGTGCCGGTGAACAGGGACCTGCGGGAGGACACGCCATCGGTGGCGGCCTCGCTTCCCTACGAAGGCATCAAGGGCGGGATGCCCGGCCTGTCCGTGTTCCGCAACGGCGAGGACGGTCAGGAAGAAATGGCGGACGGTGCGATGGCGTCAAAAGGGGATGTGCTGCAGCTGGCGTTTTCCACGGGCGGCGCGCAAAGCCTGCTGGTCTGCTCGGTGGACGGCCGCGGGACGGTCACCCGTCACTACCCGCAGGAAAAAGAGAATACCCTCGTCACACCGGGACAACGGGTCCTCCTGCCCTTTGCCTTCGAACTTGACGATGCACCCGGTTATGAGAAGTTCTTCCTCGTGTGGTCAACGGAACCGGCGCAGATGGATGTGGCGGCCGTATGCGACCTCCTGGCCCGGGGGACCCGGCAGGACGGTGCGACGCGATTGCCCGACGGGCTGCTGCTGCGGGAATTCACGGTGCGCAAACCCTCCGCGGAGGAACAATGAACGATCCTCGAAGACGGTGGATGGGCTCCGGGTGGTGCGCCATCACCGCGGTGCTGTTGCTGTGGATGTTCGCCGGCGCCGCCGCGGCGGACGAATCCGGTATCCGCACCCGGCGATTCGCCCTGATCGCCGGCGCGGACGACGGCGGGCGGACGCGGATGCGACTGCGGTATGCAACCACCGATGCGGAGTCCTTCAGCGCCGTGGTCACTGAACTGGGCGGCGTCGCGAAGGGCGATCGACTGCTGGTGGTGGATTCCGATCGCGGGGCCCTGGACCGGGCCTTCACCCTCATGGAAACCCGGCTGCAGGCCGCCCGCGGCGATGGGCAGCGACTCGAGTTTCTGTTTTATTACTCGGGCCATTCGGACGAGCAGGGACTCCTCCTGGGGAATGACGTCCTCACTTATCGGACCCTCAAGGCGCGCCTCGACGCCATGAGCGCGGACGTGACGATCGGTATCCTCGACTCCTGCGCCTCCGGGGCCCTGGTGCGCCTGAAGGGCGGTCGCCCCACGGCCCCGTTCCTGGTGGACACCTCCACCAGCATCGAGGGCTATGCGCTGCTCACGTCGTCATCCGCCGACGAAAACGCCCAGGAATCGGAGCGCATCGGCGCGTCCTACTTCACCCACTACCTGATTTCCGGCATGCGGGGCGCGGCGGACACAAACCGGGACGGCCGGGTCACTCTCAGCGAATCCTATGCCTACGCGTTTGACGAAACCCTGTACAGCACCGAGTCCTCGCGGGGCGGCGCCCAGCATCCCAACTACGATTTTCAGCTGGCGGGCACCGGCGATCTGGTGCTGACGGACCTGCGGGCGACTTCCGCGGTGATTGCCCTCGCCCGGGATCTGGAAGGACGCGTGTTCATCCGCGATCCCCGCGGACGGCTGGTGGCGGAGGTGAACAAGTCCGGCGCCCGGGGCGTGGAAGTGGCCCTGCCGCCGGGGGTCTACGAGGTGACCGCCGACAACGGACGCACCCTGCGGCGGGGAACCGTTACCGTGGTCAGGGGACGGCCGACGTCCGTGAGCGGCGCCACCCTGTCCGATGCCCGACGGGAAGCGACGACCACCCGGGGCAACCGGCCCGCCGAAGGGGATCTGGTTAAAAAGGCCTTCGCGGCCACATTTGTCCCGGCGATTTCCACCAACGGAACGCGGTACGCGGAAAACCGCTTTGCCATCAACTTTATCGGCGCGGGTTACAACCTGCGGGGCTTTGAGGCGGGGCTCATTGCGAGCCGCCGGGACAACGCGGTCTACGGCGTGCAGTTTGCCCATCTCATGAACCGCACCACGGACCTGACGGGTGCCCAGATCGGCGCCGTCAACCTGACCCGGGGCGAGCTGAAGGGCGTTCAGCTGGGCCTGTTCAACGCGGCGCAGCATACGGAACGGGGCGCCCAGATCGGGCTCATCAACTTCGCGGCGGACGGTCGCTTGTCCATCGGTATGTGGGCGCAGGACACGGCGCTGCTCAACACGGGCGTAAAAATGGGCGGCCGCCACACGTACAGCCTCTTCGGCTTCAGCGCCCGATTTGAGGAAGACACGCGCTGGGTGGCGCCCCTGCTGGGATTCGGCGGCCACTTCGAAATGCCCGGCGTCCCCCTGTTCATGGAGATTGATCTGGTGGCCCACTGGCTGTTTACCCGGTTTGACGAGGAGGAGCTGGAACACCCG
Source organism: Deltaproteobacteria bacterium (assembly GCA_029565915.1). Lineage (GTDB taxonomy): Bacteria > Myxococcota_A > Polyangia > JAAYKL01 > JAAYKL01 > JAKQNG01. The sequence goes on from JAKQNG010000309.1 coordinate 3,525, forward strand.
CCGGTGGACCTGCTGTGCGCCCTGCGCCTCGCCTTCGGCATCCGCCTGTTCGACCGCCTCTCGTTCTTCGGCGGTCCCCTGCTCAACGGCCTGGTGTCCGAAAGCGACCATTCGGCGGCCCTGCTGCCCGCCCTGTACAGCGAGCAGGTTCGCGGGTATCATGTGGAAATCTCACCGGGCTTCATGGCGGGGTTCCAGGTGGAACCGCCGGTCGGTCGCATGAACCGCCCCACCCGCCGCTGAAGCGGAAAGGACTCCCATGGGAAAGGCAGCGGTATTCTTCATCGCCCTGTGGCTGATCGGAGCAGGATGCGCGGACGACTCTCCCGGCGGCACCGGGGACACGGACAGCGGCACCGAACCATCCGACGCGGACAGCGACAGTGATTCGGATGCGGACAGCGACGGGGACAGCGATGCCGACAGTGACAGCGATGCCGACACGGATAGCGACACGGACAGTGATACGGGTTCGACCGACTCCGGGTCGGATTCGGACAGCGCCGATACAGACCAGCTGCTGGACGGGTGCGACGATCAGGCGGGCATCAATCCCACCGCAGCGGACAGCTTCGGCGCCGGCGCGGTCCGGGCCACCCACCTGCCCGTCTCCTGCGGCACCGGCAGCAGCGTGGAACAGGACATGGGACCGCCCGAAAACCGCATCAACCTCATCCTCATCAGCGACGGTTACACGGCCGCGGAGCTGGAGACATCCTGGCCCCTCCACGTGGACAATGCCCTCGACGTGATGTTCAGTCCGGCCTCGGAGCCCTACAACACCTACCGGCGCTTCATCAACGTGTGCCGCCTCAACGTGGCGAGCAACGAATCCGGCGTGGATGTGGCCACCGGCAACTGGCCGCCTTCCGAGTACATCTACTCGGAATACCGGGACACGACCTTTGACGGGGTCTGCAACGAGGATAACCGCCTCGGCACCATGGACGAAGGCAAGGTGTATGCGGCCATCAACGACATCCTCACGGGCACCGGCATAGAGGCGGACTGGGTGGGCGGCGTCCTCAATACGGACGGCTGGTGCAACGCGGGAGGAGGCATCGCCTTCTGGGCGGGGTATACGACGCCCCTGGACGTGGCGTTCCACGAATCCGGCCACTCCTGGCACGGACTGGCCGACGAATACGGCGGCGAGGGACAGACCTACACGGGAGGCGAGCGCTGGGAAGTGAATGTCACCATCTACGACGGCGGCAAGTGGGAGGAGTGGGAAGGCTTTGACCAGCCCGTCGCGGGCCTCATCGACTGGTACGAAGGGGCCTATTACGCGGACGCCGGGATTTACCGGCCGAGCAACATCGGCAAGATGCGGTGGGTGGAAGATCCCCACAACGCCGTGTCCATGCAGAAGATGGTGCAGGACTTCTACGATCTGGTCCGCCCCGTGGATGCCTGGACGGATAACGGCGGCACCCTGGTCAATCCCTGCCGGCTCCAGATCCGGCTCGTGGACGCGGATCTGGTGGATGTGGCCTGGTTCATCGACGACGTGGAAGTGACCACGACCGACCCGGAAACCCTGTGGCTCAATCCGCTGAACCTCGCCGCCGGCACCCACACGGTGCGCGTGGAAGTGGAGGACAACACGGAATTCGTGCGGGTGGACGGAGAGAACCTGCGGCAATCCATCTCGTGGACCGTGGAGCGTTCCCTGTGACCCGGCAGCCGCTGTCGCGGAGCACGAGGACGGTCCTGGCCCTTGTTTCGGTATTCGTCGTGGCTGCTGTCTGGGCCTGCCCCTCCGTGCAGCAGCGGCAGGCCACTACCGTACCCGGGGGAGCGGATGAAGGCAGCAGCGAACCGGAGGTGGCAACCCCTCCGCCTGCGGATGACCATCCGGCGAATCCAGCTCCCGGCCCGGTGGCGGTGCCTGCCGACGCATCAGAAAAGGAAGGGCGCCTCCTGCCCGACACACGGGAAAAGCAGCAGGTGCTCGCACCGATTGTGGAAGACCGGGAGCGGTTGCGCCGTTCGCTTGCCGACGGGGACCGCGCCGCCATCGGCGACCTCCTCGACCGCATCCGCAAGGGAGACGCCCCGTCCATCGCCCATGAGGAACCCCTGCTGCAGGCCGCTGCCGACTGCCTCGACGGGCCGGGGCCCGATGCCGCCGCCGCTGCCCGCCGGGTCCTCGACGACCATCCCGCTTCCTCCGTGCGCAAACAGGTGCGCCGGATCTGCGGCATCGAATAGCCGCCGTTTCATTCCCGCTGGAAAATCGCCGTTGAAAAATCGCTGTTTTTGTCGACAAAGCGGTTTTTGCGGGGTATGAGCCCGCCTCTGAATCGGGGGCTCGACATTAAAGGAAAGTGAAAAATGGGACTTACAAAAACAAGGAACATCGGCATTGCCGCGCACATCGACGCGGGGAAGACCACGGTCACCGAACGGATTCTGTTCTATACGGGCACCACGCGGAAGATGGGCGAGGTGCACGACGGCGCCGCGACGATGGACTTCATGAAGCAGGAACAGGAGCGGGGCATCACCATCGCGTCCGCGGCCATCTCCTGCATCTGGGCGGACCATAACATCAACATCATCGACACCCCGGGCCACGTGGATTTCACCATCGAGGTGGAGCGCTCCATGCGCGTGCTGGACGGCATTGTGGCCGTGTTCTGCGCCGTGGGCGGCGTCGAGGCCCAGAGTGAAACCGTATGGGGCCAGGCAGATCGATATCATGTTCCCCGCTTTGCCTTCGTCAACAAGATGGATCGCCAGGGGGCGGATTTCTTCGACGTGGTGAAGCAGCTCGACGACGTCCTCGAAGCCAACGCGATTCCCTTCCAGATGCCCATCGGCGCCGAAGAAAACCTGAAGGGCATCATCGATCTCGTGGAAATGCGGGCCATGTTCTTCCCGGACGGCGAAGTGCAGGTGGTGGACATTCCAGCGGAACTCCTCGAAGAGGCGCAGCAGTGGCGCGAAAACCTGGTGGAGAAGCTGGCGGAGTTCGACGACCACGTGGCCGAGCTGTTCCTGGAAGGAAAGGAAGTCTCCGCGGAGGTCATCAAAGAGGCCACCCGCGACTGCGTGCTGCGCAACGTGTTTACGCCCTGTTTCTGCGGCTCCGCCTACCGGAACATCGGCGTGCAGCCCCTGCTGGATGCGGTGGTCGCCTACATGCCCAGTCCTCTCGTTAAAGGCACGGTGGTGGGCGATGACGTGTACGATGCCGAAAAGAAGCACCGCCGCCATCCGGAAGGGGACGATCCCTTCTGTGCCCTGGCGTTCAAGATCATCCACGACCCTTACGTGGGCCAGCAGACCTTTGTCCGCACCTACTCGGGAAAGTTGAAAGCGGGGGACAAGGTGTACAACGCCACGACCCGCAAGAGTGAGCGCGTGAGCCGCATCCTGCGCATCAAGGCGAAGGACCGCATCGAGATGGATGAGGTGGGGCCCGGGGACATCGTGGCCTTCATCGGCCTGAAGAACACCTACACGGGGCACACACTGTGCAACGAGGATGCGCCCCTGCTCCTCGAATCCGTCGTCATTCCCAATCCGGTCATCAGTGTGGCCGCCACCACGAAAACCCGCAAGGAGCTGGAAAAGATGCACATCTCTTTGCGCAAGATGACCCTGGAGGACCCGTCGTTCACCGTGCGCACGGACGAGCGGACCAACGAAACGATCATCGCCGGCATGGGTGAGCTCCATCTGGAGATTATCGTTGATCGCCTCAAGGAGGAGTTCGGCGTGGAGTGCACCGTGGGTGAGCCGTCCGTTGAATACAAGGAAACCATTACCAAGCCCATCCAGCACGAGCACCGCCACGTGAAGCAGACGGGCGGCAAGGGCCAGTTCGCCCACACGGTGATGGTCGTCGAACCCAATCCGGGCAACGGCTTCGAGTTTGTGAACGGCATCGTGGGCGGCGTGATTCCCAGAGAATACATTCCCTCCGTGCGCAAGGGCATCGAGGATGCGCTGGCCCATGGCGTGCTGGCGGACTTCAACGTGGTGGACGTGAAGGTGACCCTCATCGACGGCAGTTTTCACGCGGTGGACAGCTCCGAAATGGCCTTCCGCGTGTGCGGGCGGCAGTGTTTCGTGGACGCCTTCAAGAAGGCCAGCCCCCAGCTCCTCGAACCTATCATGAAGGTGGACATCGCCACGCCGGACGACTACATCGGCGACCTGGTGGGCGACCTGAACCGCCGCCGGGGCAAGGTGCACAGCATGCGCCGGTTCCGCAAGGGATCCCAGAAAATCAACGCGGAAGTCCCCCTCATGGAGATGTTCGGCTACGCCACCTCCGTGCGCTCCATGTCCTCGGGGCGCGCCGCCTACGGCATGGAGATGAAGTGCTTTTCCCCGCTGCCCGAATCCCTGAAGGAAAAGGTGCTGGAAGCGGCCCGCAAACGCATGGAAGCCCGCAACGCCGGCTGATCTTCTGGTCCCTTCGCCCATGTGTCGTTTTTCTGCAAAATGTTACATTGCTGTAACATTCGTGTGGCAGAATTCTCTCGCCCGACAAGACCGGGCGAAACGAGATCATCGATGAAAGACGCATCCTGTTCCGCTTCACCCGACCCCACCGGCGCCCATCCGGCGGCCCATCTGAAGCCGCCCGCGCCCCCCTGGATCACCGCCGGCAGGTGGTTCCTCATCGCGTTTTCGCTCTATGTGTTTCTCGTCAGCATCGGCCTCATGGGCGAAGGGTTCAATCTGTTCGGCAAGGGTTTTGCCGAGGCCCTGATCCGCACCACGGCCAACCCCTTTGTCGGGTTGTTCGTGGGCATCCTGTCCACCTCCATCATCCAGAGTTCATCCACGACTACGTCGATGATCGTGGCCTTCGTGGCTTCCGGAACCATGACCGTGGAGAATGCCGTGCCCATCGTCATGGGCGCCAATATCGGCACCACGGTCACCGGTGCCATCGTTTCTCTGGGGCACATGGCCAGGCGGGAAGATTTTCGCCGGGCCTACAGCGCTGCGTCCGTTCACGACATGTTCAACCTGATGGCCGTCATCGTCTTTCTGCCCCTCGAACTCAGTTTCGGAATCCTGTCAAAGAGCGCTGCGGTCCTGTCCCGGGTTCTCTCCGGATCGACCGGTCTGGAATTCAAGAGTCCCTTGAAAGTGATCGTCAAGCCGGCCAGCGAGCTGCTCGGAGACGGCATATCCTCGCTGATGCACATGATCACCGGCTCGGGGCTGGCCCTGGCCATCGTGACCATGATCATCAGTGTCTCCCTGCTGGCGGTGAGCCTCGTGGCCCTGTCCAAGCTGCTCAAGATTCTGGTCGCCTCGCGCCTCGAAAAGGTATTCAACGAATCCATCGGTAAAAACGGTTACGTGGGAATCCTCATCGGTCTGGTGTTCACGGTTATCGTCCAGTCGAGTTCGGTGACCACGTCCCTCATGGTGCCCCTGGCCGCGGCGGGCATCATGCGGCTGGAGCAGGTGTACCCGGTGGCCCTGGGGGCCAATCTGGGCACCACGGTGACCGGCCTCCTGGCGGCCCTGGCCACCGGCTGCAGCGCGGGATTGACCATTGCCCTGGCCCACACTCTGTTCAATCTCGGGGGCATTCTGGTGTTCTTTCCGATTCCCTTCATGCGGAAAATTCCCGTGACGGCCGCCCGCCTGCTGGCGGAAGTGGCCAGTCGGCGGCGCTACGTGGCCATCCTGTTTCTGCTCGGGTTGTATTATGCACTGCCCGGACTGGCGATGGTGCTGTTCTGATGGGATAATGACCCCGGGATGAGGAGGACAAGATGTTTGAGAAACTGAGCCTGCTGTGGAAGAACGAAGCGCCCCTGACGCAGGAATACAAGGAATTCGACGAAATGCTGCAGCTCGACCTGCAGATGTTCCGGCGGATTACGGAGGCCATGCTGAAAGGGGAGGACCTGCGACCCCTGGAAAACGAAATCTACGAAACGGACGTGAAGGTGAACAAGCTGGAGCGGAAAATCCGCAAGGCCCTGGTGACCCATCTGGCCGTCACCGAAGGGGCGGACGTGGCCTCCAGCCTGGTGCTCATGAGTATCGTGAAGGACGCGGAGCGGATGGGCGACTACTGCAAGAATCTCTACGGGCTCTCCGAGTGCACGAGCGGGCCGATTACCGGGTTTCAGTTTTTTGCGACAATCCAGGATCTCATCCGGCACGTCACCGAGGTATTTGAGAACACCATCAAGGCCTTCGATACAGAGGACAGCGTGCTGGCCGCGGAAATCGTTGCCGACGAGGTGCGGTGGAACAAGCGCTTCGACAAGACCATCCGGGATCTGGCCCGCGCCACCCTGCCCACGGACGAAGCGGTCACCAGCGCGCTGCTGGTGCGCATGATGAAGCGGCTGCAGGCCCACCTGTCCAACATCACCTCCACCATCATCCAGCCCGTGCACCGCATCGATCACCGTCCCAAGCACCTGCGGGACAACGCGGCGAAAACGCCCTCCGGTGAAGACGGCGAAGACATCAGTTGAACCGGCCTGCCCGGCAGGAACCTCCTTCATCCCGGCCCTGTTTTGTCAATTATCGGATTGACGCTGGAACCGTCCGTTGCTACATACCGCCCCGTCGCCCGGACAGGGCGCGTTCTTTGCATTCACGGGGCCATAGCTCAGCTGGGAGAGCGCATGACTGGCAGTCATGAGGCCAGGGGTTCGATCCCCCTTGGCTCCACACCAATAACGGCGCGGGTTTCCGCCGTTTCAGAACCTCTGAAAATCACCCCTTGAAACCCTTCATGGTAGCACAATGGTAGCAGACTTTCTTGCGGGTTCCGGCGGATTCCGCCGGGGCCTCCCGCCCTTTTGCGGTTGTCGAAGACGGAAGGACAACACTTTTTTTGACCTTTGGGCGTGAAAACCGTACGGACTGTGCTAAAAGACAAAGCGGTTGACACACGGGTCAACAAGCATCATCATGAATCTATGATTTGCTCCCCGTCAGACCCGCTTCTTCGGAAGCCCTGACGGGGTTATTTTTTTTTATGCCCCAAGAACCATCCATAAAGAACGTATTCGCCTTTGTTGACGGGCAGAACCTATTTCATGCCGCAAAAGAGGTGGTCGGACACCCCGTGCCAAACTACGATGTTCTGGCTCTCGCACGAAAAATTTGTGCGAACGAGGGCTGGAATCTGTCGAAAGTTTACTTCTACACGGGCGTTCCCAGCAGCGGCGATGATAAAAGGTGGCATAACTTCTGGTCACAGAAGACGCTCACTATGCTACGGCAAGGTGTCTCGGTATTTACGCGTGAATTGCGGTATCGGGAAAAGAAGATTAAAATTCCAGGAGGAATATTTTCCGCAGTCGTCCCCGAGGAAAAGGGAATCGACGTGCGTATCGCACTCGACATTATTCGGATGACACGTAGGAAAGAATTTGATGTCGCACTGGTTTTCAGTCAAGACCAAGACTTTTCAGAGGTCGCGAAGGAACTGACAACCGTCGCCAAAGATCAAAACCGATGGGTCAAAATCGCTTCGGCGTTTCCCTTTGACGGATCCAGAACCTCTAAATCCAACCCGCGGGGCATAAACGGGTCCGACTGGATAAAGATTGACCGTACCCTGTACGATGCGTGCTTAGACCATCGGGACTATTTTTCAACGGTTGCCGTCCCGCGCCCACAACGGCAATCGCGGCCGTGATTCACTTGACGGCCGGCCGGTCGATCCGGAAGTAGCACCCCCGGCCACCCCGGCCACCCTCCTGTCAAAAATTCCGCAAGGTACTGTGCAAGGTACCACCGGAATTGCCGTGTTTGTCTGCGCCCCCCGATCCTCGTACAGTCCCACTGAAATTGATATGTAAACACTGGAATCGGGTGTTTACCGGGTGCCCGGCAGGGGTTGAAAGGCCAGTTGTATTGATCGCGCGGACGATCACGCGCGCGTGGATCGATCCGCACGCCCGGGCGCGTGGACGTTTCGCGCGCGTAGGCGTAGATACGTCTACCGCTTTCGAGGATGGCCGCCAGTCGCCCGGGGCGGCCATGGGGCGGGGTGTGTACCCTTCCCGGGCCCGGAGGCCCGTAAACAGGTATTCTGATGCCGATTAGAGGGGTCCGCAGGGCGACCGCTCACCCGGAACATGCGACGCCCAGACGCCTACCCCCCGTTTTTCGACTGACAGAACTGCCAGAACCCCCCCAAAGAGAGGAACTGACAAAACCCGCTTCGGGGTGACAGAACCCGGTATTGTCTGTTCTGTCACCCCGAAACAGGGGGGTAGGCGTTTCAGCGTGCAGTCAGGGAGGGGTGGATCGCGTAGCGTTCGGTAGGCCGTCCGCCGGCGGGGGAAAGGTCGATTGGAAGCGTCCGTAGGTGCCCATAGTCCAGCAACAGATCCACGGCGGCCTTGGCGGCTTCCCTCGACTTGATCTCGCCCCATCCCCGCCGGTACAGGTGCCGCAGGGTGAAGCCATCCTCAAGATCTCCCCTGCGGACATGCCGGACAACACAGTGAGCCGCCGCCACGTCCTGCATCTTGCCGGCCCGATACAGCCTTTCCGCATGGGCAGCGAGGTACCCCTGCCACTCGATGCTGTAGTGCAGGGCATCGTCGCCCACAGGTCCTGTCCGCCCTTCGGCAAGGTGGTAGATGAGTGCCAACCCGCAAACCGTTTTTGCGTGTTTGCCGAGGTGCCCTTGTAGCGCGCTGCTCATATCCGGGTTTCGGATGCGGGCTTCAAGTTCGCGATTCCATGCGTCGAACATTTCTTGCGCCGCCGGCGTGAATCGCAAAGTTGCGGTTCCATCGTCGTCCATGTCTGCACCGATTTTCGTCACGTCCAGATCGGCCAGCCGCCGAAACACCTCTGCAACCCGGCGCGTAGCGCGTTCATCCGGGGCCGCATCTATGCCGTCCACGTCCATGGGGTCCGGCCACACGGCCAGCCCGAACCGCGCCAGAAGACCGTCGCCGCCGTTTCCCGATTGCAGCACCCGATCAATGAACGGTCCAATCGCGTCCGGTTGACTTGTGCCGATGAGCGACAAGGTACAGGCATCCACATGCCGGGCGCCATGCTTGATCGTGTCGTCCGTCACAGGGGTTTTGCCGTCCGCACCACTCATGAGCAGGGCCCGCAAATCTTGCGCGTCGTCGCGGTCCACCTGTTTGAGCAGCGTCATTAATTCGTCCCTCTTGATCAAAAAACCATTCGGGTTCGCGGCGAGTACAGACATGAGCGCCGAGGCGGTGCAGTTGTCTGTCACGTATCGCCGATGCGACGGCGGATCTGGCATGTCAGCAGTGCCGAGGATTACCCGCACGTCTGCATCGGGATTGTCGGACAGGATTTTTTTCGCGGCCTTTTCAGCGACTTCCACCTTCAACTTTGCCGCCGCTTCCGCGACACGGTGAGCCTTCATGGCCTCGCTGAATTCCGCATCCGCCTGGCCAATGAGTGGCGACAGAAAGGACAGCGCTTCCCGCATCGCCGGGCTTTTCTTCGCCGCTGGTGGCGCAACGATCATGCCCCACAGGTTCGGGAATTCGATCCACCGTGCATCCCTCCTCCGGGGGAGGATGCCCACCTTCCGGCCTATGAGCGATCCGAGTGCGACCACGAGAGACACGGCCACGTATTCCGGCGGGCACGGCATGACGCTTGAAACGTCATCCACAAACCCCTTCAGCGCCGGCGGAAGCCAGAACGTTTTAAACGCCGGCACCGGCGCCTGTGCATCCGGCAGCGGTTGCGGTTCCGGCCAGTCGCCCACTGTGGCCGCGCTGGTGCTGCTGGTGGTCGCCGTGCTGGTGGTCGCCGGGATTTCCGCCACCGTCGCCAGCGCCAACACGTCCGCCGCCGTCGCACCCGGATGAACGGCCAGCCAGTCCACGCAGTCGCCGTGCTCTGGCAGTCCAAGGCGCGAAACGTCCACGATTGAAACCGCGCAACCCATCCCGCGAAGGATCGCGGAAACCGCCGCCGCGTATGCCCGTCCGGCGTTGTCGAGGTCGGGCCAGATCGTGACGGTGCGTCCGCGCAAAGGTTCCCAGTCCGCACGGCCAGCGGACGAACACGCTCCGCTGGTGGTCGCCGGGATTCCGATTGCGGCCAGCGCATCGGCGCAAGTCTCGCCTTCGACGATGAAGATCGGATCTTGCGCGGATGCGATTTCGTGCAGGCGGTATAGGGGTTTCCCGTTTGGAAATGGCGGCTCCCCATACTCGAACGATCCGTTTTCATTCCGGCGAAAGGGTCTGATTTCCTTTGAACCGTCGGGATTTTTGCAGCGGTACTTCCAGAAGACCGGCTCACCGTCCGCGTCGGTGTATGTGTGCACCACCAGCTTCCCGCCGCGATTCCGCTGTGGCAGGGTGCGCTTTGTGGCCCATTCAAAGGCGGTCTCCCCGGCCATATTCGGCGCGGGTTGTAGCAGTTTTGCGGTGGTCATGAGAACACCTCCACCGCGCCCAGATCCGAGGCGGCTTCGACGAAGGGCAGTCCGTATCTGCGCATGTGGAATGACAGCACGTCGCCGCCAGCCGCGCCGCAACTCATGCACCGCCACGCCCCGGACTGAACGTTGACGCGCAGGGATGGCCGCTTGTCGCCGTGCAGCGGGCACAGCGCCGTTCGCCATGGTCCGCCGCCTGCGAGGTGTCCAAGGTGCCGCGCCCAGTATTCCGCCGCCGATGGCAAGTGGTCGCGACAAAAACGGATGTGGTGATCACGGGGTCGCATGGCGCCCTCCTTCCCGTGCTTCATCGATGGCCGTTTGCAAGGCGCAGGCACCCGCCCCGTACCTCCGACAACCCCAGCACCGCCAGGTGCCGGTTGCCTCGTCACATTCGAAACCCGAATGGACCGCGCGTGCCGGGTCGTCGCCACAGATCGGACAGGCCGAGGAAAGGAAGTGATTGACCGTCCCGTCTGCTTCGGTGGTCGGAAATTGCTGCCACATCTTTTTCAGGCCGGAAGTCAGCAAGATCTTTTTGATCGCCGCGTACTGGCCAGGCGGACTGTATTTTTCAGATGGCGATTTTGAGTGCGCATAGCCGCGCCACGTGTTACTTTTCATACAGCTCGCTCCTATTGTTGCGCCCCGTCGGTCAGTGCCGGCGGGGCTTCGTTTTTTCTTTTTCGTATCCGCGCCCGCCCCATGCAGATCGCGGAACCCCTCGTCAAATCCGGGCGAGAGCCGCGTTGTCCGCCAGCA
>JAKQNG010000319.1 GCA_029565915.1 Deltaproteobacteria bacterium
CACACGGTAACAGTCCCGGATTTCGAGATGACCCGCACCGAGATTACCAACGCACAATACCGGGTCTGTATGGAAGCCGGCGTCTGTTCTGCGCCCATCACGGACCCGGACAATTACTTCGATCTGACCGGATACGAGAACCATCCGGTGACCCACGTGGAGTGGCAGCAGGCCCGCCTGTTCTGCCTTTTTGCCATGGGTCGCCTGCCCAGCGAATCCGAGTGGGAATTCGCCGCCCGATCCCGGGGCCTCGACATTCTTTATCCGTGGGGAAATGATCTTCCAACCGAAGAACTCGTGGTAACGTATCCGCAGACGGAATACCCGATACCAGTCTGCAGCCGGCCCGATGGCAACACAGCGCAGGAGCTGTGCGACATGTCCGGCAATGTCCAGGAATATGTCCAGGACACCTGGCATAACACCTACGACTGCGATCAGGGGCCTGGATGTGACAACGGCGATACGGGAGCCCACCCCGATGACGGCAGCGCCTGGGAAACTGCTGCAATTGGCAAGGTAGTCCGCGGAGACCCGATTGATGAAAACGCCGACTGGGACCTGACGAACCGCATCCGCTACGCATTTGGTCTCTCGTATTCCATCACCGGTTTCCGTTGCGCCAGATAGCGTCGTCGTTCCTGAAAAACCACCGGCGAAATGATGTCAATCCGTGAACGGCGAGAGCTCCCGCAGGCGTTCGACGATGGGGGGAAGTTCCGTGAGGATGGCGTCCACGTCCGCATCCGTATTGAACCGTCCGAGGGAGAACCGCAGGGAGCCATGGGCAAAGGTGAAGGGCACGCCCATGGCCCGCAGCACATGGGAGGGCTCCAGGGTGCCCGAGGTGCAGGCCGAACCGGACGATGCGCAGATGCCCCGTCGATCCAGCATGAGCAGCAGCGCCTCGCCTTCCACGTTTTTAAAACTCATGTTGCTCGTTCCGGGCAACCGGTTGGTGCAGTCTCCATTTACGCGGCTCATGGGAATGTGCAGCAGCCCTTCTTCGAGGCGGTCCCGCAGGGCTTTGACGCGCACCTGTTCGTCGGCCTGGTGGGTGGTCGCCAGTTCCGCCGCGACCCCCATGGCCACGATACCCGGGATATTCTCCGTCCCTCCCCGGCGCCCCCGCTCCTGATGGCCGCCCACGATGAACGGCCGGAATCGACAACCCCGACGCACATACAGGGCGCCGACACCTTTGATCGCGTGAATCTTGTGGCCGGAAACGCTCACCAGATCGATGTGTCCGGACGCCAGATGGAGGGGCACTTTGCCAAAAGCCTGCACCGCATCGGTGTGAAACAGGGCGCCGTATTCGTGGGCAATTTCTCCGGCCTTTTCCACGGGGAACAGCACGCCCGTTTCATTGTTGGCCGCCATGATGGTGACCAGCGCCACATCCTCGTCCATGGCGTTGCGCAGCTCGTCGAGGGAGAGGTTGCCGTCCTTGTCCACGGGCAGGTAGCGGACGCTGTAGCCTTCCCGCTCCAGATTGCGACAGACGTTGAGCACGGCCGGATGCTCCACCCGCGTGGTGACAATCCGACGCCGGCCCCGACGGGACGCCAGGGCCGAACGGATGGCCGTGTTGTCCGACTCCGTGCCGCCGCTGGTGAAAATGATCTCCGTGGGGCTCTCCGCGCCGAGGGCCTCTGCCACCTGCGCCCTGGCCGCTTCGATATCTTTCTCCACGTCACCGCCGAAATGGTGCATGGAAGAGGGATTGCCCCACCGGTCGGTCAGGAAGGGGATCACTTTTCCATGCACCATTTCGGCGGTGACG
>JAKQNG010000003.1 GCA_029565915.1 Deltaproteobacteria bacterium
GATGCGCAGCGCCCGCAGCGTCAGGCGATACTGCCGCGCCAGCTGCATTTGTTCCACCTGTGTGATGTCGGTCACCTGCACACTGGCCGTCTCGCATGCCAGCTGGTTTGCGTGATCCGCCATGTCGGCGAATTCTTCCTCTGGCGGCTTGGCACTTTTCAGTGATTCCACCCCTGCCGGTTGCCCTGGTGGCAGCAATTCCAGCGAGTCGTCATTGAGTGGAAGCGATGGCCCGGGATCGGGCTTTCCTTGTTTTGTAAGTATCATGATGGTAGTGGGTTGAATTCAGGGTTTGGATATCTCGCTGTTCTGGCGAGAGTAATCCTTACACATTTCCCCGAAAGTCGGGTCGATCTCCCGCATGTTGGTTTCCTCGTCGCCCCAGTCCGGGTGATTGCACTGGATGAGCGGCACTCCACTCTGGCAGTGCGTCCCAAGATCGGGCCCGCAGTGCGTGCAGTTCCGGCAGTTCGGCATGTTTTCCAGCGCGGAGACGTGGCCTTGCAGGAATGGATTTTCAGAATGCGCAGCAAGCGCTTCTTTAAGTTCATCGAGCATGTTGTTTTTTGTCGGTTGAGGTTGGTTCAGGAGCGTTCAGTAGAGAAATTCCGCAGAGACTTCCGGCACCGGCACCGCCGCGGACCGGATCCGTTCATAGAACCCCACCGCGGCGGGCGAAGTGAAAATCCCATTCGGCACCGCCTTCAGGTGCAGCCCGTCCAGCGTCTTCACTCGCGACAGCGCCACGTAGGCCTGCCCCGGCTCGCGCGCCGCCCGGATGTCAATCCACGCCTCCTTGAGCGTCAGCCCCTGGCTTTTGTGCACCGTGCATGCCCAGGCCAGCCGCAGGGGAATCTGAAAAAACGTGGCGCTGTCATCGTCCTGCTGGTCAAATTGCCACGCATGCGGGCTCAGCATCAGACAGGCCCCGTCGTCGGTCTCGATCTCGACAACCTTGTCAGTGAATCCGGTGACCGTGGCCATCGTTCCATTGCTCGCGAGCATCTGGCCCGCCTCATCAGACAGGTTCGCCGTCACCATGACGCGCGCCCCTTCCTTCAGTTCCAGATGGTAGGGCGTCACGAGATTCCGTATCAGCCACTTCCGTTGATCCTCGTTTTCGCCGGAGATCCGCGCGGTGAAAACCGTTACCTCGCCGGGCAGGTCCGCCAGCATCGCCCCATTCCATTTGTCGACGTCGCGGTTGTGAGTGAACAGGCGCGGCACGTGGGCAGGGCAGAATGGACTGACGCGCCGGGCGATGGTATCCACTCCCTGCTTGCTCAATTTGCCGACGCGGAATCCGTTGAGCAGGTCCGCGAAGACTGGATCGGCCTGGCGGTGGACGCGCTGCAGCATGACCGGCGTAAAATCCCACGCCTCAGCGAGGAAGGCCCAGTCGTAGCCGGTGCCCGCTTTGTCGACAGGCGGCAATTGCAGGAAATCGCCACACGCCACAACCTGAAGTCCGCCGAATGGTGCATTCTCGCCACGGATTTTCCGCAGGTGGAAATCCATGTAGTTGAGCAGCCGGCCGGGCAACATGGAGATTTCGTCGATGACTAGACACTCGGCGCGCCGAATCCGGTTCATCGCATTCATCTTCCCGGGTGTCATCTTGTCCCGCCACCATGCCCAGAATTCTTCCGGCGGTTGGCCGGGCGTCGGCCCCAGCCCGATGCCGAGCCACCGGTAGATTGTCATCACATTCACCGGCCGCCCGGCGCGTGCGGCGAACTGGTCGCGCAGGTTGATAGCAGCGATGCCTGTTGTCGCGGCCACGTCCACCTTGCGGAAGCTGGCCCCGATGAAGTTCGTCGTCACCGTAGATTTCCCGGTGCCGGCACTGCCGGTGAGGAAGCAATTCCCGCCGCGGTTCATGGCGTCGAGCGCCGCTGATTGTTGATCGTCGAGTGTCATGAGATTTGGAGAGCGAGAACCAGAGCGATGCCGCCGCACACGAGAGCGATCAGGGCCACGGCGACCAGATACCACCGCCAGAAATTCCGGACGGTTGGCGGCTCTGGCACCGTGGGGAACTGCCGGGACCCGGGGACGTCGGGCACCTCCTCGATGCGGTAGCGGAATTTCCTGTCGACGGCCGCACAGGCATAGACGCGCGGCCGGCCGTCTGCGAAGGTCAGGCCAGTGGGGAAGCCAATGGGGAGGCCGCACCGCTTGCAGCGGGCGAATTTCGCCTCATCGGGGATGCACCGGGGATGATCCCCGAGCGGATCCGGGATGAATCGTGTCATCGTGTGGGGCGGCTTCATGATGTTAGAATGGAATATCTATCGCCCGGAGCGGACCGAGCAGGTAAAGGAACCGGCCATCTGGCAGCATGACCCCGAGCCAACCGCCGCCCTGGTCGATGGCGACGGCCAGCTGGTTGCCATCGCAGGTCGCCGGATCATGCGGCCATGCCATCGGCA
>JAKQNG010000013.1 GCA_029565915.1 Deltaproteobacteria bacterium
CGTATCTTCCGTCTCCGTGTCGCTGTCCGTGTCCGAGTCGCTGTCGCTGTCGGAATCGGCGTCACTGTCCGAGTCGGAATCCGCATCCGAATCGGAATCCCCATCGGTGTCGGCATCCGTGTCCGTATCCGCGTCGGTATCCGTGTCCGCATCGGTGTCCGTGTCGCCGCCATCGCCGTTGCTCGCCTTCTGGCAGGCACCTGCAAACAGCAGACACAGCATTGTGACAAACAATAGAAAGACCGAAACTCTCATGGCGTCATTCCTCCCCGGGGCAACTAGATGCCCTTGAAAACTTTCAGGACTGTCCGCGTCTGCGCGGCGTCCAATTCTGTCTCGTTTACAAACACGGCCACCTCGGCGCGACCGCACAGGTCCGTGCGGACGGCCCATCGACCGCTGCCCGGCAGATCGTCGCGCAGATCCGTCGTCAGAATCCGGGCGGCGGGCAGGTCTTCGGAGGCAGTGGCATACAGCAGCGTTGCGGTTCCGCCGGTCAGCTCCACCCAGGCCACGTGGGCGATGCCGCGGTCGTCCACGGCGAACTCCCAGGGCGCCTGCCCCTTCTGCTCCTGCTTCAGGGTCACGGCACCCAGATCCGACACCCGCACAAACCCGTCGTCCGACAGACGGTTCACGTTCAGATGATAGTTGCCGTCCAGATAGGCCACCCACAGGACGCCGTCCCTGTCCAGAGCTCCCACGTGATACCCGCCGGACAGGCTGTCCACGTGCCCTCCGTCCAGATCGAAATAGCCAATGGATTCGCGCAGCAGATCGCCGATGAGGATGCCCGGTGACGGTGCACCGGTCAGCCGGGAGCGGGCCTCCAGCACCTGGGGCGCATGGCTGGCCACGAGGAATCCATTGCCCCCGGACCATCCGTCGATGATCACTTCCAGTGCGGTGCCGTCGAAATGCGCGATGTGAATCGGCTGGCTGAGCAGGTCATAGCCCAGGGCCAGGGCCGCATACATCCCGCCGTCCACGTCCGGTGTCAAGCGGATGGATGCTTCTTCCGCATGGACGGCATCAATGGCCTCGTCACCGCGCAGACTGTCATAGATGATTTCCACCCACCCTTCCGCCGTGCGGTACACGAGTGCCGGTTCCGTTCTGGAAAATACGAATGGCACGCCCTGAGTGGATACGGCAATGGCGCCGCAGCGGATGGACCGTTCCGCAACGAGCAGTTCTTCTTCTTCAAACTGATCGGCGCTCACCTGCACCCCGTACCGACCCTGCAGCACCCCGTTCACGGTGGCCAGGTAACAGTAGTGGGCCGCCCCGGCGCCATCCCAGACCACGTGGGCTTCGTGGATCACCTCTCCTTCCAGCGGCATGGCGGAGACTTCGGCAAACGCTCCGATGACCTCACAATCGCCCGCATCGCTGATGCAGGCCTCCAGCACACAGGTCTGGCCGGCACCGCAGTCCACGTCCGCCGCGCAGCCGCCGGTTTCCTCCGGCCCGGTGCACGCCGTCAGTGCCGTAAGGGCAAGAATCAGTCCCGATGTCTGCCGCATGCCCATTGTCATAGCCCCGATGCCGCGACGGTCAGATGAACGTCATACTCATTCAAGCCGCTGCGCAGGACCAGCAGGTGTTCCGCGGACCACTCGTCCGTCGGTGCATCGGCGTGCACCTGCAGTTCCAGCACGACACAGCTCTCATCAATGAAAAGGATATCCAGCACGGAGATGTCTTCATCGTCCTCCATGCTGAGCGCGTCTTCTACGAGGACGGCGTCTTTCAGGACGACGGTCACAAAGGCCCGATCCCCCGCCGGGATCTCCCCCGGTGTCTCAAAGGCATCCGGCAGAATGTCCTGCGCCGTATCCACCACCAGCCCCGCGGTGATGTCCCTGTACCCGTCGTTGACGGAAAAGAGATGCCATCCCTCGTCGGGCTGGGATGAAACCATGAACGTGGCGCTGCCTCCGGTCGGGGTCAGCGCCTCCCACCCGTCAAGAAAGACGGACGTGTCAGACGCAAAGGACACCGTTTCCACCTGCGTCAGATCGATGCCCTCTGCCACCAGTGACACGGTTTCCTCACTGTTGGCGCCGGTTATCCGGGATGGCTGCAGGGCCAGGAAGGCCGGCTCCAGAACCGGCAGCGCGACCGTGACCAGCTGGAGGCGGGCGCCACCGTCGCTGTAGGTCCGGAAAGAAAACGCCAGCGTGTCGTCGGGATAATCGGGTGGCACCCGCACCGGCACAGAAACCTGATGGTCGGCGATCACTGTTTCCTGCCCCAGCTCGAACCCGTCGCCCTCATTGCGGAAGGCCACCTCCGTGGAAAAATCCGCGCCCGGTGCACCGATCAGGATTTCATTGACCTGACCGCGCACCAGAAACTGATTCCCGTGAACGTTTGCCATCGTCACGGGCGCACTGATGACAAACAGCAGCGTCCACTCATTGTCGCCATCCTCAATTGTCACGGTTGCCTGCACGGGTTCCTGCGCCAGCGCAATGCTGTACCGCACGTCGATGCGGGTTTCGGTAACTGCCTGCATGGAATGGATGGCAAAACCCTCTGCGCCGGAAATGAAAACCGCGCAATCACTGTCAAAGTGCGTGCCCGTGCCAATGATGGAAAACTCCGCAAATTCCGCACCGGCAGTGGCGGACAGGCCTTCGCCCGTGACCGTACCCGGGCCTTCTGCCGGGTCGAGGACGGTCATGTCCAGGACGGCGGTCCGGTTTCCAAAGGGAATTTCAAACCCGTGCAGCCCCACGGCAGTGGCTGTGCTGGAGAGAAATGCCGCCAGGGCGTGGCGTTCGTCCACAATGGTCAGGCTGTTGAGGGCAAGGCCGCCGTCGCTGATGACGGGCGCCTCCAGCTCCTGCACAAAGACATCCTCCAGAGACGACAGCTCTACCACCACCGACTCTCCCCGGTATACAGCGGGCGGATCTGCCGCCAGCAGCACCGGGTCTGCGGCGGAGTCTTCGGAACAGGCCCCAAGGGCCGTCAGCAACAGAAACAGGAGCGTCCGGTACAGGGTCATCATCCTTCGGGTTCTCCATACAGCGGCAGGGCCGCCGGGAATTTACGGTCGTTGGGCAGCCCCTGCGACGGGGCTTCCATGTACATGAAGTCCATGCGGTTGTTGTTGGTGTCCACACCCGCCGCGCGGCCGATGACCCGCCAGGTGCCCACCTCTGCGGGTTCCCCTTCAGCCAGGACACCGGTGGTCACCGCGCCGTACTGCACCCCGTCCACGGGCGTTCCCAGGTACTGCAGCGACAGAGCACCGGGGCCCGGCGGCAGAGCCAGGGCCGACGACGCCACCGCGCTGTCCTGGATGGCCAGGTAGCCCATACTGTCGGTGGACAGGGCAGACAGATCCACGCAGGGGTCACCGGCGTCCACCGGATCGCCGTTGCCGTCAAAGGTGCACAGGGCCCAGCCGGCCAGGCTGAACGACGGCGGCCCCAGCAGCTCCACAAAGGGATTGGTGGACGACGAGCGGTTGTCCACCTCGTTGATGACCACCAGCGGCCGCACGTTCAGGGCATAGAACCCGTAGCCCTCATCTTCGGCCTGCACGCGCACCGCGTAGGTGCCGGCGGTCTCCACAAACAGCCGCGGGTCGGCGGTGGTGGGAATTTCAAACCAGATGCTGCAGTTGTCCAGCGCGACGCCGTCCGTGTCGTAGAGGTCCAGACGGGTGTCCGCGGCGGATTCGGTCCACTGGGTAATCCGGCGGCCGGCCACATCGATGGCCGAGGGGCCAGTCAGGGTCACCAGGTAGTAATCGTTGTCATCGGAATCATTAATGGCGCCATAAACCAGCACCGGCCCGCCCCCGATGTCCCGGGCGGTGGCAATGCTGTTGTTGTCTTCCTCTTCGGCCAGTGCGCTGCCGTGGGTGAGACGGTGGATATACAGCACATAGCGTCCATAGTTGCTGGACAACTGGGGCCCACTTCCAGATGGAACGTGCCGGCCTCTGCAAAGAAATGGGCAAAGCGCGCGTCGATGCCGCCCCCGCTGGTTTCGTTGTCCACAAAGTACAGCCACTGTGCGCCGGTGCTGTCGATGAGCCGCAATATCGGGTCCATGGTGCTGCGGTCCAGGGACACCGCGTGGAACACCACCATGTCGCCGGCCGCCGCATTAAACGAATAGAAGTCAGACCGGTTGGTGGTGGTGGACAGCTCACCTTCATAAGTGTTCTTCTGCGGCAGCAGGCCGGCCGGAATGGCCATGGTCGCCACATCGTCGCCGGTTACCGTGAGGGTGCCGCAGGTGGTCACGCCGCCGCTGGTCACGGTGATGGTGTAGGCACCGGGAGTGACAAACAGGCCCGCCGTGATGGAACAGGTAATATCCTGGGGCGTGCTCACGTAACACTTTTCGGTGGGGTCCGATTCGGGGTCGTTCAGATAGAACTGCTCACTTTCGCCTGCCATGACGATGCTGCGGTCCCACGAAACCCAGTTGATGCCCCCGGACCCTTCGAGGCGCAGACTCTTCTGGAACGAGCCCACGGGAATCTGCGACGGCACCACATCAAAATCATTGCAGACCGCCGTGTCCGTGTCCTGGGTGTCCGTGGAGGTGTCCGTGTCCCCGGTATCCGTGTGGGTGTCCGTGTCGACGGACAGCACGGTGAACGCGGCCTCCACCACCTCGTCCGCGGGGGTTG
>JAKQNG010000016.1 GCA_029565915.1 Deltaproteobacteria bacterium
CAGGAGTAGGTGTTGACGCCGTCGTTGCAGACGCCGCCGTTCAGACAGGGGGCGGATGCGCAGTCATCGGTATCCGTGTCGACGGTATCCGTGTCGACGGTATCCGTATCGACGGTTTCGGTATCGACGGTTTCGGTATCGACGGTTTCGGTGTCGACGGTTTCGGTGTCGACGGTTTCGGTGTCGGCGGTTTCGGTGTCGACGGTTTCGGTGTCTTCGGTCTCGGTATCGACGGTTTCGGTGTCGGCGGTTTCGGTGTCGGCGGTCTCGGTGTCTTGGGTGTCCGAGTCACTGTCGGACTCCGTGTCGATGGTGTCCGTGTCCACCGGTGCGCCGATGCAGAACGTGCTCATGTCCGCGCCCGTCACCAGGGAGAGAAAATCGCCGATGGGGGTTTCGCATTCATATCCGGCACGGGGGCAGTCGTCGTCGTCGTCGCAGGCCAGCAGGCACTGACCGTAGTCGAGGAATCCCATCAGCACTTCCCGGTCTTCACCTGTCAGCCCGAGGGCGTCCACGAGGATACCGTAATAATCCGGGGCCACCTCTTCCAGGGGATAGAAGCAGGTGCCGCCGTTGCCGCAGTCCCCGTCCGTGGCGCAGGGTGCCACCGTGGAGCAGTAACCGTCGGGCAGGTCCACGCCGATGGTGGACAGGGCCACCGCATTGGGATTGTCCGAAGACGCCAGCGCCGCCAGAGGATAGAGTCCTTCTGTCAGGCAGTCCGGCGTGCCGGGCCCGGGGCAGCCCTCGTCGATGGCGCAGGCGTCGCCCACGAAACCCGCCCAGTTCGTATCGGTGTCGGTATCGGTGTCGGTATCGGTGTCGGTATCGGTATCGGTGTCGGTATCGGTGTCGGTATCGGTGTCGGTATCGGTATCGGTGTCGGAGTCGGTATCGGTGTCGGAGTCGGTATCGGTGTCGGTGTCGGTGTCGGTATCGGAATCCGTGTCGGTATCGGTATCAGTATCGGTGTCGGTATCGGCATCGGTGTCCGTGTCCGATGTGGAGTCCGTGTCGTCCGAGCCACCGCCGTTGCCTCCGCAGGAAATGCCGAACACAAGCGCGCTGAACAAGGTAAACAGTTTAAGAAGGTTCATCTGATCTGTCCTTTCGCTGAAAAATGATTTCGCTGACTGTCATGTGAAACAGGCCTCGGAACTTCGGGTTGACGCGATCCAGATAGTGATTCATGGCGGTTTTGATCTGCCTGTCAAGAAACCCGTCCATCACGCCGGTTTCCTTCGTTTTCAAAACCAGTTCCGGGTTTTTCTCCACCACTTCATCGATGAGGGCCCGCGCGAGTTCGGCCGCGGCGGGTTCGGAGGAAATCAGACGACGGGGCCTCCCTCCTTCGCGTTTTTTCATCATGTGGCTGGCCTGCCGGGCGGTCCGCCAGGCCTGCACCAGTGCCATGAATCCGAAGATGACAATGCCGAAAATCGCCAGCTTTTCTGCGTTCATGAAATTTCTCGAATGGAGAGTGCCATTGGAAATCAGAGGGAAGCCAGTTTGTCCTGGACGCGGCGGTCCGCAGAAAGTACGCCGTCCGCCATTTTTGCCCGCGCGTCATCGAGTCGGCGGGCCAGTGCCTCGTCGCCGATGCTGATGATGGAAGCGGCGATGAGTCCCGCGTTCTTCGCTCCGTCGATGCCCACGGCCGCAATGGGAACGCCGCCGGGCATCTGGGTGGTGGAGAGCAGCGCATCGAGGCCGCCGAGGCCGCCCACTTCCAGGGGGAGACCGATGATGGGCAGGGTCGAATTGGCCGCCATGGCGCCGCCCAGGTGGTTTGCCGCGCCGGCTGCGGCGATGATGACCCCGTGACCGTCCCGGCGGGCGTTCTTTGCCAGTTCAGCGGCGCGCAGGGGAGAGCGGTGTGCCGATGCAACCGCCACGGTGAAGGGGACATCGAATTCCCGCAGCACGAGGAGTGCCGGTTTCACCCGGTCAAAGTCGTTTTCACTGCCCATTACGATGAGTACGCTTTTCATCTGTCACATCCTTTCGAGTGATTTCAGAGCCCGGTGACCGATGTCCCGGCGCAGGCGCATGCCGTTGAAGTGAATGCAGTCGCAGGCCGCGTAGGCGTTGTCCGCCGCTTCGCGCAACGAGGCCCCGGTGCCCGTCACGCCGAGCACCCGGCCGCCGGCGGTGTGGATCCGGCCGTCTGACGCCCGGGTCCCCGCATGGAAAACAACGGCACGGGGAACGGCAGCGGCCTCCGCGAGCCCGGTGATCTCATCGCCGGTCGTGTAGTTGCCCGGATATCCGCCCGCCGCCAGCACCACGCAAAGGGCCGCACCGTCCCGCCATGCGAGGGTGGTCCCCTTCAACGCCCCCCGGGACGCGGCCAGCAGCACGGGGGCCAGATCGCTCTCCAGCATGGCCAGCAGGGGCTGGCACTCCGGATCGCCGAAGCGGACGTTGAATTCGAGCACCGAAATCCGATCGCCATCAATCATCATTCCCGCGTAGAGGATGCCCCGGAAGGGATGGCCGTCCGCCGCCATGCCGCGCACCGTGGGCGTGATGACCTGCGCGATGATCTGCTGACGCAGGGCGGGGGTCACCACGGGCGCGGGACAGTAGGCGCCCATACCTCCCGTGTTGGGACCCGTGTCTCCGTCGTAGGCTGCCTTGTGGTCCTGAGCGGCCATCAGCGTGATGAAATCCGTGCCATCGCAGATGGCGAGGATGGAGGCCTCTTCGCCGCAGAGGAAGTCTTCGATGACTACCCGGGCACCGGCGGTGCCGAACGCACCATCGCAGAGAATGGCGCGCACGGCATCGCGGGCTTCTGCCGGGGACGCGCACAGGATCACACCTTTGCCGGCGGCCAGTCCGTCCGCCTTGACCACGCAGGGACCATTGCGACGGTCGATTTCCGCCAGCGCGTCGTCCAGCACTTCGTGGGCGGAGAACCGGGCCGTCGGAATGCCGTGGCGCACCATGAATTCCTTGGAGAAGGCCTTGCTGCCTTCGAGCCGCGCCGCTGCCGCCGAAGGACCGAAGGCCGGGATGCCCGCTTCGTCGAGGCGATCCACGAGACCGGCGACGAGGGGAGCCTCCGGACCCACCACCACCAGATCCACATTCTCATGGCGGGCCAGCGCCAGCAGTCCTTCCACATCTGCGGCCGGAGTGGGAACACACCGGGCACAGTCCGCGATGCCCCCGTTGCCCGGCGCACAGATCACCTCTGTGACGACGGGGCTTCTGGAGAGCTTCCAGCAGAGCGCATGTTCGCGGCCGCCGCCGCCCACAACGAGAATTTTCATCCGTTTCACTCCTGTTGATGAAACCCGGCCGACCGGTCGGCCGCAGGTCCGCCGGTTGTACGTCATCGCGCCGCCTTTGCCTAGCCGGAATGTCCCCGAACGATATCGCTCCTTGCGATGTGGAACGGGCCATTTGGCGGCCGGATGGGTTTCATGCTATGGGACATGACGATGACTGAAACAATTGTACTTGCCTCTGCATCACCCAGACGCAAAGCCATGTTCGATGAATTTGCCATCCCCGTGGAGGTGATTCCCGCAGACATCGAAGAGGTCCGGATGCCCGACGAGAGCCCCGTCGCCTTCGCCCTGCGGCTGGCCGGCGAAAAGGGCCTTCATGTGGCGACGGCATTGAACCATCAGGGTCGCACGCCCCTGGTGGTGGCAGCGGATACGATTGTTGTCCATGACGATCGGGTGCTGGGCAAACCCGTCGATGCAGACGACGCGAAGCGCATGCTGAGGCTGTTGTCCGGGAAAACCCATTCGGTGGTGACCGCCTGGGCCGTCGGTCGCGCCGGTGAAGACTGGACCGTGGATTTCTGCGACACGAAAGTTCGCTTCTATCCGCTGTCGCCGTCAGACATCGACGCCTACGTCGCCTCCGGTGAGTGCTTCGACAAAGCGGGTGCCTACGCCATTCAGGGAAGGGGCAGTGCGCTGGTGGAGCGCATCGAAGGCAGTTACAGCAACGTGGTCGGGCTGCCCGCGGGCGATGTGCTGCGGGCTATCGCGGCCCGCGGTGTCATCCATTCGGTGTGGAAGCCATGACGGATATTACTGTCGGATTGAACGATGTGAGGGCGCGCATGGCCCGTGCCGCAAAAAAAAGCGGTCGCCAGCCCGGGGACGTGACGCTGATCGCCGTATCCAAGCTGCAGCCGGTGTCCGCCATCCGCGAGGCCGTCGCCGCCGGCCAGCGGGATTTCGGTGAAAGCTATGCGCAGGAGCTGGATGAAAAGGCGCGGGCACTGGCCGATCTCCCCATCCGCTGGCATTTCATCGGACACCTGCAGCGCAACAAGGTGAAGCTGGCCGCCCCGCATGTGTCCATGGTGCAGAGCGTGGATTCCGTTCGACTGGCACAGGAGTTGTCTGCCGCAGCGCAGCAGCGCAACACGGCAATAGACGTGCTGCTCCAGGTGAACGTGGGCGACGAAGCGCAGAAGTCGGGGTGTTCCGCACAAGAGGCTCCGTTTGTTGCCGAAGAGCTGTCCCGCCTGCCGGGCCTGCATCTCAAAGGGCTCATGTGCATTCCGCCGTTCGATCTCGACGAGGACGACACACGACGCCATTTTATTGCCCTGCGGGCATTGCGGGATCGCCTCGGCGGGCCGCCTTTGCTGCCCCACCTCTCCATGGGCATGAGCGGCGACTTTGAAATGGCCATTGAAGAGGGCGCAACCATGGTGCGGGTGGGAACGTCAATTTTCGGCGAGCGTCGACGGCCCTGAACTACAGAACCTGTCCGCTGGTGCCGGCGGGTGCAGCAATTCCCAGACGATGGAGCGCCGTGGCAAAGATGTCCAGAATGGATGCGCGGCGTTCGCCCCGTTGGACGCCCGGTCCAAGAAGGGCAAAGATGCCGTCGAAGTCGTGATTCGCATGGTCGGTGCCCGTGTCGTTGCAGGGGAGAAAAATGGTTCCATGACCCACTGTGCCGGCGCTGCGACGGTTCAGGTTGTCGAAGTAAACGGTCAGATCGGGCGGCATGCCGGCATATGTGTCGCCGTACTTTTCGCTGGGCTCGAAGACGACGTTGTGCATGGGATGGCCATCGGGACCTGTCAGCGCAGTCAGCAGGCGGCGCAGCTGATCGATGAGCGCAGGAGCCCGGTCGGGCGTGACAATGCCCCCGGGGTCCCGTCCTGTCCGGTTGAGAAAGATGCGACCGTGGTAACCCCCTTCGCCGAAGGCGACGGTGCGATCCCAGTTCACGTTCAGGGCAGAGAGGGGCGCGGGCACGGGCGGTGGACCATCCCGCAGGACGAGCAGACCTTCGCGGAGCAGCAGTTCATTGATGCAGACGGCGCCGTAAAGCGGCTTCACACCGTGGTCCGAGACAACCATCACGGTGGTATCCGGCCCGGCGAGGGCAAGAGTGGCGCCGAGCTCGTTGTCCAGCAGTCGGTAGTAGTCGAGGGCCCTGTGGTCCGGGGCGAAGTCGGGGTGGGTGGCCATGACGTGGCGCAGGCAGGCGTGATGAAACCGGTCCGGCCCCAGATCGACCATCATGGCAAAGTGGGGTCTGTGCCGGGCGATGAGGTGGCGGAAGATGGCCCCGTGCTGTTTTGTGAGGGCCGCGCACCGATCGATGGTGGCGTGCACGTCAGCGCCCCGGAAGTCCTCCACGTCGGGAATGTAAGGGCCGAAGAGGGTTCGCAGCTCGGTCGCATCCGCGCAGCCGGCAGTAAAGGCAGCCCGGTCCGACGGGGTGAGGAAGCAGGAGGTGAGTGCTGTCCGCGGGCCCGCCACAGGCGGCCAGGTGAGGGGAACGGACACGACCACGCTGCGTTTCTGTGCCGCGTCCGCCAGATCCCAGATGCGCGGATGGGTTATGTCGGCGGCGCTGACGAGGGACATGGCATACGTGCCGGTCTGTCGGCGGCGGAAACCATAGATGCCCAGCTCGCCGGGCGGGCGTCCGGTGGTCATGGAAATCCACGCGGGACAGGTGACCGGCGGGTCCGTAGAGCGCAGCGGGCCACTGGCGCCGTCGGCGCGCAGCCGTGTCAGGTTCGGCATGATGGCCGCACAGGTGTCAAACGCGATGGCAGGGGGCATCGAGTCGAGGCCGACGATGAGAACCTCCGGTGCCGTCATCGGGTCCGGCGGAGGGTTTCCTGCTGTCGGGCGATGCCGCAGAGGAGCTGGACCGCCATCCGCAACTGGAAGTCATCGATGGCAGCCGCGTCATCTGCCGTGGGAAGGCCGTTGTCCAGATGCCCGGGCAGGTCGGATTCCTTCATGTCCGGCGTGTCCGTATCTCCGTCCGGTGGCGCGGTGCGGGATTCCACGAGGACGTCCGGGACAATGCCGCGGGCCTGAATGCTGACGCCGGAGGGCGTGTAGTAGAGCGCCGTGGTGAGCTTCAGGCCGGAGCCGTCCCGCATGGGGATGATGGTCTGGACCGATCCCTTGCCGAAGCTCTTTACGCCCAGCACGATGGCGCGACCGCTGTCCTGCAGGGCACCCGCGACGATTTCGGAGGCGGAGGCACTGGCGCCGTCGATCATCACGATGACGGGAATGTCCGCAATGGTGCCCGCGTCCTTTGCTTCGAAGGATTCCACCATCGCCCCGTCCCGTCCCCGGGTACTGACGATGACCCCCCGGTCCATGAACAGGTCGCTTACCTTTACCGCTTCGTACATCAGACCGCCCGGGTTTCCCCGCAGATCCAGAACGACGCCGGTGATGGGCCCGTTTTCGGTCTTTGCGGTGCGGATGGCCTCCCGCAGGCGGGCCGCGGCGCCGTCGGTGAAGGAGCGCAGCATGACGTGGACGATACCGGTGGACACAACCGCGCTGCGGACGCTTTCGATTTCGATGGGCGCCCGGGTGAGCGTCATGTGCAGCAGCTCCGCTGCGCCTTCCCGGCGGATGGCAATGGTGACTTTCGTCCCTTCTTTGCCCCGCATGAGTCCGATAGCTTCTTCGATGTCCATGGCCGCCGTGGAGCGACCGTCGATCTGCGCGATGATGTCGCCGGTCCGGATGCCCGCCCGCATGGCCGGCGAATCGGGAATGGGGGCCACCACGGTGAGCTGGTCGTCCCGGATCGAAACTTCCATCCCCACGCCGCAGAAATTGCCTTCGGTGTCTTCCTGCAGGATGCGGAACTGGTCGGGGGGCAGCCAGGACGAGTGAGGGTCGAGGGCGCGCAACATGCCATGAATGGCGCCGGCCATCACCGCGTCTTCGTCAACGCGTTCCACGTGGTGCTGCTCGACGAGGGAGAGTACCCGGCTGAATACGTCGAGCTTGTCATAGGGCGAGGCCTTCTTTTTGGCGTGGGCGGTCTGGCAAAGGAGCAGCAGGATTCCAGTCAGCAGGGCGATTCCCGTGGGGTGCAGGTGGCGCATGGGTGCTCTGTCCGGTCAGATGCGGATGTTGATGAAGGCGCGGCGGCGCAGTTCCTTCAGCCAGATTTTCTGCTGCCGGTCCATCTCCTTCTGGGTGAGCTGACCGATGATGACATCCTTGACCTGATCGAAGGGTTTGACGCCCACGTCTTCGCGGCTCGCCAGTTTCACGATGTGAAAACCGGACGGGGTCTTTATGGGGCCGGTGATTTCGCCGGGTTCCAGATCGAGAAATACCCGGTCGAGGATGGCGGGGATGTCTCCGGGCATCCGCTTTCCGAGGTGGCCGCCGAAGGGAGCAGTGACGGCGTCGTCCGAAGATTCCTTTGCCACGTCTTCGAATTTCTTGCCGCCGTCGATGGCCGTTTTCAGGGCGGTTGCCCGCTCCCGCAGCTTCGCCACGTCGATGGCGCGGGCGTCGGACGGCACCCGGACGAGGATGTGAGCGCCGTAGAACCAGGCACCGCGGCGCACGTCCCGCACCTGATTGTTGTAAAACTCCCTGGCCCGCTCTTCGTTGATGTTCACGCGGCTGCGGACCCGCAGGTTCATGGTTTTGTAAGTGAGCAGCTCCCGGCGGATGTTCTGCCGGTAGAGGGACAGTGTCATTCCCTGGGACTCCAGGGCGGCCTTGAAGCTCTCCAGATCCATGCTGTTCTGTTCCGCCATGTTTTCAATGGCCGACTCCACCTCCCCGGTGGTGACCTCAATCTGCATGGAGACCGCTTCCCGGGCGATGAGGGTTTCGTCAATCAACTCTTCGAGGGCCTGCTTCTGGGCGGTGTGGAACGGTGGTGCCGCGGCGCCCATGCCGGTTGCCTGCTGGGTGAGGATCGACATGCGGGCGTGGACCTCGGACAGCAGGATGATCTGTTCGCCCACCACGGCGGCAATGCCGTCGGCGGGCACGGACCGGGCAGTGGTGGCGTGAGGTGCAAGGAAAATGGACAACAGGGCAATGGGCAGCAGGCGGTGCATCACGGGTTTCCTTCTTCTTGCGGCGGAGCGGGTTCCTCCAGCTCCAGCTTTGCCAGATTGTCCTCGAATATCCGGATGTCCGCGTTTTTCCGCAGGGCGGCCACGTATTCATCCATCTTTTCCCGGCGCAGCCGGCGGAGCACCTGGCTTTCGATCATCCGCTTCATGCTGTTGAAGGAGCGATCGATGGCGGGCTTGATGGTGGTCAGCATGAGCAGGTGATATCCCTTCGGGGTGCGCACCGGCTCCTTGAGGATGTCGTCCCTTTGGGCGAGGGTCCAGGAGGCCTTTGCCACGGCCGGGTCCACGTCCGGATTCTGGCGCAGGGGGTGCTTTCCTTCCTGCACGCTCTTTTCAATGTCCGCGGGATTGAGGACGTAGCCGATATCGCCTCCCCGCTCGCCGGTCCGGCGATCGATGGACGCGGTCTGGGCCAGCTCCCGGAAACGGCCCTTCGGGCTCTCGTGGGCCAGGATTTCGGCCAGCAGCCGGCGGGCCGTCTTCTCGTCCTTCACCACGATTTCGCTCATCCGGTACTGGGTGGGTTCGTGGTACTTGTTCCAGTCCTTTTCGTACTCCGCCTCCAGCAGGCTGTCGTCCACGGTGGAGGGCAGCAGCGTCTTTTCCAGGTCGTTCTTCACCAGCAGCCGGATCATCACCTGCTCCACGGCCCGCTGCACTTCCGGCGCATTGCCCAGACCCAGCCGTTCGGCCTCCATGGAGAGCATTTCAATCTGAATGAGCTTCTGGAGAAACTCCCGGCGCTTTTCCGGCGCCGCCCAGCGCCGGCGGATGTAGGGAGACAGGCGGTTGATCTC
>JAKQNG010000021.1 GCA_029565915.1 Deltaproteobacteria bacterium
TGGAACTCCAGCAGCACGTACAGGTAAATCGCGCGACCACGAAAATCGATGCGCCACACCATGTCTTCCTCGCGGCGGTCCAGTGAATCAGAAACGTAGCTGCCGTTCACCCGGACAAGGCTCGAAAAATCGAGCTCTTCAATGAACGGCTCCTGCACGCAGTGGCGCAGGAATTCCTCCATGAACTCCCTTGTGGAATAGAGAATTCGGTACGCCTCGTCGTATTTCGTCATGACCCCTCCGGACAGTCGGGGAAAATGGCCGACCGTCACCCCTCTTTCGGCCGCTCGGGGTCAAATTGTGCCAAAAAAATTCCGGCCCCTTCACTTTTTCAAATTTGTGAATGATTTCCGCTTTCACGGGTGGGGTGCACGAGGGTGGAAAGAAGCGGGCGCAACGGGAAGGACCGGATGATCAGGTGGGTCTGCGGCACTTGTCAGCGCTGCGCGCGGCGGGTATTATCAACAGCAGATACTTCACCGCGGTATTTTTTCATCCCGGCCCGCCGGGAGAAGGAGCGTTGTCATGGCTATCCGGTTGTTTCTGGTTCTGTCTGTCATTCTGATGCTGTCCGCCTGCCAGAAGGCGAACAACGGCGATGGCGGCGATACGGATACTGACACGAACTCCGACACCGATACCGACACTGATTCCGACACTGACACCGATTCAGACTCGGATACGGATTCAGATACCGACTCAAACACGGACACGAATACCGACACCGGCACGGAACCGGAAGACACGGATACGATGGCCCAGGTGAATCCCTGTCCGGAAGGACAGCACGGTGCCTGTTACGGCGACAGCGTGTGGTGTCTGGACAGCGAGGATGAACCCTTGTCCATGCTGGATGAATGTGTGAACGGAGAACAGTGCATCATCAAGTCAGATGTACGCGCGGAGTGCCTGTGTGTGAAGGACCATTATCGACGCTGTTACGCGGGTGATGTGTGGAGTTACGATTCCTGCGGCGCACTGGACATCCGCCGGGCGGACTGCACCGGTGCGGCCGTATGCATGAAATTTGGCAGCACCCAGGCGGATTGCTGTACCCCGCAGGCTGGAACCCATTGTGGTGAGGATGAGAACATCCACTGGACCACCGTGTGTGAGACGCTGGACTACTACGATGTGCAGAGCGACGACACGGATGGGGAAGTGATGGAGTATTGTGTCGAGAATGCACATTGTGTGAACGACGTGACGCCGGTGTGCGAGTGCGCCAATGAATGGTTCGGGACAGATTGTGAGCAGTGTCCGAATAATTGGGATTCATATCAAGATTGTGAGGTTTGCAGTGGTGGGTGGGTCGGCGAAAACTGCGATTCTTGCGGCGGGTATAATGGCGGAAACATAGGCTATTGCCAATGTCCGAGTGATGAATATTTACCTCAAAAGGATACCAATAATTGTTGGACATGCGGTTGGCCCCAACTCGCGGATTCAGGAATCTGTTCAGACGACGGGACGATGGTTGATTGGACAGCAGCGAGCTGTCCTGATGGATTCAGAATGCCGACTGTGTATGAAGTCGTGGAACTGTTTAGTGCTGCAGGCGTAACCGACTATGGAGATGGAAACTTCTCAGTGATTCCGTGTCATTATGATTCTGTTTGCAGCGCTGTGTATGGAACAGAAGAAGATTTGATCCCAAGACGTCTTTGGACATCTACGACCTGTGCGGAGGGACACATCTACGTAAACATGGGCACAGGATATACGACTTGTGCGGAAGATAGCTACTTTGGTGGGTATTCAGTGTGTATTCGCAATTGAGTGCTGTAAGTTAGTTAAAGGGGACAGTCCTGATTCCCTGCCATTTTCGGCCATTTTTGCCCTCGGTAATTTTTCTGCTCTTCATTCCGGGACTGCATTTTCTGCGCCTATATTTTTTTTATCGAAGAAGATGTTCACCCGCGATTTTTCTGCGGCCTTCGTTCGTTGACAACCGCGCCCCTTTCCTGCCAACATTCCTGTCGCGTTCAATTCTCAACCACAGGAGAGGTCATGGCAGAAAAACTCATCAACCTGACAGACGGAAACTTTGCCGCCGAAGTCGAACAGTCCAGCACACCGGTGCTGGTGGATTTCGGCGCCACCTGGTGCGCGCCCTGCAAGGCCCTGGGCGTCACCCTCGACGGCATGGTCGATCAATACGCAGGACGGGTAAAATTCTGTTACGTGGACATTCAGCAGGCCCCTGCCGCAGCAGGAAAATTTGCCATCCGATCCGTCCCCACCGTTGTCATGTTCAACCGGGGCGTTCCCCGGGGCTCCCTGGTCGGCGCCGTCGATCGGGCCAAACTCACCGAAATGATTTCGCGGGAACTCTGATCTCAGAAACGGCGTCTGGGAATCGGCGGCGGCGGCGGGGCGGGCTTCGTCTGCCGGACCGGACGGACCTCTCCGTCTTCCATTCCCCCCGGCCGGCGGGGAAAGCCCTGAACCGTACTGTCTTCGGTCACCGACGGCGAAGGTGACAGGAAGGACACAACGGAATCCTCCTTGCCGCCGGTCTCCTGCGAGATGCGGGATCGCCAGTCATCGGTCTCACCGGGTTCCTCCACATCCGACACGGGCACGACGCCGAGCTTCGCATTCTCCAGGCGGGCCGCTGCCCGGATGAACCGCGGATCGATGCCGTCCAGCTGTTCGCCGAACTGCTGCACCCGGGCGATGCCGTCCTTCGATATGCCCGACTTCTTTTCGGTCTCCAGCGCAAAGGCGGCGCGGACAAACCGCGGATTCACGCCATCGAGGCGCGCGCTGTGTCGAAGGAGCTCCTGTGTTGACATTTCTGCGGCGGACTGCTCCGACTGCCGCAACCGATCCACCGCCTCGTTGACCGTGGAGGGCTCCTGTTCCTCCAGATCGTCGAGGCTCACCGTCTGCGTCACTTCCCGCACCCCTGACAGCTCGTCCAGATCGATTTCCTGCGTTCCCTCCCGATCCGGAACGACGGGGTCTTCCACACGCGCCGGCACAGGTGCCGGTGGTCGGATCACCTTAGAAGGCACCGGCGGCGCAGGCATCCGTCGGATGGCCGTCACCTCCTCGTAGTGCTGGGAAATCACATCGCTCATGATGATCTGGGCCGTCCGCTCCGCCTGGACGATGCCATCATCCGGGGGCGGCGCCTTGGAATCCGTCGGCGGCTTGACAAATACCGGCAGGGGCAGGCCCGCCACGTCGCAGAGGGCGTGCAGAAACACCTCAGCGTCCGCGTAGCGATCCCGCCGGTTGCGGGCCAGGGCACAGCGGAGCACCTCGTCCAGATCCGGCGGCAGATCCGGATCCACCTGCGCAAACATCTCGGGCCGGCCGTCAAAGGCCTTCTGGGTCAGCATTTCGCCCAGGATGACGCCCAGGGAATACACATCACTGCAGGGTCCTGTGTCCTGTCCCGCCAGAATTTCCGGTGCCACATAGCGCCGGCTCCGTTCGGAGGCGCCCAGCCGGTAGGCAACGGCGTCAGGGGGCAGGGCGGAGGCGAGACCGCAATCCATGACTTTCAGGTTGCCCGGCAGGATGAACACGTTGCGCGGACAGATGGTCCCGTGCACGCCCGCATTGGACTCCACACAGAATCCGGCCAGCTGTCGCATGACCGGATAGATTTCGTTCACCGCAAAGCTGCGCCGCGTCAACTCCCGGTTGCGCATGAGCTCCAGCAGGGATACCCCGGTGAGAAACTCGTTGACGACAAAGGACAACTCCCCGCTCGCCCCCACGTCATGCACCCTGGTCAACATGGCGCTGCGGTTGTTCTGCAGCTTTTCCATGGCGTCCGCAAAGCGCTTCTTCTGCTTCTTCCCGGGCAGAAATGCCGGATGAATGAATTTCAGCACCACATCCGCATTCAATCGCGAATCCCGCGCCCGGAAACAGACACCAAAGCGGCCGCCGCCAAGGGATTCCTCAATGGTGTAGCGGGCGGACAGGATATGGCCCGGCTCGCAGGCCTCCCCGGGTGCCAGGAGGCGGTCCGCATCCCAGCCGCACTCCGGACATTTTCCGGGCAACTGGAACTGTCTGCTGCAGCTGATACAGATCACGGATTTGTCTCCGATGGGAAATTCCCGGCGCCGGGCCGGACATCCGCCTGTATTTGTAATGATCCCGCTTTGTTAAATCAAGGAAAGTTGAGAGCGGTTACGCGCGGGGAGGACGGTTGGGACCCCGGTCACCACCACCGCGGCTTCCCCGGTCGCCGCCCCGGCCACCCCGATCACCGCCCCGGCCGCCCCGATCGCCGCCCCGGCCACCCCGATCGCCCCGTTCACCGCCCCGGCCACCTCGATCGCCGCCTTCCCGCGGGGGCCTCGGCGGTCGCTCTTCGTAGCCTTCCGGCTTTTCCATGAGCACTTTTCGCGACAGTCGAATCTTCCCGGTGGACTTGTCGATTTCCACCACCTTCACCTGCACCACGTCACCCTCACGGCACACGTCTTCCACCCGCTCCACCCGGTTCCAGTCCATTTCCGAGATGTGCAGCAACCCGTCGATGTTGGGCAGGATATTGATAAAGGCGCCAAAGTCGGCCAGCCGCACCACCGTACCGTTGTAGATCTCATCCACATCCGGCTCCCGGACGAGCCCTTCGATAATCGCACGGGCCTTCTCAATCGCGACCACGTCCGGCGAGGCGATGTGAATCGTTCCGTCATCTTCCACATCGATCTGCACACCGGTCTGTTCGACGATGCCGCGGATGGTCTTTCCGCCCGAGCCGATGACGATGCGCACCTGATCGGGCTTCACCTTCACGGTTTCAATCCGCGGTGCCCAGCGCGACAGCTCGGGTCGCGGTTCGGGAATGGTGGAGAGCATCCGGTCCAGGATGTGAAGGCGTCCTTCGCGGGCCTGATCCAGCGCCGCTTCCATGATGGCCCGGGGCAGTCCCTTGATTTTGATGTCCATCTGCACGGCGGTGATGCCGTCCTTCGTGCCGGCCACCTTGAAATCCATGTCGCCCAGGTGATCCTCGTCGCCGAGGATGTCGGACAATATCGCGGTGCGCGGGCCATCGCTCATGAGGCCCATGGCAATACCCGCGACGGGCGCCTTGATGGGCACGCCGCAGTCCATGAGGGCCATGCAGCCGCCGCAGATGGTGGCCATGGAAGAGGAACCGTTGGATTCAGTCACTTCGCTGACGATGCGGACGGTGTAGGGAAAACTGTCAGTGCCGGGCAGCACCTGCGCCAGCGCCCGCTCTGCCAGGGCTCCGTGGCCGATTTCCCGCCTTGAGGTGCCGCCCCGCTGGGGACGGACTTCGCCAACGGAATAGGGCGGGAAATTGTAGTGGAGCATGAAGCGCTTGCGCTCCTCCGTGTAAATGCCGTCCAGTCGTTGCTCATCGCCCGACAGTCCCAGGGTCGTGGTCACAATGGCCTGGGTTTCGCCGCGGGTGAAAAGGGCGGTGCCGTGAACCCGGGGCAGAATGCCCACCTCGGTGGTGATGGGCCGCACCTCGCGCAGGTGGCGACCATCGATCCGTTCGCCCGTGGACAGCACCCGATCGCGGACCACATGCTTCTTCAGCGCGGAAAACGCCGCGGCCACTTCACCGGCCCGCTCCGGAAACTCGGTGCCAAGGGCCTCAGCGACCTCCCGGCCGATGACGTCGATGGTTTCGTACCGGTCATGCTTGCTGCGAATCTGCGTGGCGTCCTGCAAACGGTTGAGGGCCAGCTCCGACACCCGCCGGGCAATCGCTTCGTCCTTCTTGACAGGCACCACGTCCCATTTCGGTTTGCCCACGTTGGCCTTGATGGCGTCCTGCAGGTCGAACAGGGGCGTAATGGCCCGGTGACCCCATTCCAGCGCGTCGATCAGGTCGCGCTCGGTGATTTCCTTTCCATCCCCTTCCACCATGCAGATGGCATCCCGGGTGGCCGCCATCACAATTTCCATGTCGCTGCGCGCCAGCTCCTCACGGGTGGGAAACGCGACAAACTGCCCGTCGATGCGGCCGATCCGCACACCCGCCACAGGGCCGTAGAACGGAATATCAGAAAAATGCAGCGACGCGGACGTGCCGATGAGCGCCATCATATCCCCGAAATTCTGACGGTCCGAGGCCATCAGCGTGGCCTGCACCTGTACCTCGTTGTAAAACCCTTCGGGAAACAGGGGCCGGATGGGCCGATCCATGATGCGGCAGGTGAGGATTTCATCCTCCCGCGGACGGCCTTCCCGCTTGAAGAAACCGCCGGGGATGCGGCCCGCGGCGTACTGCTTCTCGGTGTAATTGCAGGTGAGCGGAAAGAAGTCCGTTCCTGCCTTGGCCTCTTTTGCCGCGACGGTGGCCACGAGGACCATCGTATCCTCGATGCGGACGAGCACGGCACCGTTGGCCTGTTTGGCAATGCGACCCGTCTCGATGGTGATGGTCTTGTTTCCGATGGTGACACTTTCTCTGACGAACATGGTGTTCTGCACCTTTCTGCCGGTTACTTCCGCCGGCGGTTCGCCATGCACGGAGCGAAGAGGTGCCCGGGAAACGGTGAGTCCTGGTCCCTGCGCGCGTCCCTTCTCAGAAGACGCGCCCACGGAGCAAGACTACAGACCCCGGGATTCCGACCGTGCATGGATTTCATGAATGAATGCTTACTTGCGGATTTCCAGATCGCGGGTGATGGTGCGGTACCGCTCCACATCCATCCGCTTGAGGTAGTCGAGCAGATGACGCCGCTTGCTGACCAGCTTCAGCAGGCCCCGTCGGGAATGGTGATCTTTCCCGTGGGTCTTGAAGTGTTCGGTCAGATAGGTGATGCGCGCGGTCAGGAGCGCAATCTGCACCTCGGGCGAACCCGTGTCCCCTTCGTGCTTCTTGAACTTCTCAATGACCTTCTGCTTTTCTTCAGTGTGAAATACGGACATGTTTCATCTCCTTCGATGTTCGTGCCATGGGCCCAGTCGCATCTGTGACCAGCAACTCCAGGCGTTTGCTGCGCCGGCGGTCCCGGTTTCATCACAAAATTGGGAGCCGCCGGAAATTCTGGTAAGGTCTTAAACATGAATTCCCTTTCAAAGTCGATAAAAAAGGCCAGTTTATACGGCTTTGCGATATTTCTTCCGGCTGTCGCCATCTACCTGCTGAACATCCGTCCGGTGCAGGCCGTTGCGGTCCAGTCTCCCTCTCTTTCCATCGGTCTGCCCATGGACGGAAACCTGGAAATGGGCGAGGTGCTTCCGGCTGTCGGTCAGGGATACGCCATGATGGACGTCACCAGAAACCGCCGGAACCGCTTCGGCGTCGTGGAGCTGGTGATGCTGGTCAAGGATGCCGGATTCCAGGTGTCAAAGCGCCACGGCGGCGGTCATCTGGCGGTGGGAGACCTGTCGGCGCGGCGCGGCGGCCCCGTCGACCGACACGCATCCCATCAGAGCGGCCGCGATGTGGACCTGGGCTTTTATGCCGTCGACAACTCCGGTCAGCCGGTTGCCCTCGATGCCTTCATCGCCTTCGACCGCAACGGATACTCCGTGGACCCGCCCATGGTCTGGCGGTTCGATGCCGCCCGCAACTGGACCCTCATCCGCCGCCTGCTGGAGTCCCCCCACGCACAGGTGCAGTGGATTTTCGTCGCGGACCACCTGAAGAACCTCCTGCTCGACCAGGCGGCCGCGCAGGGAGCACCGCCCGACCTCCGCAGCCGCGCGATGCGGGTGCTGCGGCAACCGGGAAAAAACCTGCACTGGGATCACTTTCACGTGCGCATCGCCTGTCCTCCGTCGGATCTGCCCCACTGCGGCGACCGCGGGGCCGCGCCAACTCCATGACCACTGGCCCACGACGATGAGCCGCTCCTTTGAACAGCAATTCACCCTCTTCTCCCGGCTCGCCGCCGCCGCGGTGCCCCTGTCCCTCTCCATCCTCAACGCCGCCGGCGATCCCTACTGGCTGGACAGTCCCGAATTCACCGCCGCGGCGGTCTCCCTCGGCATTCCCCACCCGCCCGGTCATCCCCTGTACGTCATGCTGACCAGGCCGTTCACCCTGCTGCCCGTGGGGACCATCGGACTGCGGGTTTCCCTTGCCTCCGCGGTGGCGTCCGCCGCTGCGGTCTGGCTGCTGTTTGAAATGACGCTGCTGGTGGTCAAAAAAATGACCCTCAGCGTCCCTCCATGGATCCATCCGGTGGTCGCCCTTGGCGCATCCCTGCTGGCATTCATCAACCACGGCTGGTGGTTCCAGAGCGTGCGCCAGGAAGTGTACGGCCTGCAGGTGCTCCTCGTGTTTGCCGCCCTTTTTCCGGTTATCCGCTATACGTTCACCGAAGCCCCGGATCGGGATGCGCGCCTGCTGCACCTGTCGGCCTTCTTCTTCGGACTGGGACTGGCGAACCACCACTTCATCATGCTGGTGGCCCTGCCCGCGGCCATTCCCGCCCTGGTCCGGGCCGCCCGCAGCGACGGACCAGCGCCCTTTCCCCACTACCTGCGCCTCGTCGCGGCCACTGCTACGGGGCTGCTCGCCTACCTCTTCCTGCCGGCCCGTTCCCTGGCCGGCGCGCCCGTCGCACTGGGAGGGGTGCATTCCATTTCCGACTTCATCTGGGTGGTCACGGCCCGCGTGTACCAGAAATCCATGACCCGGGAGAGCGCCCTCTATCTGCAGGACACGCCTTCGGACGCCATTTTTTCCATCATGGGAGAACTGGGGCCCGTGGTGGTGGTGGCCGCCCTCGCGGGTTTCTACCTGCTCCTGCGCCGCCGTTCCACAAGGCTCGCGGGCATCACCCTGGCCCTGGCCGCCTGTGTCACGCTGTTTCTGCGCATGCTCATGGGATTTGATCCCTTCAATCCGGACTACTACGGCTATGTGCTGCCCACCATCGGCATCACCGCCGCGGCCGCCGGCCTCTTTGCCGCCGTTGTCCTCCACGTCCTGTACCGCACGGTCGCAAGCGCCCGCTTCATCGGGCCCGTGCTCGCCGCGGCCATCTTTCTCGTGCCCGTCTGGAAAGGGCGCAGCACCGTGCATTCCACCGACCTGTCCAGTTTTCACGCCACCCGCGACGCCTTTGACGCGGCCCTGTCGGACGCACCGGACCACACCGTTGTCATCGCGGGCTACTACAAGCTCTTCTTCATGCTCTGGAGCCCCGGTTTCATCGACGGCTCCCGCCCCGACATCCACGTGATCAATCCCCAGTTCTTCGGCTACCCCGGATATCTGGCCTCCGTGGCACGACGCACGCCGGAGATCAAAGAACTCGCCTGGTCCATCTTCGTGAAAAACGCAATCACCGAGCGGGCCGTGGCATCCCTGGCGTCCCGAGGGCCCCTGCGGGTCGACCCGTCCACCTGGACGGGCGACGAGGCCCTGCGCCACCTCATTCCCGACGGACTGCTCTACCTTGCCTTTCCCGCAGCGGTGAGCACCACGGAACTCGCCACCTCCGTACCGCGGCACGAGGATCGATGGCGTCGCCTGTACCATTCGCTGGGCACCGGATGGAAAGAACACGAAACCTGGCGATTCCTCTGCTGGCAGCACTATCAGGACGCCGTCTTCTTTTCCCGGGCAGGAGAACGGGACGCCGCCCGCGCCGCCGTGGCGCGATCCATTGCCCTCGGCGCTGCCACGCCGCAGATCAACGCGCTGGAAGACGCGCTGCGCAAGGACGAAAAGGGTCCCCTCGACGTTACGCCGTTTCTCCTTCAACCGCCGCCCGGGGAGGCACCGTGACCCGCCTGTCCATTGTCACCCTCGTGGCCTGCCTCCTGTCCGCGGGACCGGTCATGGCCGATCCGCCCGCGCTGACCGGCGAAAATGGCGCGCCGGAGCGCTCGGGTATCCACCTGCCGAAGCCGCGATCCATCGGCCTGTACGCGGGAGTGGACGGCGCGTACGTTCCCCGGGTGAGGGACCTGTCCACGGGCCGCACCTGGATTGCCCGGGGCGACATCGTGTGGAACGCCGGACTGTTTCGGGCATTCGGGCTCGCCGGTTGCCATACGGCCGGTGTGATGGCCTGGAGCAACGTGATGATGGCCATGGTGGGCAACGAAGCGGGTATCCGCGTGCGGCCGCTGCGGTTCCTCAGCGTCGAGGCCTTCTACCTGAATCACCGGGTGGATGTCACATGGGTGAACGGCCACCGGATCTATCCCGCCGGGGTCATCGACCGCGGCGCGGAGGCGGGCGTCTGGATGGCGCTGGAGCCGGCCCGACGCATGGGGCTGGAGCTGCATGCCTTCTATCGATATTTCCACGTCTACACGGAGCATCAGTCCGTCCTCGGCACGGCCCTGCGCCTGCGCCTGTTTCCGGGCAACCGCCACGAGCTGCGCCTGCAGGTAGAGCTGTTCGAAATCTGGCGCGCCCGCGCAAGGGAAGGTGTCGACGCGTTCACGCACAACACGGCCGGAGAGCTGTCCTGGCGGTCGCTGCTGACGTCTTCTGCGGGCATCTGCGCCACGATCCGCCTGTCCATGAACCTGCTCGCCGGCGAAATGCCCATGCTGGAGTTGAAGCGTTCCGTCATCGGCGAACCCATGGGGCTCGCGTCCCTGGGACTGTTTACAACGTTCTGAAAAGCCCTTCGGACCGCGTCAGCGCAGGCGGTATTCCCGCGTGAAATACGTTTCCATGGTGGGATAGTCGATGAACCCCCACGTGTCGAAGAACGTGCGGATCATGTTCCAGACAAACACCAGCGGCCCGCCGAAAAAGATGATCGGATTGGTGATGTGGCACCGTTCGCGCACCTGCTCTTCCACGATGCCGTCAAAGGGGCAACCGGCAAGATGACGGGTGACTTCGTTGCGGATGTAGCTCCACAGGGGATGGATGCGCAGGGACAGGGGCGTGTGGCCGTTGTGCCAACGATGCAGAAACGTACCGCGATCGATGGACCGCTTCCTGTTGAAGAGGGTCAACAGGCAGATGCCGGGTGTCGGCTGCACGGCGGGCCGATCCGCGTCGTTGGACACGGGAATGACTTCGTTCACCTCGCAGGCGCTGTAAAAAAAAGGATGACTGCGCAGCCGGGTCGCGACCACCTCCCTGTCGCTGACAACGGACAGGCAGGCAGCGCACGACTTGTCATATGGAATCACCCCGAAGGGCGGCGGCTCCTCCGTCACCGTATACCGCAGGGACCGGATTTCTGCTTCGAGCAGGGCGGCCGCTTCGGTCCGGATCTGTTCTGCAAAGAGGCCATGGGGCACCGCATCGCTTTTCAGAATGAAGATTGTCTTGACCATGGGAATATTTCTCCGTGAAATCCAGTCCGCAGACACAGCGGGAGGCCAACCGCAGAACGGACAGCATCATATGAACGAATCGAGCGACCATCCAGTTCTTTTCATCACCGGCGGCGCGGGCTTTGTGGGTCGCGCCATCCTGCGGGAACTGTCAAAGGACAACCCGGTTTTTTCGCCCCGGGAAATCCGCATCTTTGATCGACAACCCCTGCGCATGGAAAAAGTGTTTTCGCACCTGCCGATCAATGTCATCGAAGGAGATGTCCGGGATGCGGGTTCGCTGGTCGACGCGTCCAGCGGTGCAGATATCGCGCTGCATCTCGCCGCCCTCATCGACTGGGGCACCCATCCCGTAAAAGAGGTGTTCGACATCAATCTGGAAGGCACGCGGAACGTCATCGCCGCCTGCCGGAAAAACCGCATTCCCACGCTGGTGTCCACCAGTTCCCTGGATGCCATCTTTCCCGGCCACGACCTGCTGGACGCGGACGAGACCACGCCCTACCCGCAACCTTTCACCGGTCCCTATGCGGAATCCAAGGCCGCCGCCGAACAGCTGGTGCAGGCGGCGAACGGCGATGGTCTGGCGACGTCGGTCATCCGGCCATCGGGCATCTGGGGAGAAGCGGATCCCTATCATCTGGCCAATCTGGCCGGGATGGCGAAATCAGGTCTGTTCGTGAAAATCGGGAGCGCGAAAACCCGCTGCATGAATATCTACGTGGGCAACGTGGCCCACGGCCATCTGCTGCTCGCAAAGGCGCTGCGCGAAGGAAATCCGGCGGTACGCGGACAGGTCTATTTTCTGGTGGACTCCCCCGGCGCCAATTTTTTCGATTTCCTCTCACCGGTGATTGAAGAAGCAGGACTCCGCATCCAGCCCAGGAACCTGCGGATTCCCGGATGGGCCCTGGTTCCCTTTGCACTGCTGGCCGAAGGCGCGGCGTTTCTTCTGCGTCCCATTCACCGATTTCACCCGCCCCTGTCCCGATTTGCCCTCTCCTATATCTGCAGCGATTTCACCCTGAAAGGCGATCGGGCGGTCCGGGACTTCCAGTTTGCCCCGGCCTATACGGTGGAAGAAGCGAAGCACCGCACGGGCGCATGGTTCCGGGAAAACGGCATCTGATTCGGGGAATTCACGGCACTCGTCTCCTCCGACCGGGCACTTCACCGGGTAAGGAGGTTTCCATGAAAACAGCATTCTATTTTATGACAGCGTTACTCTTCTGTGCCTGCGGCAATGATACCGGCGACGCGGGCGACGTCGATACGGACAGCGATTCGGACGCCGACAGCGATTCGGACGCCGACTCGGATGGTGACACTGACGGTGATACCGATGCCGACTCAGATATTGACACGGACGCCGACACCGACGCTGACACCGATTCGGACGCCGACTCGGATGGTGACACTGACGGTGATACCGATACCGATTCAGATACCGACACCGATGCCGACACGGACACCGACACCGATGCCGACACGGACACCGACACCGATGCGGACGGTTGCGTAATCCCGACAAACTTCACAACGCCGCTGGGATATGGTCAGCACACCACCGGCGGTGGAAACGCCGCGGCCGTGGATGTGGACTCCTTTGAAGAAGCAGAAAGCGTGCTGGCAGACTATCAGGATGCCTTTGAAGACGGACTGCAGGATGCGCTGGTCATCCGCTACACGGGCACCTTCGACTACTCGACCATCACCGACGTGTGCGCGCAGCACGAACTGCCGGCCCGGACACTCAGCATCAAGGACATGGAAAATGTCACGTTCGAGGGGGCGCCGGGCTCCAGCGCGAATTTCGGATTCAACGTGGTCCGGGCAAAGAACGTGATCATCCGCAACATGACCATGGGCCTGCTGCCCGGGGGCGGCTCCTCCGACGCCATTACCCTGGACGGCGGTGAGACCAACGGCGGCGTGGAGCATGTCTGGATCGATCACAACGAGCTGTTCAGCTCCACCAAGGACGACTGCGACGGTGCCGGTGACACGGAATTCGACGGGCTCATCGATATCAAGAAAGGCGCCCGGTACATCACCGTTTCGTTCAATCACCTCCACGATCACCAGAAGGTGGGGCTTCTGGGCCACAACGAAACTGACGATTTCGACCGCTACGTGACCTTCCATCACAACTGGTACAACAATGTGGTGTCGCGCACGCCCCTGCACCGGTTCGGATACATCCACGTGTTCAACAACTACTACAATCAAATCCTCGACAGCGGCATCAATGTCCGCGTCGGCGGCCATGCGCTGATTGAATCCAACTACTTCGAAAATGCGGCCAACCCGGTGACATCCAGGTTCAGCGATGAACAGGGATACTGGGACCTGCGGAACAACCACGTGGGTGACAACATCACCTGGACCACCGGGGATGATGTGCTGGTCAATGCCGACGACTGGCAGACGACACTGCCGTTTCCGATGGATGAACTCACCTACAGCTACACTCCGGATCCCGCCAGCTGCGTCAAAGAAATTGTCATGACCACGGCCGGCCCTCTTCCCTGAACCCCCATTGCTGGGAGTGATGTTTTTTCAGGGGCGGATCATTTTTTTGGCACAATTTCCGCCGAACGGCCGAAATACACATTGAGGAGGTGTCCCATGGGTATGCGTCCACGATGGATCCGTTCCGACCACGTCATTGCCAGCACACAGCGCACTGTTGACCGCCAGTTTCTCTTCCGGCCCGACCCCCGCGTCTGCAACCTCATCGGCGCATCCGCCATCCGCGCCGGCGAAAAGAATCCGGTCAACATCTACTGGCTCGAATTCAACATCAACCACGAGCAGAACGGCATCGCGCCCATC
>JAKQNG010000026.1 GCA_029565915.1 Deltaproteobacteria bacterium
GCCGCGGCCATGGCCAGGGCAACGCCCACCACTTTTTTTGACACCCCGCGCTTCTCAAGGAAGAACCGCCCCACCGCCCGACTCACTTCCCGGTCCATATCCGCGTCGGTTCGATTGGGAGCAAACTCGCGCAGATGCTGCGACCAGCGGATGAAATCGGCGCAGGCGCGGCACTGTTGGAGATGCCGGTTGAGGCGCGCATTTTCTTCTGCCGACATGGGCAGCGACAGGATGCGGTTTTCCACCAGGTCAGACAGTTCAACGCACGCCGGGTGGTTCGGAATGGCCGGGTTGTGGTCTGTCATCGGATTTCCTCCAGCATGGCCGCGCGGAGCGAGGGGTTCCGGTCAAACACCTCCCGCAATTCCCGCAGCGCGGTTTTCAGGCGATCCTTTGTGGTATTGGGAGAAATCTGAAGGGTCTGCGAAATCTCCGACACCGTATAGCCGTGAACGAGGTGCAGCAACAGAGGCGTCCGCCGCTTCTCCGGGATGATTTCCATCTGTCCCTGCAGCCGGTCGTAGAGCTGCTGCTTCGAGGCCCGCGTTTCCGGCGTTGCGAAATGGACCGCCCCCTCATCGCTTTCGAGGGGGGTGTGTACGCGTTCCCATTTTCGCTGCTTTTTCAACAATCGCATTGTCACTTTATACGCCACGCCGGCCGCCCAGGCCTCCAGTGGCGCCTCTCCGCGGTAATTGTGCAGGCTCCGCAGCACTTCCAGCAGAACCGTCTGTCCAATCTCCTCTTCCCGCACAGAAGATCGGACCAGGGATCGGACCACCTGGTGGATCCGGGGCTGCAGCCGGCGCAGGACCCGCTCCGCGACGGCCCGATCCGTCCCTGCTGCCCGGGCCAGAGCGACGTCCTCCAGGGAAACCACCGTATGGGTCGCGAAGATCAAGTTCCGTATTTACTTCCCGCCGGGCTGCCGGCATTCCGCCCGTCCTGTCCGGATCAGTCCACCTTCGGCGGAAAACGGGTGGATTTTCAGAAAATAATGATTCCGCCGGCGCACAGATCCAGTTTTACCGTATATGGCGTCAGCACCAGCGTATCCTCTTCATCAAATGTGAACAGATATCGCGTGTCCTTCAGGGCGATGTCCGCCCCGATGCAGAGGAAAAGCCCCAGGTGTTTCGAAAAAGGCCAGACGGCGGAGATATGCGGGGAAAGGGAGCTGTAGACGTCGGTGCCCCGGCGCCGGGTCTGGAACGCGTCGGAAAGACCCCTTGTGGAGAAGGAGCGGATGTCCATCGAAAACGCGAGACCGATCTGTACGTCAAGGGGTGCCTCCAGCATCCGGAAGGCCAGGGACAGGGCGGCCA
Organism: Deltaproteobacteria bacterium; assembly: GCA_029565915.1. Lineage (GTDB taxonomy): Bacteria > Myxococcota_A > Polyangia > JAAYKL01 > JAAYKL01 > JAKQNG01. Next base: position 1,326 of record JAKQNG010000026.1, read on the forward strand.
CCCGGGAGGTGATGGACAGCTCCAGGTCGTCGTCCCGCTGTACCAGGGGAAAATGAGGACGGTATGACAGGGACAGCGCCACCCGGCGGAAGGGGACGAACCGGACGCCGGCATGAAATCCATGGGCAAAGTGATTCGCCGCGAACAGGGTGCCATCCCAGGCCGCCACCAGCTGCACCTTCGACCACTTTTTGGGCGGCGGAGGAGGAGGTGGCGGTTCGTCCGGAGCCGGCGGTGGAGGAGGAGGTGTCCGCAACTGGTGGGTCACGAGGAATTTTTCCACCATCGTCGCCACGGCCACCGCGATATACTCGTCCCTTGAGGACGGAGTGCCCGGTTTCAACCGGAGTTGACGTTCGATGAAGCGACCGCCCCGTTCATCGGGCAGATAGTATGTCGTCCGGCAGATGTCGCCGTCGTCAATCCAGAACAGCATCGATGCACCCGTGGTGGACGCGAGCTGCCAGGCGCCCTGCGGCGCACCCTCCCCATCGACGGATGCGTCCGACGTGATGCGTCCCGGTTCAAGGGGCGCGGCGGAGAGCTGGGCGCGGATGGCGTAGAAAAGCTCGTCCTGCATGTCGGCTGTCTGAGGCGTAGAGACGAGAAGAACCTTCGGAAGAGGCGCCGCGTCCTGTCCGGAGGCAACGCTGCCCGCCAGAAGAACTGCACAGAAAGTCGTGAGGAATGCGGTTGTCCACCGATTCATCTGGATCTCTGTCTGACGGGTTGCTGTCACGGTGATATCGGTCGGGATTCGCAATGGTCAGTAGGCCGGGTTGAGGCTGCGCAGGGTGTCCCGGTACCAGTCGCCGGCTTCCCGGAGATTGCCACTGTTCCATCCTCCGGAGGTGGAGGCTGTGTTGTTCAGAGATGCGGAAGACTCGTCTTTGTTGCAGATGCTCCACGCAGCCCATGACAGGTCGTTGTCGTTCATCCACTCCAGCCAGCTGTCGATGCGCGTGTAATCGAGACTGCCGCTGCCGCTGGCCTGGGAGACACCCCATTCGCTCACGAACAGCGCAAATCCCCTGGAGATGGCCAGATCCGCCTGATCCTTGAAGATGTCGTGGGAGGAATCGGATGCGTACATGTGAAATGCATATGCGACGTTGGTAACGCCCGTGAGGGGATCGGCTGTCGCCACATCCACCGCAGAAGAATACTGAGGCGTTCCAACGATAATCAGGTTGTCCGGATCGATGGCGCGAATGGCGTCGACCAGATCCGCATTGAAGGCTTTCACGGTGGACCATTGGTCGCGACCGAATCCGGGTTCGTTGTACACTTCGTATATCACGTTCGGCTGATTGCCGTAGGCGGTGGCCATCTCCTTAAAAAACGAAATCGCTTTGGTTTTCCGCTGGGTATTGTTCGGGTCCGCGCTCCAGTGGCTGTGCCAGTCGATGATGACGTAGATGCCTTTTTCGATGGCGGCATCCACGATGGTGGTCACCATGTTCTTATTGCGGTCCGGCTGGTATTCATATCCTTCCTGCCCGCTGCCCCAGTTGTCTTCCACGGCCATGGCGGCCCGGACCAGATTGGCCCGCCAGTCGTCTGCCAGCCAGTTTACGACGTTGGCGTTGTAATAATCGCGGGCTTCCGGAGCGATGTTCCAGAAATAGCTCATCCCCCGCAGGCGTGCCGGTTGACCGTTCTGTCCAACCACCTTTCCGTCTACGACGGAGAGCGCACCGATGTCTGCCACGGGGGAGTCCCCGGGAATAAACGCCGTATCCGTGTCGGTGTCGGTGTCGGCATCCGTGTCGGTGTCGGAATCGGTGTCGGAATCCGTGTCGCTGTCGGAATCGGCGTCGCTGTCGGAATCGGCGTCGCTGTCGGAATCGGCATCGCTGTCGGAATCGGAATCACTGTCGGAGTCGGCGTCGCTGTCGGAATCGGCATCGGAATCGCTGTCGGAATCGGAGTCGGCATCGCTGTCTGTGTCACCCGGCAGGCGTTCGGTATCCTCCGTGCAGGCAAACAGCAGTGCGGCGGTGAACAGGGCGCAGACCAGCTCAATAAGAAGTACAGGCTTGACGGATTTCACGGTGGCGTTCCTTTCGTGGAAAAGCGGTGTCAGCGGGGTGACGGAACCGCCGTGTTATTCCTTACCATAGCATGGAATCCATTTGCCCGCGGGACCGAAAATCAGGAAGTTCGCGGCACGCGGATGCGCAGGCAGACAAAGAAGCCCGCAACGGCGATGGTGGCCGCCAGGACAAACACCCAGCGGAATCCCAGATGCGCCCATATGTAGCCCGACAGGATGGGCAGGCTCATGGCCACTACGTGGTCGATGGTGACGCCCAGGGCCATGGTGGGCGTGAGATCCTGTGGGTCTTCGACGATTTTTTTCAGGTAGGTGTTGCGCGCGATGCGCAGGGCGAAGAGCACGCTGTCCAGGATGAACGCACCGTACAGCACATGGACGACCGTCGATCCGGAAAAGATGTCACCCGCAAAGGCGTAGGCCAGGCACACGAGGATAATGAGGATTTCGTCCGCGGCCAGAACCGCACGCTCGCCGAACCAGTCGATGACATCGCCCAGGAGCGGCCGCGCCACCACGCCCAGCACCGCGGCAATGAAGTACAGGGACGCGATGGTGGCCACGTCCACGTGGTGGATTTTAACGAGCACCCAGGCCCCGAAGGCCAGGAAGATCTGCTTGCGGAGCCCGAACAGGGCCGAGATCGCATAGTAGATACCGTAGCGTTTTTTAAAGACAAAACGACTCCGGCGCGCCTCGCCCTTTCCCGTTTTCAGTTGCAGGTAGGCCATGCCGGCCAGCAGGGCAAAGGCCGCGGCCGCCAGATAGAAGATGTCGTAGCGGTTGCCCACGGCCCGGGCCATCAGGTAGATGAGGCCCACCCCGGCAATGGTGCCCAGATTTCTGGCCCCGCCGAGCTGTCCCAGTCGGCGTCCGCTGCCGCCCTCTTTGGCCAGTCGCAGGCCGATGGCGTCCTCCACCGAAAAAATAATGTGGTCCCCCAGGGACCAGATGATGATGAAGACAACGAGGGGCGCCATGTCTCGCGCTACAAAGCCCAGCCCCAGGGCACCGGCAGCGGTGAGCAGCATGGCGGCGGCGGCCATTTTTGTTTCCCGCATGAACGCCAGCAGCCCCAGTGACACAAGGATGATGAGAAAACCGGGAAACTCCCGCGGAAATTCCAGCCAGCCGCGACTCTCGGCGTCCAGTTGGTGGACCTCGGACAGGTAGTTGTTGAACGTGGCCGAAAAAATGCCGTTCGCCGCGCCGAAGAGCAGGGTCGCGGCAAAGAGGATTTTCAGATCGGTGGCGGCGCGCGACGGTTGGTTCATCGGTCGGCCAGTGGATCGAGGATGGCGGCGGTGGCGGTGGCGCCGATGCGGGTGCAACCCAGCGCGGCCATTTCCCGTGCGGCCTCCAGGGTGCGGACGCCTCCCGCGGCCTTCATTTGAATGTGTGGCAACAGGGCCTCCCGCATGATGGCGAGGTCCTCGGCCCGGGCGCCATACGGGCCATAGCCGGTGGAGGTTTTGGCCCAGTCCGCGTTCACTCGATTGCAGATGCCGCAGGCGGCGCGGATTTCGTCCGCATTGAGGTAGCAGCACTCCAGGATGACCTTTACCTTCGCGCCCCGTTCATGGGCAGTTTCGATGATCGCTTTCAGGTCATTTTCGACAGCGGTGGTGTTGCCGCTTTTCATGGCGCCGATGTTCATCACCACATCCAGTTCCACAGCGCCGTTGTCCATGGCCTCCAGGGATTCGGCCACCTTGGTGGCGGTGGTGGTGGTGCCGTGGGGAAAGCCGATGACGGTGCTGACGATGACATCCGATCCGTCAAGGATGTCGGCGGCCTTCTTCACGTCGCAGGGACGGACACACACAGAGGCCACATCGTATTTCCTCGCGAGCAGACATCCCGCGTTCACCTCTGCTGCCGTCAGTGTCGGGGAGAGGAGGGAATGATCAATCATTTTTGCCAACTTACGAAATGCCGACATGGTTATTCCTTACTTACAGTCCGTGGAAGGGGAAGATATTTTTCCGGATGAAATCCATGGTGCGCGCGATATCTGCGGTGACTTCTTCCCGGCGGCCGCCGTGGGACAGCATGGCCCGATCCCGCAGGCCGCCCAGCCAGTCCGTATTGGCGAGCATGACGCCGCCCATGCCCGCCGCGAGGATGTCGGTGTCGCTGTCCTCGCCGCAGAATGCACCGAAGCAGAGTGCCCATCCGCGGGCCGTGTCCGGCACGTTGTAGCCGCCGCCGCCGGTGGCGAGGATGGGCATGCCGAGGGCCAGCAGGTGGTCGATGAGGTCGGGAAACACGTTGTTGGTCAGATTGAGATGCGCCAGCGGGTCTCCCGAGAGGGTGTCCATTCCCACTTCCAGGATGAGCACATCCGGGGCAATGCGTTCGATGAGGGGCAGCAGTTCCCGGAATGTTTGTCGATAGATGTCGTCCCACGTGCCCACGGGCAGCGGAACGTTGATCGTGAAACCGTGACCTTTGCCAGTTCCTGTTTCTTCGACGAAGCCGGTGCCCGGAAACAGGGTTTTTCCGCTCTCGTGCAGCGAGATGACCGTCACATCGTCGGTATCATAGAAGGCGTTCTGCACAGCGTCGCAGTGGTGGGCGTCCACGTCCAGGATGAGCACCCGCTTGCCGGCATCCCGCAGGGTCATGGCGGCCAGCACCACGTCGTTCAGGTAGCAGAAGCCCGATGCCCGGTCCGGATGGGCATGGTGAAAGCCGCCGTGGGGGTTGAAGGCGATGTCCGCTTCGCCGCGGAGAATGAGCTCCGCAGCGGTCATCGTTCCGCCGGCGGCCAGACGCAGGTAGTTCCACATGTCCTTGAAGAGGGGCGTATCCGGCGTGCCGAGCCCCATTTCGAGGGCGCGCAGACTGTGGACGCCGTCTCCGGCAGCCTCCAGCAGCGAGAGGTATTCGTCGGTGTGGAACCGCATCAGTTGTTCCCGTGACAGCGGTGCGGGCACGGCGACGCGGCGACGATCGCCCGTGAGGAGCCCGAGAGACCGGATGGTGTCGAGCGCCATGCCGCCGCGACGGCCGGAAAAGGGGCACTCCGCCGGGTATCCGCCTTCGTTCAGTTCATCGCAATGAATGTAGACGACGTATCGTTCCAAGGTGCCCCCCTTTCCCCCGGTCAGGAGAATTTGATGAGGAAGCTGAAGGTGTTGCCGCTGGGCCGGCTGGTTACAATGAAGTCCGACTTTGTGATGACCGCCTGCATGGCCTTGTTTTCCTTCAGCACTTCTGCGGTGAATCCCGTGATGCCGTTGCGCATGGCGATGAGGGACAGTTGTCGGAACAGGGCGCGGCCGATGCCCCGGTTCTGCCATTCGTCCCGCACGACGAAGGCGAGTTCCGCCAGGTTGGTGGTCTGATCGAGATAGTAGCGGCCGATGGCGATGATCTCGTCTCCGTGGGCCTCGGGGAGGGTGGCGACAATGGCCACGTCCGTGCGATGGTTGATGTAGACGAAGTTCTGGATTTCCCGGCGCTCCACGGTTTTCATCTGGTGCATGAACCGGTAGTACATGGTTTCTTTGGAGAGCGCGTGAATCAGGTCCGTGAGGCGGGGCTCATCCGTCGGATGTATGGGGCGGAAGTTCAGCATGGTGCCGTCTTCCATGATGTGTACCGCGCCGTAGTCCTTGGGGCCGACGACGATTTTGCCCTCGATGGCCGCGTGGTCCGGGCGCAGGTAACGGGCTTCCACGGCCTCGCGGGTGAGCTGGGCGCGGAAGTCCGGATGGGCAATGGAGATGAGGGCGATGGCCCGCTCCTGGACGCTCTTGCCGTGAAGGTAGGCCACCCCGTACTCGGTGACGATGTAGTGCACATCTCCCCGCGTGGTGACCACACCGGCGCCTTCTTCCAGAAAGCAGCGGATGCGGGACACGGTGCCGTTCTTTGCGGTGGAGGGGAGGGCGATGATGCACTTGCCGCCTTCGCTTCTGGCTGCGCCCCGGTTGAAGTCCACCTGTCCGCCGATGCCCGAATAGAATTTTTTACCAAGGGAGTCAGCGCATACCTGGCCCGTGAGGTCCACTTCGAGGGCCACGTTGATGGCCACCTGCTTGTGGCCGCTGCCGATGATGAACGGGTCGTTTACATACTGAGTTGGATGAAAGGCGAACATGGGATTGTCATTGATGAAATCGTAGAGTCTGCGCGTGCCCATGCAGAATGACGCCACGATTTTTCCCTTGTCCCGGCTCTTGCGGGAGCCGTTGATGGTGCCCGATTCCACCAGCTCCATGATCGCGTCCGTAAACATTTCGGTGTGGATACCCAGATTGCGACGGTCCTTCAGAAAGGGCACCACGGACTGGGGAATGCCGCCGATGCCGAACTCCACCGTGGAGTCGTCTTCGACGAGGGCAGCGACGTATTCGCCGATGCGCATGTTTTCGTCGGTCTGGGGCGCCGCTTCCATTTCGATGAGGGGAACGTCGGCGGGCACGAGCACGTCGATGTCGTACACGTTGATCAGGCTGTTGCCGTGGGTGCGCGGCATCTGCGGATTCACCTGGGCGATGACATAGTCGGCGTTTTCCACCGCGCTTTTTACAATATCCACCGAAATACCCAGACTGCACATGCCGTGTTCGTCCGGCGGCGATACCTGGATGAGGGCCACGTCCAGGGGCAGCTGGCCCGATGCGAACAGCCGGGGGATGTCGGACAGGAAAATGGGTGTGTAGTCGCCGAGTCCTTCCTGAATCGCGCTGCGCACGTTGGTGGAGATGAAGAAACTGTTCACGCGGAAGTTGGCCGCGTACTCCGGCGCCGCGTAAGAGGCCCGTCCCAGGGTGAGCAGATGGACGATTTCCGTGTCCACGAGGGATTTGCCCCTGGCCACCAGCGCGTTCACCAGCACTTCGGGTTGCGCGGCCCCGGTGCCGATGAATACACGATGACCGGACTTGATGTACTCCACCGCTTCTTCCGCCGTGGCGATCATCGATGCGTGCTTTTTTTCCCAGGTTGATGAGCCGTTCATTTCAGAATCTCCTTGCTGAGCGTGATACGCGCGTCCGCGGCAATGGAGCCGTGCCCCACTTCCCCCACCATGAACGGATTGATGTCCATTTCCTTGATCTGCGGAAACTCCGTGACCAGCTGGCTGATTTTCTGCAGCGCCGTGGCAATGGCGGCCAGATCCACCTCCGCGTGTCCCCGGGTTCCCTTGAGCAGGGCAAAACTGCGGGTGCTTTCGAGCATCTGCATGGCCTCGCCGTAGGTGACCGGCGCGATGTTGAACGTGACGTCCTTCATCACCTCCACGAAAATGCCGCCGAGGCCGAACATCAGCATGGGGCCGAACTGGGGATCCCTTGTCATGCCGAGGATGACTTCCCGTCCGCGCTTGCACATCTTTTCGACATACACGCCGTCGATCTGGGCACCCGGCACTTTTTCGCGCATCCGCAGCATCATCAGGTCATAGGCGTCCATGACGGCCTGGCGGTCGGACAGGTTGAGCTTGACGCCGCCCAGATCGGATTTGTGAATGATATCCTTTGACGCGATCTTCATGGCGATCGGATATCCGACTTCTTCCGCCAGGGAAACCGCCTCGTCCCGGTTGGCGCACAGCCCGCCTTTGGGAACCTTGAAATCGTAGGCTGCCAGCACCGCCTTGGCCGCCGCTTCGCCCAACTGCATCTGGCCGATGCGCAGATGGCGTCCGATGATGCGCTGCACCCGGTGGCGGTTGACCGGAAAGCGGGTCAACACCCGCGGCGGTCGATCGAGCCATCGCCGGTATTCCCACATGGCCTTCAGGGCCTTCACCGCCCGCTCCGGCGACGGATAATCGGGAATGGAATGGGTAATGAGCTTGTCGCGGGCTTCCTTGACGTCGAGGCCACCCATGAAGGACACCAGCACGGGTTTCTCAGGATGGCTGCAATGAGCCAGCGCCATGGCGGTCTCTGCGGGCTTGGTCATGGCCTGGGGGGTCAGGATGACCACCAGCGCATCGATGGAGCTGTCGTCGAGGGCTGCCTCCACCGCCTGTACGTAGCGCTGAGGGTCCGCGTCGCCGAGTACATCGATGGGATTGGACACGCTGGCCGCCTTGGGGAGCTGAGAGCGCAGGGCGCTGGCATGGGCCTTTTCGAGGGGGCTGACCTTCATTCCCGAGAGTTCCACCGCATCGGCGGCCATGATGCCGGGTCCACCCGCGTTGGTGATGATGGCCACCCGATCGCCCCTGGGCAGGGGCTGCATCGAAAACGCCATGGCGTAGTCGAACATTTCTTCGAAGGTATCTGCCCGCACCACGCCGGATCGGCGAAACGCGGCGCCGTAGGCGATGTCCGCACCCGCAAGGCTTCCCGTGTGAGACGAAGCCGCCTTTCCCCCCGCACTGGTGACGCCGGATTTGAAGATGACGAGGGGCTTTTTTGCCGATGCGGCCGCCGCGGCGTGGATGAACTCCTTGCCGGAATCGATGCTCTCCAGATATCCGACAATGACCCTGGTCTGGTCATCTGCGGAGAGGATTTCGATAAAGTCAGTTTCGGTCAGGTCGGCCTTGTTGCCCATGGAGATGATTTTTGACATACCCAGTTTGCGGGAGGCAGCCCAGTCGAGGATGGCCGTGCACAGGGCGCCGGACTGAGAGATGACGGAGATGCCGCCCTTTGGAGGCATGTGCGGCGCGAAAGAAGCGTTCATGTTGTGATGGGCGTTGATGGCACCCAGGCAGTTGGGCCCCAGCAGGCGCACCCGGTGTTCTTTGCAGAGCGTGGCGATTTCCTTTTCGGCTGCCGCGCCGTCCGTATCTACTTCCTTGAATCCGGCGGTGATGACGATGATCGCCTGCGCGCCGGCGGCGATGGAATCGCGCACTGCCTGAAGCACCGCGGCAGGTGGAACAACGATGATGGCCAGTTCAATTCTGGAACCGTATTCCGCCAGAGAGGGATAGCACTTTTTTCCGCAGATTTCGCCCGCACCGGGATTGATGGGAATGATGTCCCCTTCGAAGCCGTCGTTCACCAGGTTGGCGAGAATCGCGTGGCCGACTTTCCCCGGGGTCTTGGATGCGCCGATGATGGCAATTGAAGCGGGGGAGAGAAGAGATGCTGACATGGTGGCTCCTTGGTTGTGAATCGAAGCAGAGCGGTAGCGATGCCGCCATTATGCCACCTACCGATTAGCAGGGTAACAATTCCGGGGAAAGTAAAATCTGACGAGGGAAAACGGGGGAAGGGAAAAGGGGATTACCAGCGCTCGGAGCGACCGCCGCCGCTGCGACCATAGCCGCCGCGACCACCGCCGCCGCCGCCACCGCCGCCGCCCGTGCGGGGTTTGTCACGGGCTTCGTTGACCGTGATCGCGCGACCGTCCAGCTCCTTGCCGTTCATTTCCTCGATCGCCTTGTCCGCATCAGCGCCTTCAGCAAACGTGACGAAACCGAACCCGCGGGACCTGCCGGTCTGATTGTCGCTGATGACCTTGGCTTCGGTGATTTCGCCGAAACGCTCGAAGGCTCCGCGCAGCTCGTTCTCGGTTGTGTTCCAGGACAGACTTCCAACGAATAATTTCTTCATCTCTCTCTCTCTCTCGTTACGGGGCCCTTTTTTTGCCCCGGCTGTTCCGATCGCACGTCGACCGGATGCCGTCTTTTATCCGGATTCAGAATAATGTTCAAGGAAATTACAGTTGGAGAAAATAATCAGACGATTGCCGATGAAATTCAATCATACCGGGACAGGGTTTCGGCGAGGCATTCCTTTACCCGCCGGCGCAGGGAGGGAGGCGAAATGACCTCCACGTGGCGGTGAAATCCCATGATCCAGTTGAGGATTTCAAAGTCCGCGTCGCCTGCGGGCACAAGGAGCGTCATGCGGATCCGGCCGTCGGCGAGGGTTTCGGTCTTCTGGGAATGGTGGAATTTCCGCATGGAAATAAAGGGTGCGGAGCCTGCCGAGAAGAGCAGTTTCACCTCGCAGGGTTGTCCCCGCTGCAGAAACAGGGCGTCCTTGAACCATTCTTCGGGCGAGAAGGTGCGGGGCAGCTGGTACGATGTACCGCGGAGGGCGGTTGCCCGACTGATCCGCTCCACGGCGAAGAGGCGGGTGTCCTGTGGGCTGGTCGCCTCCGGGCATGCCAGGAGATACAGACCCCGGCGCCAGGCCACCAGCGTGTAGGGAGCTACCGTGTGGCGGCTTCTGGTCCCTTCCGCGTTCCGATAGGTGAACGCGACCAGTCGATAGTCGAGGAGGCCGGTCAGCAGTTCGTCCAGTTGTTCCACCTGGGCCGCCCGGAGCTGTTTGGGTCCTTCGTTGACCACGTACACCCGGCGCTTCAGATCCTTCAACCGGACAAAATCCCTGTGCCGGTCGAGGCGTGTTTCCACGCTGTCGTAAATTTTGTTCAGGGATTCCTCGAGCAGGGTTCCTTTGAGAAAATCGAACAGCCCCTGTCCCATGAACAGGGCCGTCAGGTCGGTCTGGTTGAACGCGATACTGATTTTTCGATCCGACGCGGGGAGAAACCAGACCTTCAGGCCGTTGTCCGTCGTCTCCTGTTCGAGGCGGACGCCCAGGGCGATGAGGTCGTTGAGGTCCCTGTTGGCGGTGCGCCGGTTGATGCCGTAGTCCGCCATCATGCCGGGAATGGTCAGCCGCGCGTGGGTCATGAACCGGCGGTGCAGGTCGAACAGGCGCAGGTACTTGGTCCGGTCAGCCATGGAGGTACGTTATCACGGATGGCGGGATGCGACAAATCCTGTCCGAGCGGTGGGGTAGATTGTCCGGGAATGGCAACCGGAACACAAAGGAGTTTTTCAATGAATGCAATGCCCGATTTCAACAATGGCTTTACCTGTTCGACGTTGCGGGAGCGGCGGGAGTTTCTGCTGCGGGCCCACGGGAGCGTCCTCGTGAACGGCGGCGGCAATGCCTTCCTGCGCCGGCTGGCGCAGAAGCCGAATGTGGATTTCATCACGGTGGTGGAGCGGGATGCGGACGATGCGGCGCGGCGAGGGCGGGAAATCCCGGGGCTCGGCGACAAGGTGACGTTCGTCGTCGCGTCGATGGATCGCATGGTGAACCGGCACGTGTATGACGCGGTACTGGAACAGGGCGGTCAGTGACTCAGGCCGGCGGCCTGCATCCGCAGTTCCACGTCCGTGAGAAAAAACAGGCAGAACAGGGCGTCCGCGCGGGATACATCCATCCCGTCGGCCTTGGCGGTGATGCCCCGCAAGCGGATGTAGTGGGCTCCCGCCACGCCGAGCACCAGCAGCGCTTCGTCAATGGAGGCGTGGGTGTTGCCCCGGCTGCGCAGGTGCTGGCGGAGGATGTCATCGGACTGCCGGGCGATATCCAGGTACTTCCCCTGTTCGAGAAGGTCTTCCATTTCGAGAATCCGCTGCCACATGGGGCACTGGGACCACAGGTCGGAAAAACAGACGGGGGCACCCCGGGGAATGATGGTGGCGGTTTCCGACCCGCCTTTCAGGGTCTGGTTGATAATGGCGGCGGCCAGGGTCGTGGAGGTCTCTCCGGGATTGGCGGCAACTTCTTCCAGAACATCAAATTCAAACGAATTGGAATCTTTGGTGTTGGACGGCGGAGTGACTTCTTCGATGACGAGCTGATCGCCGGTCTCGTCGTGGGGATGGCGCGCCGCTTCCCTCGTGGCGGCCCGCGTAATGGTGTCGTCTTCTCTCTCCGGCACCCGGATGTCCGGGGTCCGGGGCCGCGTTCCGTCGCTGTAGATGCCTTTCTTTTTCAGGTCTGCCAGTACGAGCTTGGTGATCTGCTTCAAGGCGGGAAAGACACCGTCCCCTTTCAGCGCGTTGGTTTCAAAGGCCGGCACATGGCGCCAGTTCAGCTCACGCTCCAACCGCTCCACGGGCATGGCGTTGGGCACATCCCGCTTGTTGTACTGGAGCACCAGTGGAACCGTTTCCGGATCCATGCCGTGGGTGCGGAGATTCTCATACAGGTTTTCCATGCTCTCCACATTCGCGTCCTGTCGCGGTGTCTGGGAGTCCGCCACGAACACGACGCCGTCGGCCCCCTGCAGCACCAGCTTGCGCGTCGCGTCGTAATGGACCTGTCCGGGAACCGTGTACACCGACATGCGGATGGTGAAGTTCTTGATGCGGGGCAACTGGATGGGCAGAAAATCGAAGTACAGCGTTCGATCGATACCCGTGGCCAGCGAAATCAGCCGGCCCCGGTTTTCGGGTTTGAGGACCGAGTGCATGTACTGCAGGGAGGTGGTCTTTCCCCCGAGACCGGGACCGTAATATACGATCTTGATTCCGATCTCTTCATTATGAAGATCAATGGAAGACATTTCTTCACCACCCGAGGCCGTTGATCCGCGCGGGATCCGGCATTTCGTCCCGAGCAAAACATAGTGGGAAAACGCGATTATTCAACTCGATATTTTTACTTCGGATACTGTATTGACTGGCAGCCACACCTTTTTTGTCGGCGCCGGCAATTCGCTCTCTTGCGCAAACGATTTGAACTTGATACGTTTTTGCGCATCCGCATTGGACACAAATCGCCGGGGAGCAGTGAATGAAACGGAACTTCAATTTTGCATCGATATGGACCCTGCTGGTGTCGGTATTTTTCTGTGCGGCTCCCGCGCAGGCCGGCGAATTCACCGATGTCATCGACGCGTTTGACAAGGATAACAAGGATCCCTTCGACCTGAACCTCAGCGTCGGTTACGAGCGCTATCAGGAAAAGGGAACGATTACGCGCGAATCGATGGACAACGATTATCTGCACCAGTGGGATTACTACGCGAAGACGAAATTCGCGAAGTTCGACATGACGCGCAATATTCTCAACCTGGGTCTGGACGTGGGACTGTTCCACGACCTGTCGGTGCGCCTCGGTGTGCCGATCATCCTGAGCGATGACCGTTCGTTCAACGCCCTCCGCGGATGGGCGGGGCAGACGCCTTTGTTTTCGTCAACCTTCAAGTCGCCCCAGCGCAGCGGTGTGGATTACATCGCCGCCGGTCTGTGGTGGAACATCCTCGATCAGGGTCGGACAAAGGAGCATCCCTACCTGACGGTGTTTCTGGAGGGTCGCTTCGGCGTCGGGGCAAAGCTGAAGGCCGCCTGCGCCAACGACAACGGCTCCAACGCGACGGACTGCGCCAGCGCGGCCTACACGAGCGACGGGGGCATCAGCCAGAACCTGAACCAGCTGCGGATGGGGCTGCACTTTTCCCGCCGCTACGGCCGCCTCGAACCCTACATGGGCATCGACGGCATGCTGGGCTGGTACAAGGGCAAGGACTTCACCATGGGCACCGGCGCCCTGAACGATCTGCCGCCGGCCGTCGGCACCTTTGACTTCGGCATGGAAATCATTCCCTGGGACGTGCCCGAAGAGTTCCGCAAATTCGTCATCGTCATCGGCGGCGGTGCCACCTATGTGTCCGAAGGGCGCACCTACACGCCCCTGTTCGATGCCCTGGGCACTTCGGAGTATTTCAAGACGAACGCGGACATCAACGACAGCGGCACCACGGCGGGTGCTTCGGAACCGGCGGCGGTGGTCACCGCGGAGCGGGAGGCCCTCGCGGCCTGGAACGGCATGACCGACGTGGAGAACTACGGCGAATTCTTCGGGCGGCTGGTGCTGTCCATCCAGCCGGCGAAATACGTGAAATTCAACGTGGGCCTCAAGATGGGGCACCAGTCCGAACACTTCATCACCAAGACCGACCAGTGCCCGGCGGGCAGTGTGGGCGCCGACGGCACCTGCGCCACCTACAATCCGGGCCACCGGCCCGAAATCGACGAGCCGGGTCGACGCTTCCGCGTGGAAGACACCTTTGTCTGGTCCCTCTTCCTCGACGCCATCGCCCAGTTCTGATTATTTCCACAACAGGATGTTCTTGTAGACGCGATCCGCCGACAGTCAGGTGGTCATCGGCAGGATGGTGTGCGGCTGCGGCGCGTCGGACATGTAAATCCGTTGGTGAAGGGGCCCCGTTCTGGTATGGTGCGGCGCAGGAAAGGGACCGCCGATGAGTCGATTCAGACTGAAAATTGCCGCCGCATTCTACGGCTTCATCTCCCTTGGCGCAGTGGCCTGGGTCATGGTCCGCAGCGGCAATGTGCGGGAGCTGTTCTACCATCCGTCGGGCCTGATGGTGGACCAGTCGCCGGCGGTGGACCTGCTGGTGGGTGGCGCGGCGGGGGTGGCCTTCGGGCTGGGAATGGCGCGACTGTCGCGGTTCATGGTGCACCGCTTCGAATGGGCGAAAGGTCTGCACATTGAGTTCCGGGGACTGCTGGGCCCGTTGCGGGATATCGACGTCCTGGCGTTTGCCGCGTTTTCGGCCATTGGCGAGGAGTTGCTGTTCCGCGGGGCCCTGCAGACCACCTTCGGCATCGTCGTCTCCAGCGTGGCCTTCGGCATCCTGCACGTGGGACCGTCCCGCAAGTTCATTCCCTGGCCGTTTCAGGCGGTGGCCATGGGATTCGCCTTCGGTACGCTGTTCTGGCTGACGGGAAACCTGGCCGCGCCGATCATGGCCCATTTTGCCATTAACTACCAGAACCTGCATTTCATCAACCGCTACGACCCCTCCCTGCAGCTGCCGAAGGCCCTGCGGGATCACACACCGGTTCATCTGTAGCGGCAAACACGCGGACCGCAGAGGCGGGTTGAAAACGATTACTTGCCCACGAGAAAGTGGTAGGTGAAGCCGAATTCGAAGATGGCGGCGAATTCCTCCACGAGGGTGAGGGTGGTGCGCACGCGCCAGTTGACGCCGAAGTTGGACTTGTCCCCGAGCAGCACGCCCATGTCGATGCCCAGACCACCGGTGGGGCCTTCGAAAACGGAAACGTTGCTGACATCGTCCCAGATGGAGTTGTCCTGCAGGGTTTCCTCGCTGTTCCAGAAGTACTCGAACCAGAACATGGGGCCGATGAAGAAGTGTCCCAGGGGCCCGAAAAAGGGAACCATGTCCACCTGCAGGGCCCAGGTGACGGCCCGGTCATCGTTGTCCCAGGGCTCCGGCGCCACATAGCCGATGAGGCCGCCGAGACGGGCGCGGATGCCGAAGAAGGGGGAGATGTTTTTCTGGAAGCCGACCGCGCCTTCGAATCCGGTGCGGTAGATGTCAGAGAACATCCACATCCATTCCATGTGGAGGGTCACCCGGGGCACCATGGCCCAGGCGGCCCGCAGCTGCTTCTGCATCCGCTTTTCTTCACGGAGTCGCTGCCGTTCCGCCGCCGCCTCCAGCGTCTGCGCGGAGATGCCGGGACTGGTATAGGCCGTTGGCGCCGGCGCCTGGCACCGGGCGTCTTCCGTGCAGGTGTAGCCGTCCGGGCAGGGCGGGTTGCACAGGGAGACGCACAGGCCCGCGTGGCAGGTGAATCCTGATCGGCATTCCGGGAAGCAGGGGGTGGCTGGTGCCGGTGCCGCCGGGGCCGGTTCAACCGCGGCGGGTGCCGCAGGCGCGTCGGTGGTCGCGGGCTCCTGGGCGTGCAGGGGCAACGCGGCAATGCATGCGGCAATGAGCATAGTCCATAAGTCGAGTTTCATGATGTGTTACTCCTTTGAAGCCATCAGATCAAAGGATACACCAAGCTGGACCCAGAAGGGCATCTGCTCAGTGAAATTTGATTTGATGCGCCATTCGATGTGAATCTGTTCCCGGGCGCCGAGGGCCATGCCCATGTCGATGCCGGCGCCGGCCAGCACACCGGTGGACAGCGAATAGTCGCTGATGCCGTCGGAGATGACTTCGTCCGCCGGTGACAGCACCATCAGCCAGGCCATGGGGCCGATGTGGAAGCGTCCGAGGGGACCGAAGAAAGGACTGATCTCGGCGACGAAACCGCCCACAACCGTGTCGCTGTTCGGTTCTTCCTCGTAAGGGTCGAGATCGTCTTCATCAACAGACACGGAGGCGATGCCCACAAAGCC
>JAKQNG010000052.1 GCA_029565915.1 Deltaproteobacteria bacterium
CACCGGAACAGACACCGGAACAGACACCGGAACAGACACCGGAACAGACAGCGGCACGGATACCGGCACAGATTCGGACTCCGGAACAGATACCGGAACAGATTCTGATACCGACAGCGATACCGACCGAAGCAGCTGCGATCCGGTCGGTGCAGATTGCCACACGGAATGCCTCCCATGCGCCATGAGTGATTCCACCCTCTGCGGTGACGAATACACTGCGTGCCAGGAAAACTCCGATTGTGCGGGCTATGAAACCTGCCGCAATGACAACTGCCTCGGCCTGACCGGCGATGCCTGGGTATCCTGCGAGAATGCCTGCAACGCCCAGACGACACATGCGGCGATTGCCCTGTGGTATACATTTGAAAACTGCATCAACTGCGATGCGTGCGCGTATTCCTGCGGATCACTGGACGGCGTTTACTGTGATGCAAGCGAATGCGACGGGAATGACTGCTACACCGAATGCTGGGGCTGCGCCATGGAAACCACCTGTGCCGACGAAGTGGCGGCCTGCAATGCCAACACCGACTGCACCGGCCTGGAAGCCTGCCGCATTGACAACTGCTACGGCCTCACGGGCGAGGCCTGGACGGCGTGCGTAAGCTACTGTGAATCGGCAAATCCCGGCGGCGTGCCCCTGCTGAATGCCTATCACGAGTGCATCTATTGCGAAGGCTGCCCGATTTCCTGCGCCGCCGACGCAGCGGGAAAATGCTAGCCGCTTGAGCCGTTGACCCTGTCGGGCAGATTCCCGAAGCAAAAACGCCGGGGATTCTCACTCCACGCCCGAAAGAGGGTTCTTGACCCGGATGCCGGAGTAGAACTGTCCGGTGTTCAGGTCTTCGGAATAGAGGGTGTCACAACCCGCCGCCTCCGCATTGGCGATGATGCAGGCATCCCAGAACTGGATGCCGTAGAGCTTCTTCAACTCCACCCCCCGTCGAATCATGGCTGGTGTCTGCGAAACCACTTCCAGTGTCTCGAGCAGTTTCAACTGGCGCAGAACCACATCTTCCTTCTGCCCCAGTTTGGAAATGGCCACACTGGCGTACTCCTGCAGCACCTGAGTGGAGAGGACACCGCTTTTACTGCGCATCAACCCGGACACAACCGTGCGGGCCAGCGCCTGCTTTTTCGGATCCCTGCGGTCATTGGCGTAGATGATGATATTGGTATCCAGAAAAATCCGCTCCAAGGAACACCTTCTACTTTCCGCTCCGGCCCCGGCTGTAAATCTCGCCCCTGGAAAACGAATATCCCGCCGGCGAGCGACCGGCGAATTCCGTGCTCAATCGCTCGAACTCCGCGGCAGATGAACCACTGTCCGTTTCGTTCACCAGCTTTTCGAGATAGTCCCTGATCAACGTGTTCAGCGTCGAATTATGGCGTTTCGCAAACTCCCGGGCCTTCCGGATGACGGCTTCGTCGGCGGAAAGGGTGATGTTCATGACCAACTCCTGTGTCTATGTGCACACATAATAAGGTAACCTTATAACACATACATCGTTCTGTCCACCGACGGACTGATTTCCTCATGCATCGACAGATCGATTTTTCCGCCGGACCGTCATCAGGGGATGGGCGGAAGGTCCGTCCGCGGTGTACAATGCCGCAATTCCCCCAATGTTCCACGAAGGAGACAACAACCCATGAAAACCCGAACCTGCCTGTACCTGCTTCTGCTCTGCGGCCTCCATCCGCTGGTGGGCTGTGGACACGGAAAGGCCGCCGCAACCGTGGTTTCCGTAACGACCACGTCGGGAGATGAATCGACAGCGGCGGATGTCCCGGGCGCGATGGATGCCCCGGCGGACGCGGACACCATCGACCTCCCATCCCATGTCACCCGGGTGACAGTCTATTCCGACCGCGCGCGCGTCACCAGGACCGCTGTTGCCGATGTGACCGACGCGCCGCAGGTGTTCGCCTTCCGGCGCCTGCCCGGATGGGTGGACGACGGCAGCGTGCGCGTGGCTGCCAGCGCCGGGCGAATTGTGGATGTCCGCGTGGAGAGGGACTATCTGGCCCGCTCCACCGACCCCGACTACCTGGCCGCCGAAGAGGAGTTGCGCAACCTGCAGGAGCAGATGACCGCCATCAACGACGAAATGGCGGTGCTCGACGCCCAGAAGCTGCAGATTGAATCCATCAAGGCCTTTTCCACCGAAAAAATCAAACAGGACACCACCATCGGCAACGTGACGGTGGATAACTACCGCGACGTGATGGCCTTCATCAGCGACGCCCTGCGGCAGACGGCGGATGCCCGGCGGAAGGCCCAGCGCGACCAGGAAAAACTGGCGCCGGATGTGACCGCCGCGGAGCGCCGGATGGAGGACATGCGCAACCTCCTCAGCCTGGAGGAAACCACCGTTCTCGTGACGCTTCAGGCAAGCCGTGACACATCGAGCGAGGTGGAAGTGACGTACATGATGCCCGGCGCCACCTGGGAACCCGTGCACGAGTTGCGGGCGTCCACGGGTGGGGAAAAGAACGTGGAAGTCCTGTCGTTCGCGGTGGTCAGCCAGACCAGCGGCGAAGACTGGGGAACCGCAGAGCTGTCGTTTTCCACCCAGTCCACGGTGGAGTCCGTCCGCATTCCGGAGCTGGAGGCCCTGACGCTGGGCGACACCCAGACAGCGCGCCGCATCGTGACCACAAAGGAGTCGTCCTTCAGCCGGGCCCAGAAGGCCTTTGAAGGCCAGAGCCGGCTGTGGAACAAGGTTCACCAGTCGACCTACATGGAAAAGGAGCAAACCGATTTCGAGCAGGTGTACGAGAGCAACATGGCCTACCTGCAGGTGGTCCAGAGCAAGACCGTGGAAATTTTCGAGTCGCTGAAAAACCGCGGCACCAGCGCCCACTTCAAGGCCGCCGCCCTGTACGATGTGCGCGGAGATGGCCATCCCACGCGGGTCCGCATCGGCCACAGCAACCTGTCGTCGAAGCACCGGATCGTCGCCGCACCCGAGCAGTCCCTCAATGCGGTGCGCACCCTGGACATGGTGAACAGCACCGGCCAGGCGCTGCTGCCGGGCAAGGTATCGCTCTATCAGGACGGCGCCTTCATCGGCGTCACCGATCTGGACTTCATCGCACAGAACGAAAGCTTTTCGGTTTTCCTGGGCGTCGCCGATCACCTGAAGCTCTCACGCCAGTTCGACAAAAAGCAGAGTTCCCTCGTGCACCGCCAGCAGAGCCGCATGACCGTGGCGTTTGCCGTCACCGTGGAAAACCTCAGCGCCGATGCCACCCAGCTGGTGCTGGCCGACCGCATTCCCGTATCCCAGAACCGGGAAATCAAGGTCAGCAACGTGAAGATCAATCCCGCGACGACCCCCGATTCTCAGGGTATCCTCCGGTGGTCGCTGGATTTGAAGCCCGGAGAAAAGAAGGAATTCCGCATCGCTTACCAGGTGGATTATCCCTCGGAGCTGCTCATCGAAACGCGGCGCCGCCGGTTCGACACCAACACGAACATGTACCCGCCCGCCGAAATACAGGGAAACAGCCCCGTTCACTACATGCCCAGAAAAAAGGCCATCGAAAACTACGACATCCAGGAACAACTCGTCGATCTGGAAGAGATGCTCTGACCGTTCCTGAAACGGCAGCCGCCCTCCCGCCGAAATTCATCGCCCTTGTAAAAGGCGCGGTGTAGAATCGGCACTCATGATTTACTGTTCAAAATGTAAAAAGCCTTCGGCCGGCACCACCCCCACCTGTCCCCACTGCGGTGCGCCCCTCGGTGCAGCCGGATCGACAGCGCTTCCCGTCGCGCCGGCCCCTTCCGACAAGCGGCCGCCCGCGGGCCGGACCATCGTGGGCCAGGCGCCCCCCGTGGATGTGCGCGCAAAAACCGTTGCCGCCCGGGTGGAACCATCCGCCGCGCTGATTGGCGGCGACGTGGAATTCAACGACGACACGAGCGACGTCATCGGTCACCTGGAGCTGGAATCCGTTGCCGACGACGTGGAGGTGCGTCCGCAACTGGGTGAACCCGGGCCCGGCAGCGCAGTCCGGGGTGGTCCGGCGTTCGCGGCATCCCCTCCAGCGGCGGCAGCCCCGACGGCAGGCGGCCAGTCATCCGCTCTGAATGCGGGGGAGTTTGCGGTGAAGCAGCTGGCGGGATTCGGCGATCCGGCGCCCGGCATCGTCGGCACGCTGCAGTACGGCTGGCGGGTGTACCAGCGCCGTGGTGTGCTGCGAACCGAAGAACTGGCAGCGCGCCGGGAAAAAGACGAAGCGTGGGAGACCCTCAATGTCGCCAAGGCCCAGCTCGGCCGGCAGTCCTGGCGGGACAACGTGAATGACAGCATCGTGGAGCGCCCCCTGCACCGGGCCATCGAAGCGGACGGTAAACTGGCCGGCATCAAGGGAGAGCGGGACCGGCTCGACGCCGACCACGAAGGCCGCGCTGGACAGTTCGACGCGCAGATCGCCGCGGTGGAAGCCGAGTGTGAACCGTTCCGGGCGCAGGAGCTGAAAGCCCGGTCGGCATTTGATCAGGTGAACACCGAGAGCAAACGCCTGGCCGCGAAGATCAAGCGCTCGGAAATCGAGCTGCGCAACATCAGGGAGCTGATCGAAAAGCGCCAGAAAGACTACGCGGACCTGCAGAAACCCAAAGAGGAACGGGAGCGGATCCTGAAGGAAATTGCCGACATCGACCATCGCCAGCCGCCTATCGTGGAACGACTGGGCGCGGAGCGGCGGGAACTCGAAGCCCTGGCCGCGCCCTACGAAGCGGCAAAGAAGGCCCTCGCGGACGTGCAGCAGGCCCTTGCGCAGAAGAACGAAATCATCGTCGGTTTCCGGCGGCAGAAGGACACCGCGAAAAAGGAACACGACCTGGCCGTGGAATCCCTCGAAGGAAAAGCCCGGGGCGAATCCGATCAGGCCCAGAAGGCGTGGATGGCCGTGGGCGAAGTGGTGTTCGTGAACCGCCTGTTCAAGTCTGATGCCCTGAAGGCGCTGGCAAAGGAAGCCGAGCAGAAAAGCCGGTTGTACTTCGATGCCCAGGCCCGCCACGATCTGTACGAACGGGCCCTGCTGGCCCACGACCCCGACGTCTATGACAGCGCCAGAAAATATGCGATGGCGGGGGCCGTCGGCATCGGCGTGCTGATTCTCATCATTCTCATCTCTGTCGTCGTGTAACCCGCACCGCACCTCCTCCTGTGAAAACACCACCCACCTGCCTGCCGCGCCAACGAGTGACGCGGTCAGGATACCGCTTTCGCCGGAAGCCCGGCGGGTTGACGAATCGTTACCTCCGCCGCCTTTGGTCATTCCCGCGAAGGCGGGAATCCTTCCAGCGCCAGGATGTCACCCGTGGCCTCACAACATCGTGAAAAATTCCTGCCGTCGTCCGGCAAAGCGGGTACGATATTCTTCAACAAGACACCCTTGGAAGGATATTATTTGTGAATCGATCAATCGCCTGTTTCAGTGTTTTTCTGCTTCTTCTGCAGCTCTCGACTGTTTCAAATGCCGCAGACACCACCGCGACGAATGGCTCGCCCCGAAAGGAGAACGGGATTGTTTATTCCCTTGGAGACCTGGCGACCGAGGCTTTCCTGGCACCTCATCTGGATGGGAGACGGCTCGAGCGCGATCGGTCTGACTATCTGGAAGAACGGCACCGCTTTTCGACATTTCGGGACTTCGAACGGGACCGATATCGCCGGAAGCTCCGTCAATCCTACATGGGTATGGCGGTGGGGCTCCATCTGACTGCCATCGGAACGACCGTTGCCATCGTAGCAACCATTCTCATTATTTCAGATATGAAAGCCTGCGAAGATGAACCCGAGGACGATTCCAGTTGCTCGGAAGAGCAGGGCTTCCTCAGCGAAGTTGTGTCGTGTTCATTTTATCCGTCCGCAGCCCTTCTCATTGTCCCGGGAATTGTGATCGCGAGCATTTATGGCACCCGCGTGAAGCGGACGAAAAAAGTGCTGGAGGAGTTGGGCTGGAATTCATCCAACGCGGTATCTCTGAAGAGCATCGGCCCGTTTCCGGTGCGTGGTGGCGCGGGCATCGGCGCGTCGTTTTCGTTTTGAGGGAATTCGCAGACGCGTGATCGGATCGGAGAAGGTGTGCGGTGCGGAGGCCCGTCAGAATCGCTCTAAACAATTGTGCCTGCGTCGATTCCGCGCAGGATCTGCGCGGGCTGGGGTTGCAACACAGCACCCATCCATCCCGCACCACCCCCGGCAAAAGAATCAAATAGCGAGATTATTTTACAATTCATAAAGTTGTATTTGCATTTTGCAAAAGCCGGGACCACCGTTTTCCCATGCCGATTCGAAGGGCCATAGAAAAAACTGAAATTCCTGGCGTCCCAGTACCCGGTGGTCACCCTCGAAGGCCCTCGCCAGTCCGGCAAAACCACCCTGGCGAAAATGGCGTTTCCAGACAAAGCCTATCGTTCCCTCGAAAACCCGGACGAGCTCCTCGCCGCGCAGACGGATCCGCAGGGCTACCTCCTCGACCTGCCTGATGGAGCGGTCCTCGACGAAGTGCAGCGAGCGCCGTTTCTGCTGTCGTTCATTCAGGGAATCGTTGACGACCGGAACGAGCCGGGCTTGTTCATCCTGACGGGAAGCCAGCAGTTCAACCTGAACGCAGCCGTCTCCCAGAGCCTCGCCGGACGGACCGCTGTCTTGAAACTCCTGCCCCTCACCATCGCGGAAACGGCAGCTTTTCGCGGTTCACCGGACACGGACACCCGCCTCCACCAGGGATTCTATCCGCGCACCTTCGACCATGGGCTCGGGTACTTTTCAAAGGTGGCGGGCAACCGATGCAGAGGTGGGTTCGTGGTGTACGGAGGGTCGCGGCGGCGGACCTTCAATGACTTTGTGCTCATGCCCTATCATCGCACCCTTGAGATGATGAATGGACTTCACGGGGAAATGGGGCCGTCAGGCCTTGACAGATGACATTTCCCAGACCGCCGGTTTTCGAAAATCCGCGGGCGTCCGCGGGGGTGCGCCCCTACAGGCAGGAATCGTCCGTCAGGACGCAGTCGTTCAGGTTGCCCTCCACGTTGACGGCGAAGGGTTCCACGGAGAGACGGCCGAGGAGGTCGCAGGCTTCGCCGCAGGAGAGGAGCGGATTTCCGTAGATGGATAGCTCTCCGCCGATGCTTTCGAGCGCGGACAGATCCGTGAGGGACAGCAGCGCCGGGTTGTTGCGGATGGTCAGATCGCCGGAGATGAACCGCAGGTTGGGCAGGTAGATATCGGCCAGCGTGTCGCTGCGGACCGTGAGCGACCCGACAATGCAGTCGGCGCTGAGCAGCAGCTCCACATCCAGAACATCGTAAATGAGGAAATCGCCGGTGCGGCAGTCGTCGTACCCGGACGTATCCCACAGGGTGTCCGTGTCGGTATCCGTGTCCGGCAGAACCGTGTCCGAACCGTCCGAGTCCGTGTCCCCGTCGCCGCTGATGATGCCTCCGCCGTGGGGATTGCCGGGCGCCTCCGAATCCGTGGACAGGGTGATTTCCGGCATGGCGCAGTGGCCGCTGTCGCAGATTTCGCCGGCGCGGCAGTCGCCGGGAACTTCGCATTCGGCACCGCAGCCGGTCAGCACACCGAGGTACAGCACCCATTGTCCGAGCCGGAGAATGACGCGCGTCATGTCAGTAAATATACCATCGGCGGGGCGTGAAGACCTTCTGAAACAGCGTGGTCGCAAACGCATCCGTCATGCCCGCGATGTAGTCCCGCACGTCGTCCTCCGGAGGGCCGTCCCGCAGGGCATTGCGGGCGTATTCGGCATAAAACCGGTTGAGGTCCCCCATGAAGAATTCCCACAGGGACGACAGGAGGCGCGTGGCCTTGCGGAACTCG
This sequence comes from Deltaproteobacteria bacterium, assembly GCA_029565915.1. Lineage (GTDB taxonomy): Bacteria > Myxococcota_A > Polyangia > JAAYKL01 > JAAYKL01 > JAKQNG01. Next base: position 7,869 of record JAKQNG010000052.1, read on the forward strand.
CAGTGCACCTGATCATTGTAGTAGACCCGCTGGTACAGGAATTCCCGCGTCTGTTCGAGACCGTCCGCCAGCGCCGGGCTCATGGTAATCAGGTCCTGATCGCTCTGCCGGGTGTGCTGCACAATATCCGTGACAATGAAGGTGAGGCGGCCGGAGGTGGAGCTGCCCAGGATGGCGGCGGTGGCCCGGGGCAGTTCATCTTCGGCGATGATTTTCGCGCGCAGGGCATCGTCCAGATCGTGGTTGATGTAGGCGATCAGATCGGCGAGGCGCACGATCTGTCCCTCCAGCGTTTTGGGCAGCGATGCGACCGGGACGTCGAGCAGCGGTCCCGCGCCTTTGGAGTGGTTGAGGATGCCGTCCCGCACGGCGCTGGTCAGGTTGAGCCCCGTCCCGTCCCGCTCCAGCCGGTCCACCACGCGCAGGGACTGGACCTCGTGGCGGAATCCGTCGGGATGGAGTTCGCACAGCACGCCTTCGCCCGCATGGCCGAACGCCGTGTGTCCCAGATCGTGGCCCAGGGCCACGGCCTCGGTGAGATCCTCGTTCAGGTCCAGGGCCCGGGCCAGGGTGCGGGCGATCTGGTTCACCTCCATGCAGTGGGTCATCCGCGTGCGGTAGTGATCCCCTTCGGGCCACAGAAACACCTGGGTCTTGCCCCGGAGCCGTCGGAAGGCCTTGCTGTGGACAATCCGGTGGATGTCCCGCTGGAACGCGGTGCGCACGTCGCAGGGCGTTTCGGTTTGTGCGCGCGTGTCGTTGTAGTCCGCTGCCCGGGCTGCCCGGGGAGACAGGATCCGCTCTTCTCTTTGTTCGGCGCGGATGCGGATATCGCTCATCGCGTTGCCTCCCCTGGCGCGGGGCCCAGCCAGTAGATGATGCCGTTGTCGCAACCCACCACCAGCCGACCTTCGCCATAGAGGGCCACGGTGGAATCAATTTCGGCCATCAGATCCTTGCGCCACAGGACGCCGCCCGTTTCGGCTTCGATGCCGTACAGGTGGTGATCCCGGGACCCGACGAAGAGGTGGCCGTTGGCGTCCAGCATGGGGGTGGCCCGCACGGGACCGCCGGTGGAACGGGTCCATCTGCGGGCACCGTTTTGTGCTTCGATGGCGATAATGTCCCCGGCCATGGTGCCCGCGTACACGGTCTGTTCGTCCGCGGAAACGGCGATGCCTCCCTTGACGGCCCCGCCCGCGTCACATTTCCACCGCAGTCCCCCTTCCCTGGCGGAGATGCGATAGATGAAACCGCTGTCGGCGCCGAAAATGACGTCATCATTATCCATCACGGCCGGCGTTCCCTCGATGGGGGCGCCGGCACCGAAGGCCCACAGGGCCGTGCCGTCCCGATCAAATGCATACAGCCGGTGATCGTGGCTGCCCACGACAACAGCGCCGTCCGATCGGACCGCCGGACCACTGTTCACATGGCCGCCCGTGAGGGCTTTCCAGCGCCGCGCACCGCCCGAGGTGATGGCGTGAAGGCCGTCCCCGCCCGCGTAGATGGTGCCGTCTTCGTCAATGACGGGTGAGGCATCCATGTCGTGGGTGACGGGGTAGGAAAAGCGCCGCACGCCGTCCGCGGTGAAGGCGGTCAGGGTGTCGTCATCGCAGCCGGTGTACACAACGCCGCCCGCTGAAATGGCGGCGGTCGAAAAGATGGGTTCTTCGCAGACCCAGCTCCAGCGCAGCGTGCCGTCGCTCCGCAGGGCGTTGAACGTGCCGTCCACCGAACCGACGTAGACGGTGCCGTCCGGGCCGATGACCGGCGAGGCGAATACCCGGTTGCCCGTGTCAAAGGTGTGGAGGACCACCGGTTCCTGAACGGGACCGGTCGCCGTTGAGCGATGATGTCGCCGCGGGCCGCCGCCGGCCATAGTAAAGGGCACGTTGGGAATTTCCGGGGCGGTGATGCCGCCGGAAAAAGGAACCGGACCGGCCACCGCATCATCGGAACTCTGGCCCTGCACCGGGGTCTGCTTGCCGGGACCGCAGGCAGCGGCAATGAGGGCGCAAAACAGTATCGACGAGATTCGTTTCATTGCGATGGACCATACCACAGGCGCCGGGCAGGAAAAAATTTCACGGCATCCCGGATTCGCCGATTCCTGAATGATTTCCGCTTTCCCGGATGGGGTGCCCTTCCCCCGGAATCCATCCTCTTCGGCCGGCTACTTCCGGGTCATGTGGGTCACGCCGGTCCAATCCGGGCCCGGCGGGGCCTTCAGGTATTCTTCACACCGCTGGCAGAAGAGTGCCGCAACGCCATCGCCCGGGAAGGTCTCGCCCAGTTGCCGGTAAAGGGACAGCGCCTCCGCGAATTTCTGGTCGAGATAGGCCTGGAACGCGCGCTCGGTTAATCGGGCGCACTGGAGCTGTTCGTCGGACGGCGCGAGCAACGGGTCTTCGGGCAGTGCGGCCAGCAGTTCGTAGATCGCCACGCCATGGACCTTGCCCTTGACGGCCACCACGTCCACCGGTCGCAGGAGGAACTGCTCCTTGACCACTTCCCGCGTGGCCGCGCCCACCATGATCCGCGTGCCGTAGTACTTGTTGATGCCTTCGAGCCGGGAGGCCAGGTTGACGGCATCGCCCAGCACCGTGTAGTTCATCCGCTCGCGGGAACCCATGTTGCCGACACTGACTTCGCCCGAGCAGATGCCGAAGCGCGTGTGCAGCGCCGGCTTTCCTTCGGCCACCCACCGCGCGTTCAGAGTGGTCAACTCCCGGACGCAGAGCAGCGCAGCCCGGCAGGCATGCACCTCGTGAGCGGGATCCGGGATGGGCGCGCCCCAGAAGGACATGATGGCGTCGCCGATATATTTGTCCACCGTGCCGCTCTCGCAGAGGATGATGGTGGTCAGGCTGTCGAGGTAGGCCGAGATGTGCTGCAGCAGGGCCTCTGTTTCCATGCTCTCCGAAATCGTCGTAAAGCCTTCGATGTCCGAGAACATCATGGTGAGGCGGCGCTTTTCCCCGCCCAGTTCGGCCCCCGCTTCCAGCGCAATGAGCTGTTTCACAAGAGTGACGGGCACGAACTTGCTGAACGCCTTCAGCCCGTGCTTCATGGATGCCAGCGAAATGCCGATGCGATCAATCTCGTAGAAGAATGATGTGTGGGTCACCGTTTCGTCGATGTCCAGATTCCGGATGCGCGCCATGTCGCTGGAAATATGCGCCAGAGGCCGGAGGATCCGCCGCGACAGGAGAACGACAACGACGATGGCCAGAATCACCATGGCGAGCGAAAACACGGCCACCTCCCTGAGCGTCAGCGTCAGGCGCCCCACGAAATCATCAACGGGCACCATGGTGCCGACGATCCAGGGTTTACCGAACCGCACCGGAAAACCGTGGAAGCTGGCAAGGTAGTCCGTTCCCCCGCTGGTAAAACGCACGTTGTATGTGTACTGGATGGCCGTCAGGATCTCCGGCAGTCGCCGACGTGCGTCGGCCGACGGACTCTCGCGCAGCCGGATGCGATGATGCTGCTCGTCAATGTGGTAGAGGGCGTCAAACGCCTTCCTGAGCGACGCGTCGAGCCGATTGATGCGGGACCGGTATTCCTGGTAATTGAGGCGCCGGGGCGTGTTATCGGCCCGGGACAGGTCGGCCTTCTTTCGATATTCCCGGAACGCGGCGGCCAGGGCGGGGTCACCGGTTTCGCCCACCTTGTTGAACCGGCACTGATCGTCCCCGGGGCACTGCGTGATCCGGCTGCGGTCCGGATGCATGAGGAGCTGGCCGTCCTCGTCGATGACAAAGGCGACGCCGTGTTCGGCCACATCGAGGCGCGAGGCAATGCCGTCCTTGAGCGACAGAACGATGGACGACGAAACCACCATCCGCACGGTGCCGTCCCCATTCAGGATGGGCGTTGCGTTCGACGTGCCGAATTCGCCGTTTCGATAAACGGTGATGTCCATCCACACGTTTTTCTTCGTGCGGGCCGCTTCCTCGTACCAGCGCCGTCCGCGAGGGTCGCGCTTTTCGGTGATGTCCGCCGCCGGCCGGATTTCCTCCTCCACCACTTCCATGTCGGCGTTCAGATACTGAAAGGTTTCCGACTTCGGGCTGGCCTCGAAATCAAGCCGCTGAATCCGGTACTCGATGCCGGCCGGCAGCGCCTTGTCCCTTTTCACCGCATACGTGGGCTCGTCGTACGTCCGGCCCACCCTCACCATGGCGCCCGACGCATCCGCGACCGCAACGGAAAAAACCGCCCGCTGGGCGCGAATCTGCCCGAGAAGGATGGAAATGATGCGGTCCTCGTTGCCGCGGATGCGGTCGATGTCGCGCAGGGCCCACTCCGTGGCGGTGCTGCTGCGCTTGGCTTCGCCGATGTACCGCACGACATTGCGATAGACGCCGCGATTGGATTCCATCATGGTCTGCCAGCCCGTGCGCAGGGCGGCGCTGGACATCTGCATCCAGGTGTAGGTGAGCCCGGCGATGGATGAGGTGGCCAGAAGCAGTACAAATACAGTTGTCAGCGCGATGTGCAGGTGCACTTCGCCGCGGCCGAACAGTTTGAAGCGTCCGGAAGGGGTGTTCATGAATCGGTGCCTCCATTCACAGGCAGGATGATACGTCAACTCCCCGCATCCGGGCAGCGCTTTCTCACGCGTTCAGAACGGCCGCGACGCTCAATCGCTACAGGCGCCACCAGGGAACGGCGGTCACATCCTCCCGCAGGGGCATCACGTCCGGAACGGCGCAGATGAGCAGGCCTCCGCCGAATCGGACGCGGGGGAAGGTCTCCTTGAGGGAATCGATGCCCCACAGGTCCCGTCTTGACGGGTTGGCGGTCATCTTGATCTCAACCGGGTGCAGTGTTCCGTTCCGTTCCAGAATCAGATCCACCTCAGCGCCGGCATAGGTCCGGTAATGATACAGCCCCGGCGGCGTTGGCCAGACGGCGATGCGCTTCATGATTTCGCTGACCACAAAGGTCTCGAACAGATTTCCCGCCAGCGGATGATCCTCGAGATGGGACGCTCCGGAAATGCGCTGGAGGTGGCATGCCAGGGCAGTGTCGACAAAGTACCCTTTCGGTTTGCCGGCGATGCGCTTGATGGCGTTTCGCGAATACGCGGGAATCTCGTGCCACTGGTAGGTGGACAAGGCAATGTCCACCCAGGCGGCAGCGGTCTTATTGTCGACACCGAGCTCCCGTCCCAGTTGCGCCCGGTTGATCTCCTGCGCGGTCAGCGCGGACAGCAGGCCGAAGAACCGGCCGAAGGTCTGCAGGGACGACACCCCGGAGACCGTCCGGATATCGCGCTCGATGTACGTCTGGCGGTAAGAGGCGAAGTACGTGTCCCACAGGTGGGGAGGCAGTGCCGCGACGCCGGGAAACCCGCCGCGGACCACCGCATCGAACAGCCCGGGGCAGTTGGCGCTGCCCGCATGCCGCACGGCGTCCATCGCCTTTTCATCCCCGCCCACCACCGCATCGAGCACACCCTTCCGGGCGGGATCCCGGTGCAGCTCGGCAAATGACATGGGCAGCAGCTCCACCACGGCAACCCGGCCGGCCAGGGATTCGGATATCGATTTCAGAACCGAGAGATTCTGTGAGCCGCTGAGGATGAACTGGCCAGGACGGCGCTCCCTGTCCACCTGTCGTTTAATGCTGGCGAGCAGCTCCGGCGCATACTGGATTTCATCGAGAAAGAGCGGCGGCCTGCGGTTCTGCAAAAAGAAATCCGGATCCGTCCGCGCACCGCCCACATCCTGCACCGGATCAAAGGTCACCGTGGTCAGGCCTTCGATGGACAGGTGTGCCACCAGGGTTGTTTTCCCCACCTGGCGCGCCCCGAGGATCGCCACCACCGGAAAGTACCGGGTCAGCTCCAGTATCCGGGTTTCCATGGTACGGGAGAGGTAGTCCATGTCTATAATTATGGGAATACAACTCCATTTTTTCAAGATGAATATGGCTCGAATCGCCCGAAAAGAGGGTTCTTGAATTGATGCCTCCAATCCTGCACCACCTTCTCATCTCCTGCGCAACCGCTGCGCTTCTCATCTCCTTATGGCGGCCTGTAAAAATCACTCTGAGCGATGATTGAGAGCCGGCCCGGGCCGGTCAACGGTTGCCCACCTGCCGGATCTGCATGTAATTGGCGGCGCCCCGCGCAGGGGTGGTTCCACTGACGACAACCATCCGATCGCCGCTGTGCAGCAGGCCGCGCGATAAAAGGATCTGTTCGGCATCCGCCACCAGGTCGTCGATATGGGTGGCAAAGGGAATCTGAAAAGCGGTGACGTTGCCGGCCAGGCACAATATGCGGAGGACCTGCAGGTCCGGCGAAAACGCATAAACCGGCGCCGGCGTACGGAGCTTCGACACGTAGATGGCCGTGTCCCCCGACAGGGTGAACACGCAGATGGGCAGGTGGGACAGCTCGGCGCTGGCCCGGGCGGCCGCGTCGCACAGGGCCCGGGAAGAAACGGTTGTCGTGTCCGGATCCTGCAGCCGGATCGGGCGGAGGTACTCACTCTGCTCGGCGGTGCAGGCGATTTTTGACATCATCTGTACGGCTTCTGCGGGCCAGGCACCGACCGCCGTTTCGCCTGACAGCATGACCGCATCGGCGCCATCGAAAATTGCATTGGCCACATCGGAGGCCTCGGCCCGGGTGGGCAGCGGGTGTTCCATCATCGATTCGAGCATCTGCGTGGCCACGATAACCGGTTTCCGAACGGCTTCCGCGCGACGGATGAGGTTCTTCTGGATAATCGGCACTTCGTGGGCCGCCGCTTCCACGCCCAGATCGCCCCTTGCGACCATGATGCCGTCCGCGACGGCAAGAATTTCGTCCACCGCGTCCGCAGCCTCGGGCTTTTCAATTTTCGCGATGATGCGGATATCCGACCGGCGATCACCGATGACTTCCTTCAGCAGGGCCACATCGGCCGCACGACGGACAAAGGACAGGGCGATGAACTGCACGTCCAGTTGCACGATGAAGTCGAGGTCGGCCCGATCCTTCTGCGTCAGCGCCGGAATGCGCAGGGGCACACGGGGCAGGTTGACGCCCTTTCGGGATGAAAACGAACCACTGTTCAGGGCGGTACAGGCAATGGCGTTAGAGGCCGGGTCCACGCGGTCCACGCGGAGGCGGATGGCGCCGTCGTTGATCACCACCGCCATGCCCGGTTCGATTTCCCGGGCCAGATGCGGATAGTCAACCGTGATCGCCTCTGCGGAGCACACGTCGTCGCCGGACGTCAACGTGACCTGCGCGCCCGATGCGATGAAAACCGGCCCGTCGTCCGGTGTGGGTCCGGTCCTGATCTTGGGTCCCTGCAGATCCGCCAGAATTCCCAGCGGCCTGCCCGTTTCTTCTTCCACCTCCCGGATGAGCGCTACATTCCGGCGATGCGTTTCGTGATCGCCGTGGGAGAAGTTCAGGCGGAATACATCCGCTCCCGCAGCCACCAGGGCGCGCAGCATGTCCGCGTTGCGGATCGCCGGACCCAGCGTGGCCACGATTGCGGTTCTTCTTGGAGGTCCGTCCATCATCGTCACCGGCCTTCAGTAGGGTTCAAACTCCAGAAGCAGTTCCATGTCCTCGCAGACGTCTTCCAGCTGGTGGCGCAGGGCGCGCATGTCGCTGTCGGGCGCAAAGGACAGGCGACCCTTCACCTTGAACATGGGGGTGCCGTGGAAGGCGAGATGCACGAGGGACGTATCCATGGACACCACGTTGGCGCCGTGGGCGGCCAGCACCTGCGTCAGGCGCCGTACGATGCCGGGCTGATCATGTCCCGTGGCGGTGAAAGCATGGACCGGGCCCTTCTCCTTTGTCAGGGGCGCACTCGCTTCCTTCAGGTGGGTCGTGATGGACAGGCGCTCCTGCAGCGCGCGACAGCCGGCCTCGATGGCCACCAGCTTTTCCTCCGGTGCGGAAAACAGCACAAGGAGCGCGAAATCGCCGGACAGGGTGGCCATGCGACTGTCCTCCAGATTGCCGCCGGCGCCGTGGATGACACCCGAAATGTCCGATACCAGCCCCGGCCGATCAGGCCCGATGGCAAACAGCACCATCTTCTTCATCGCTCACCTCCCTGCGGGGACAGACCGCTCATGGCGCCTACCGACTGCCCCTCGCCGTCATCAGATCGAGGTCCTCGCGGAGTCCCTGCAGATCCTCCTCGTGTTCCACCTCGTCCTGCAGGATGGTGAGGGCCATGTTGTAGGTGACCATGTCCTTGTCCTTCGTGGTATCCATCAGCGCCTTGTAGGTGGAGATGGCGCACTGCTCGCCGGCGATGTTCTGATCGAGGAGCACGGCCACATAGGGATCCGCCGGCGCATCGTAGGGACAGGGGCTCACCTTCGCCCAGCCCTCGGGAGCCAGTACCGGCGTGCCGCCGAGCTGAACGATCCGGGTGGCGAGGAGCGTGGCGTGGGCCAGCTCTTCGGTGGCGTGCAGATTGAGTTCTGCGGCCACCGCGTCCTTCATGGGCCCTTTGATGAGCTTCGCGCCGAGCCAGTACTGGTAATAGGCGAGCCACTCGCTGGCATAGGCCTGGTTGAGGAGCTTCAGCAGCTCTTCCACATCCATGGCGACAATTTCGCGTCCTCTGGTTCCCATGATTCAATTCTCCTTCGCTTCTCAGCCGACAGCGGCTGGGCAGTTGTGTCTGTTGAACGGTATCAGAAAAGGGTCAGATGCCGAGGGCTTTTTTCACGCCGGCGCCGTAGGCCGGATCCGCCTTCGTGCAATTGGCCACATGGCGCTGCTTGATCTCGAGGGGCGCGTCGCCCATGGCCCGTGCCGTATTCTCGAAGAGGGCCTGCTGCCGGGCGGGGCTCATGGCGCGGAAGAGGTTGCCCGGCTGGGAATAGTAGTCATCGTTGTCTTCCCGGTGGTTCCAGTGGTCGGCGGCGCCTTCCAGCGACAGGGGCGGTTCGCGGAAATCGGGCTGTTCCTTCCACTGCCCTTCGCTGTTGGGCTCGTAACCGATGGTGGCGCCGTAATTGTCGTCCACCCGCATGGCCCCGTCCCGGTGATAGCCGTGCACCGGACAGCGCGCCCGATTGACGGGAATGAGGTGGTGATTGACGCCGAGCCGGTAGCGCTGGGCATCGCCGTAGGAAAACAGGCGTCCCTGCAGCATCTTGTCCGGCGAAAATCCGATGCCCGGAACAATGTTCGCCGGATTGAAGGCGGACTGCTCCACCTCGGCAAAATAGTTTTCCGGATTCCGGTTCAGCTCCAGCACGCCCACGTCAATGAGCGGATAGTCCTTGTGGGGCCAGACCTTGGTCAGATCGAACGGATTGAAGGGAAACTTCGCGGCGTCCTTTTCGGGAACCACCTGAATCTTCACGTTCCATCTGGGAAAGTCCTTCTTCTCAATGGCATCGAACAGATCCCGCTGGTGGCTTTCGCGGCACTTTCCGATCACCGCCTCGGCCTCCGCGTCCGTGAGGTTGCGGATGCCCTGCTGCGTCTTCAGGTGGAACTTCACCCAGAAGCGCTCGTTCTTTGCGTTGATGAGGCTGTAGGTGTGGCTGCCGTAGCCGTTCATATGGCGGTAGGAGGCGGGAATGCCCCGTTCGCTCATGGTGATGGTCACCTGGTGCAGGGCCTCGGGCAACGACGTCCAGAAGTCCCAGTTATTCTTTGCACTGCGCAGGTTCGTCTTCGGATCCCGTTTGACGGCGTGGTTCAGGTCGGGGAACTTCAACGGATCCTTCAGGAAGAACACGGGTGTGTTGTTGCCCACCAGATCCCAGTTGCCCTCCTCCGTGTAGAACTTGATGGCAAAGCCCCGGATGTCCCGCTCCGCGTCCGCGGCGCCCCGTTCTCCGGCCACGGTGGAAAAGCGCACGAAGAGGTCGGTCTTCTTTCCCACCTGCGAAAAGATTTTTGCCTTTGTGTACGTTGTGATGTCGTGGGTGACCGTGAAGGTGCCGTAAGCGCCGGATCCCTTGGCGTGCATCCGCCGCTCGGGAATCACCTCCCGGTCAAAATGGGCCAGTTTTTCGAGGAACCAGGCGTCCTGCAGCAGCATGGGCCCCCGGGGCCCGGCTGTCATCGCGTTCTGGTTGTCCGCCACCGGGGCGCCGACGTTGTTGGTGAGTTTCTTTTCAGTCATTTCCTGTCCTTTCTGCCTTCCGGCAATCCGGGCCTCGCGCTGGAGGAACCCGACTTTGTTGCAACTGTTTTTGCGCAATCGCGGCATTCGCCCTTTGCCACCACCTGCACCGCGATGACCGATCCCAGGGGCCGGGCGGCCTGTCCGAGGGAGCGCTCGTCGAGACGGGCATCGGTGAAATCGGCAATACGCCCGCAGCGGATACAGACGTGGTGGTGATGGGGCTCCATGTTCGGATCGAAGCGCATGGTCTCGCTGCGACTGGACACCTCGGTGACCAGCGCTTCGTCGCACAGCATCCGCAGGGTGCGGTACACCGTGTCGAGGGAAATGTCCGGAAGCGTTTTCCGCACCGCCGCAAAGACCGTCTCCGCGTCCGGGTGATCGACGCTGGACGCCAGACAGGCAAAAATTTCCCGCCGCTGCCGCGTGACCCGCAGTCCACTGCGCCGCGCCGCCGCGCAGAAGCGCTCCACCCGGCGGGCGATCTCGTCCGCTCCCGGTTCCGGGACCGTTTTCTGTTCCGTTCTGCGCATTTCTTAATAGGAACCATACGACAATAAGAAGCAGCCGTCCAGTGGAATCGCTTGACAGTCCGTCCTTCTGCTGGCAGACAAGCCTACCAATGAAACCGGACACTCATCCGCCATTTCTCTTTCCCGCGCTGGTCGCCTGCTTTCTCTTCTGCGGCAGCGCCCTCGCCGTGGACACCCTCGAACCCTTCGCCCCGGGCCTCTCGGATGCGGAATTCTACCTGGGCGCCGACGGCATCGGACGGGCATCCCGGGACATGGTGTTGCAGGGCGCATTTCTCCTGGGAGCGGGCATCACGTCCCGCCTGTCCGGATATCTGGACGGCGCCGCCGGAGGGGACGGACACCTCACTGCGCCGCAGGGCAGCTTCGGAGGCGGGCTCTTCGGTACGGCCGTCGACACCCGCCGATTCGACCTCGATTGGTTCGCGGGCCTGTCCCTCTCCCATCCGGAGCCCCGGCTGACCACCGCCGCCGGGGTGGAGCTGAACCTGGACTTCCGCGGCGCCGGTCTGTTCCTCGTGGTGCAGCAGAGCCTCTGCGGGGCCCCCGCGTCCATCGCACCCGGTCCCCGGTCGATGACCGATGAAGGGCGGTTCACGCAGACCGATGTGGCTGCGGGCGTCCATGTCACACCGGCGGACGGTCACCAGCTGCTGGCCCTCTGGACCCTGCAGGTGCGCCACGAACCGGACACCGGCGCAACCACCGTTTCGCCGGGCAGCACGGCCATCGGCTACAACGTCCAGCTGACGGAGAACCTGGAATTGATCAACGAACTCGCCCTTGCCATCCCCACCGGAGCAGGCCCCGTGTTTCTGTCCGCCACCATCGGCATCATCGCCACCCTCAGCGCGGACTGATCCGGCGTCGAGCAAAGCGCCACGGGAACAGCGCCATCCGTCCCGCAATTGTCCGGCCCGACACCCGGTGCAGAAAACGCCGGTTGATCGATACGGCCAGTGCAAACGATTCTGAATAAAAATCAAAAAGGTGCTTCTGACCGGGCGTCCATCGGTCTGCAAGGCGCGATACCGCCTCGTCCAAGCAGTCGAGATGGCGGGGGCGTCCATCCAGCAGGGCGCGAATCATCGCGCTGCTGTAAAGCAGATCCAGCAGGGGCGATCCGTCCTGAACGGTTTCCCAGTCAACGGCCAGCATCCCCAGCATCCGGCTGTCAGCCTTTGCCACGAGCAGGTTGTTGAGGTGCAGATCGCCGTGCACCGGAACCGCATTTTCCGATTCCGTGACGGACCATCGCCGGGTCTGCAACGCCAGCATCAGTCTGGCCGGCCAGGACAGCAGTCGATTCGCGACCCGCTCCAGAACCCCGCCGCGGGCGTCGGACGGACCGCTGTTCATCAATCGATTCATCATCGCGGCCAGCGAGGTCCGGGTGTCCGCCGAAAACACAAACGGCACCTGTCCATACCACTCTTCCAGAAGATCGCCGTACCGGTCCATTACGGCGGCAAAATCCGGCGCCACAAGGTCGTCCGGATGCGCATCGAGGTATGTGCGCAGCCACCGGCGGAGCGGCACCGAATCCACGTATGCAAGCACCAGCAGATCGTCCTCCACGTGAATCGGCACAGCGCAATGGGAACGCCCCGCCGAGCGGTAGAACCGGATCTCCTTCAACAGGCCGCAGGCGGCGCCCGTCCCGGGGTTGACGACCCATTTCACCACCACCCGCCGGCTGTCCGACGCGGTCATCAGCGCCGTGATCTGCCCTTTGCGCGGATTGTCCATGAGCGTCCGGTCAAGGACATATCCCAGCTCCCGGACTCGTCGCGCCAGCGCGGTTTCCATTGTCCGTCCTTCAGATGCGATGAACGATGAACAGGTGCCGGGCGGACCCGTTGATGTAGTCCGTGGGCATCATGTCGATGAATTCCACCCGGGCGCCTTCCAGCCTACCGAGGATCTGCTCCTTGATGAAGGCGGTGCATTCGGCGGTGGTCCCGCCCATGTCCGGCATGGTGGGAAATGAAGCGATGAACCGGTTGTCCAGCGTGTCGGCCAGTTCGAAGAACATGGCGCGGCGGGTATTGCCCCAGATGCCCGAAAGAATGTCGATGGCGCCGTCCCAGCTGTCCAGCCTCACCCAGTTGTGAAAAACCGACAGGACAAGGGTGACATCCGATGCGAAAAGATGCCCCGCGTTCTCCCGGTCAATTCCCTGCTGGAAAAAGCTGACGTTCTGAATGCCATACCACTCCAGAATCCGGTTGGCGCCGGACACGAACCGCGCAACGGGTTCATAGCCGAGAACGCTGTAACCGCGTTGCGCCAGTCCGATGGCGTAGAATCCGTTGTTGCTGCCGATATCGACAATCCGGTGCACATCCGCCGGCATGTGGGACAGAATCACGTCGAGCTTCCGATGCGCATGGCGCCCTTTCCCCGTCTGCGCGTCGGATTTCCCGTCTCCGACCACGGGAAACGGGATGGAGCTGAATTCGCCCACCCGGTGGATCACCTTCAGGCCGGCAAACCGGAGCGCCCGGAAGAACGCATCGACGACACACGCCAGAAAAAAAATCGCCCTGGTCAGAAAGTTCTTTTTCACGCCGGGGATAAAAGCATCTTTTACGGTGGGAGGCAAATGCAACTGCTACGCATTAGAATTGAGAAGCCACATTTTTTTCAGCCGAAGAACTGTCTGGTACCAATTTATGATCAAGTACCATCGAATATAGCCGTTCGTGCATCTCCTCAAACGGCTCAGGGTCGCCACCCTCGCGAGCAAAATACATTGTGGACATGACCGAACCATCTTCTAGAAACTCTGGTTTCCCATGTTGATCTGTATCCAAAGGTCCTTCTGTCGCTGCTTGGTCACGGAACAATTCAAAATCCGATACCGTCTTATGCTGCAATTCCATTTTGCACAAACTTGTCCGACAATCGACTTCCACTAGCGCTGTTCCCGCAAACTTCTCTTCTGTCAGGAGTTTTCCCATATAGTTTTCAATTCTCATTCTCCATCCGGGATTCTGTTGCTGCTCATCTATCATTTCTTGAAGGAGAATCGGGGACTGCTTTAAAAGGTAAGGTTCAATTGCCCGCTTACGTGCCATCAAATATGCCGCTTCCTCTGGCAACAGATCTAAATCATTCGTGGACAATAGTTCTTCGTCTCTATCTTCTAACGTCCTATTGCGGGATCGAATCGCTGCTTGTCGCAAACTTTCAGCCAAAAACCTTCGTCGGTCTGCCCTGAAATTTGTTTTATCGAGAGTTTGACCATTGGAATGATACCGCTGACGCCTAACAATATGCTGACCTCTATTACTATTTTCCCTCAATAGCACACCCCACCCTCCAGTAATGGCAATTATCGCAACCGCAAGAATTACCCATAGTCGTCCCTGAAAAACCGCAAAGGCCCCGGGAAGATTGATATCTTTTCGTTGTGATTCGTGATCAAATCACCATGAAACCGCCGATCGGCCCGAAAAGCTGGTGATTTGATGCAGCCCAAAACCCAAGAAAAGACCT
>JAKQNG010000057.1 GCA_029565915.1 Deltaproteobacteria bacterium
GCTCGCCGCGCGGTTCGAAGCGGAGCTGAAGGAATTCCTGGCCGCGTACTGGCTGGCATCTGCCGCGTACCGTGCCGGCAACTACTACGTGGAATTCCCCGTGGGCTCGTGTCGGCCGCCGCTCATTGAACTGGCGGCGTAGAGCGCCGCAGCCACCACATCACGTCGAACCCGGCGATGAAACGACCGCGCGATGGCGAGGTCTGCGCTGTGACGAAAAACTGCTCACCTGCCCGCCTCCTGCCCCGTCGAATTTTCACGAATTGCACTCCGAACACCTCGCCCGCCCCGGCAAACCGGATCAATTCATCCGAAAATCCTCCGCCGCCAACCTCAGCAAAACATCACTCCCAGCAATGGTGGATTGTTATTCGTCGGAAGGGAGGGGAAGGGTGCCGGTGCTGCCGTACTCCAGATATCCGATGTCCGGCGCCGTGCCGGAAAAGCCATCGTTGATGCCGTAGATATGCACACCCGCGTCGATGTTGCCGCTGCCCTCCTCCAGGGTGAACGTGCCATCCGCAGAAAGTCCCGGGTCGCCGTCGCGTCCATGGCATTCGAGCCCCGTCGCCTCACACCACAGGGCCATCGTGTCGTACCGCACATCGTCCCATTTGAAGCGAGGCGCGCCGGAGGTGGTGAAAAAGTTGTCATAGTCCAGATCGTTCAACCCGGTTTCGAATGTGATTTCCACCGCATACCGCGTACCGCGCACGATGTTGTTGCGGAAGACCATGTTCTCAAAGTATCCGGACGCATTCATGCCGTTCTGTTCTTGTTGATCGGTGAAACAGGTGTTGTGGTACAGGAACACGGCGCCGCTCGAATCGTTGGAAACCTTGAAGCCACTCTGGTCATAGTCCGTGAACCGATTGCCGATGACCCAGACGGGACCATATGTGATGGGCGCCAGCGACACTCCGTTGTGCACGGTGTCCACAACGTTTTCCCGGAACCGGTTGTTGATGCAGGCCCCTTCCGGCTCCATGCCGTCATCGGTGACAAGCCGCATCCGGTTGCGGTATACGTCCACGTCAAACGAGATGTCCGGGTTCATGTCGTCATCAAAGCTACCGGTTCCCACGCCGTTGAAAATGGAATGGATCTGATTGCCGGTGACAATGGCGCCCCGGGTTCCGCTCAACTGGATGGCCGTGTTCTCGTGGTCGGTACCTTTCACGGCATCCCAGGGCCAGTTTGGCACCGCGCTCTGATGGATGGTATTGTTTTCCACACGCACGTCCGCCGAGGCGCGCCGCACCCAGATGGGGGAGCTCACCTCGGAAATCCGGTTGTTGCGGATGACCACGTGGTTCGAATCCCGCACGTCGATGCCCTTGGGATATTCCGTTGCCCCGAAGAAGCGGACCTCGAACCCCTCGATCCAGATGTACTGCACGCCATCGAGGGCGAATCCAACAGCCAGGTCCGCAATCTGAAACGCGTGCCCGTCCGGGTCGTCGAGACAGCGCACGTACAGCAGTCCGCCGTCGATGAACCATCCTTCGTCGATGGGCACGTCGCCGTTGCCCGTGCCGCTGGTCAGCGCGTCCAGGGAGCCGAAGTGGTAGGATCGAACGCCGTCCCGCGCCAGATAGGTGACGTCATCGCTCCATGGCGTGGAGTAGACGTCTGTCGAAACCGGCGTCCACGTTACCGTTGCCGCATCCGGCGAGGTGCCGTCGAGGATGGCACCGTCCCTCGCGAGAAGGCGGATGTAGTGTCCCGGTGCACCGCTGGATGTGACGCTCACCTGTTCGTGATAGACACCGGCGGCCACAAGGATGTCGTCCCCGGCGGCCGCTGCATCCACCGCATCCTGAATGGTGAAAAACGGTGCACCTTCGGAGCCGTCGCCCCCCGCATCAGCCGCCGCGTCCACATACAGCTGCCGCGTGGTCGTGTATTCCGGGTCGACGGGCTGCGTCACAAATGTTCCGCAGGCGGCGTTGTCTCCAAGCATGACCTCATACGGCGCCTCGGGCGCGAGATGAAAGAGCGAACCAGCCGTGGAGCTGTCCGGCAGAACGACGGCATCCGGACCCCTGAACCAGGTTTCCAGTCCCGCGGGGCGGTAATACAGGGTCAGGTCGGAAGACGCCCCGTTGAACGTCACCCCGGCGGTTTCCACATTGGCCAGGACATCGAGGGTTTCCGTCGATGTGCAGTCACCCATGTCGAAGCATCCCTGTTCGCAGTCAACAGTGCACCCCGGCGTGCAGTCCGGCGGACTGTCCGTGTCACCGTCGGTATCGGAGTCGGTGTCCCCGTCGGAGTCGGTGTCCCCATCGGAGTCGGCATCCGTGTCGGTATCCGTGTCCGCATCCCCGTCTCCTCCGCTGCCCGCCTTGTCACTGCAGGCACACAGGAGCAACAGCATTCCAGCGAGTATCCACTGCATGGCGCAACCTCCATCTGACGATGTCCCGCATCGTCCATCCGGCTTTCCGTTGATGTCTACTTCATATCACAAGGACAGGGGCTGCGCAGGCAGAATGGACGTTCACTCGTTGAAGATGCCGTGCATGAGGGTGCCGATGGTGGTCAGATCGTCTGCGGTCCAGTTGCCCTGCGGTGACGAACCGGGCTTCACGATGGCCGAAGGTTCGTCCTTGTCGGAGACGGACCACATGCACATGGAGAGGCCGTTTTCATCGGCCCAGTCGAGCCACGGCGAGAGGTCGGCCATGTCCACCTCATTGTTGTAGTCGTCGTCGATGTAGCCCGAACTCCAGACGCCCCACTCGGTGATGAAGAGGGGCAGGTTGTTGGCAATGGCGATGTCCGCGCCGCTCATGAGCCCCACGCCGTGCTGACCCGCGTAGAAATGCAGGGTGTAGGCCACGTTCGGATCGTCGATTTCCAGTCCCAGCACCTCGCGCACTTCCTGGGACCAGCTCCGCGTTCCCACGACGATGAGGTTGTCCGGATCGTACTGCCGGATGCCTTCGATGACGTATTCGGCATAGGGCTTGATGACGGAGCGCCAGCTCGCGTCCTGCAGGGGCTCGTTCCACACTTCGTAAATGACGTTGGGATAGTCCCCGTAAATCTGCGCCATGACCTCGAAGAACGCCCGCGCATCCACCGGATGCTTGTCCGCCTCGTGGGCGTGCCAGTCGATAATGACGTAGATGCCTTCGGCGATGGCCGCGTTCACCACCGTGGTGATCTTTGCCATCTCCTCGGTGGGGCGCACCAGGTATCCGTCGATTTCCCGGATGCCCAGGGACGCCCGGATGACGTTGATTTTCCAGTCGGTGACCAGCCAGTTGACCAGCTCCGCATTGTAGAAATCGCCTTCCCACTGGCTCCAGAAAAGGGAGAGCCCCCGCAGCACGATGGGGTCGCCGGCTGCATCCTCCAGCACCGCGCCGTCCACCTGCAATGCGCCGTGGGCGCCCACGAAGCCAGTGTTCCAGTCCTCAGGGATCAGGTCTGTATCGATGGGACCACCCGTATCCGCCTCCGTATCTTCGGGAAGTTCAAAGCTGCCGTCTTCATCAACGACAGGCCGCAGGTCCTCCAGACAGACCTCATAAGGCCGGTCCAGTGCGTTGTGGCCGGGAACGAGCACCGCCGCCGCCGTGAGCGGCTGACCGGCATAGTATTCGCCGCCGTTGTCCCAGCAGTGGGTATTGAAGCTCGTCCAGGGAATGACGTGTTCGTTGAAATTGGAAACAACGAAGCACCAGCGGTCGGATTCCACGGCGCCTCCCGTGCTGCCGACGACCTGGATGCGCACTTCCGTGCCGCCGGGGTTGGAGATGTTGACCCGCAGGCCGCCGGGCTGCACTTCCACCGCATTCACCGCCGCGTCTTCCCCGTCTTCGTCCTGGTTCAGGTTGAACCCGATGAGCGCGCTGCCACTCCAGTTGGCCATGCCGCCCACGATGCCGCTGGCGCACAACGGGCCGTTCCCCGGTTCCAGGTCACTGAAGGAAGTCGGGTCGATGGTGCTGTCGTCGCCGGTGACGCGGGCCCACGAATAGCCGTGCCAGGGACCGGCAATGATGTACCCGCCATCCTTGACGGCAAAGATGTCCGAGTCGGCGACGGTGTCCGAATCCACCGTGTCCGAATCCGCCGTATCCGTGTCTGCCGTGTCCGAATCCGCCGTATCCGTGTCGTCGCTGTCCGTGTTCCAGGTCCGCTGGGTGTCCACCGGTTCTCCGGAGGGCTCTGCCTTGGGCCCGCAGGCGGTGAG
The DNA here is from genome assembly GCA_029565915.1 of Deltaproteobacteria bacterium. GTDB lineage: Bacteria > Myxococcota_A > Polyangia > JAAYKL01 > JAAYKL01 > JAKQNG01. The sequence goes on from JAKQNG010000057.1 coordinate 4,208, forward strand.
GAAAAGAAAAATCGCCGATGTCACAATCAGATGCATTCGCAAGGGAACCTCCATGGGTCGATGGTTAAAAAACGACCCGGGTGAAACAGTGTAGGGTGAAAAGGGAAAAGAGGCTCAGAAAATCACTTGGCGGAATCGGTGTCCCCGGTTTCCGTGTCTTCGGTTTCCGTGTCTTCGGTTTCCGTGTCTTCGGTTTCCGTGTCTTCGGTCTCCGTGTCTTCGGTATCTTCCCCTTCATAGGTCGAGACATCAATGAGGCACATTTCAAATGTCACTACGCCCGACCGCAGCGGAATGTCCGAAACCTGGAGGATCAGAGTGGAAATCTCCTCGCCTGCATAATCCACGCCGTCACCACCAGCCCAGCACTCTGTGTTGAATGATCCCCACGGGACGCGCACGCCTTCGGTTTCGAGCTGTTCCAGTTCGATCGAACTGAATGCGTAGCACCAGCGTTCATCCGGATTGGTGCCCCCGTTCACTGTCTGAATCTGAACGCGCAGGGAAGTTGTTGTGCGCGCATGTATGAAGAGTCCATCCCCTTCGGGGGTGACGTTGCCCTGCGGTGCCGGTTCTGTATCTTCTTCCGTGGACAGTGCCTGATTCAAATTCCAACCGATCATTGCATTGCCCTTGCGCGTGACATTTCCTTCGGAATCCAGATCTGTCACCACTCTACCGCAGGCACAGAGCGCCTCCCCTGCAACGCCTTCGGAAAAATCGATCGGTTCAATCACACTTTCTCCAGTTTCTGTATTCGTTCCTTCTGCGGCGGTCCATGCATAGCCGGCCCACACACCATTGTCCATATATCCGCCGGCAATGGTGTCTTCTGCCAATGGTCGTCCATCTGCAAAGCATCCTTCTGCTGTGTCTGTGTCTCCGGAATCCGAATCCGTGTCCGCATCGCTGTCCGTGTCCGCATCTGTATCCGAATCCGTGTCCGCATCCGTATCCGCGTCGGTGTCCGCATCGCTGTCCGTGTCCGCGTCCAGACTGCTGCCCCCGTCATCCTTCTTGCAGCCCACCAGTGCCAGCACCGCCATGGTCGCGATCAACAGTCCTGTCAATTTCGTTGTATTCATCGTTGTCCTCCGTTCATGTGCCGCGCGATATCGCACCGGCACGAAGTTGAAAGAAACTTTTCAATGTCGGGGATCATAGTCCACTCCGGGTACATTTCTAATGGAATGAATGGATCGATTTACTCGATGGGGTGGATGTCGTTCAGGCAGAAGCTGTAGGCGGTCGTCCCGTCCGGGGTGCCCGGCACCTGAATCATGACCGCGGTGAGGGGTTCGCTGTCGTAGGCGGCGCCGTTGCCGCCCACCCAGCATTCGGTGTTGAAGCTGGCCCAGGTGAACGATTGACCGCCGTCGATGGTGATGGGGTTGCACCAGCGATCGTCCGGGTTCGATGCGCCGGTGGGGCCCTGCACCTGTACCCGGAGGGTCGATCCACCCGTATTGGTCACATCCACATAAACACCGGTTCCCGCCGGGCCCGTGGTGCCGACGGCGGTCTCGCCGCTTTCCTGGTTGATGTTGAACCCCAGAATCGCCGTGTCGTCGTAGGATGCGCCCACTTCGCCGCTCACGCAGATGGGGCCCGTTCCCGTATAGGTTTCCAGGGACGACGGCTCCATGGAGCTCCCCGCGCTGAACGACAACCAGATGTAGCCGTGCCAGGACCCGCTGGTCGTATAACCCGCCGTCACGGAGAAATCGCCGCCGCCGCCTCCCGTGTCCGTGTCGTTGGTGTCCGTGTCGTCGTAGCAGATACCCAGCTCACAGAGATCAGCACAGGCGGTGCCGCTCTCCCAGTAGCCGTTGGTGCCGCAGGTGAGCGGAACTCTGTCATTGCAGGATTTGTCCCCGGGAATGCACTCCCCGCCGCACAGTCCGGTGGCGCTGTTGCACACCCAGGTACAGTCCGTCTGGGTTTCCCACAGAAATGCGGCACTGCATTTCCGGGGCGTGTTCCAGTCCTCGCACTCCCGATCATCGGGTTCGCATTCCCCACCACATTCTCCGGCCACGCCGTCGCAGAAATAGTCGCACACGACATCTTCGCCCCACTCCCCGAGGGGCGAACACGTCTGTTGAGAGCCACTCACACAGCGGGTATCTGACGGCGTGCAGACCCCGGCCGGTTCCGTCTCCGTTTCCGAACCGGTATCCTCGTCCGTGTCCGCATCCGTGTCCGCAGAGGCAGTGTCCAGTGGTTCCGTGGCAGAGTCACTGTCCCCGTCGCGGTCCGCATCCGTATCTGCATCCGCATCCGTATCCGCGTCCGTATCCGCGTCCGTATCCGCATCTGTATCCGCGCCCGTGTCGGCCGTGTCCGTGTCCGCCGAGTCCGTATCCCCGGCCGGCGCGCCGTAATTCGTCACCTCCGCGCAGGCGGCGCAGAGGAGAGCAATCAGCATCCAGAATCGTGTCATCGGGTGTTTACTCCTTCTTTTCCATGAGTGTCCGCAGCGTACCCGATCTGCCGGACCGCCGGCATCCCGGAAGAAAATGCACGCGACAATGATAAGAAACGGGCAGTCCCGGCTGTCCAGCTTAAATTGGAATTTAATTACTTGTTTTTTGGGATTCCCCTGTTGACAGGTTTCAGCGCCACTGTAATCATGGAATTGAATTCAGACATCATCGTTATCACGGCATCCATCAGGATGCGACAAGGAGGAATGTCATGACACTGTTTCGATGGATTCTGCTGACGGGCGCCCTGCTGGCGGCCATCTGTGCCGGCTGCTCCGACGACAAGGCCGGCGGCGGTGACGGGGACAGCGATGCCGACAGCGATGCCGACAGCGACTCGGACAGCGACTCGGACAGCGACGGGGACAGCGACTCGGACAGCGACGGGGATTCCGACGTCTGCGGTGACACGACCGTGGACTTCTCCAACCAGAGCCCCACGGTGGTGCTGCTCATCGATCGTTCGGGCAGCATGAACGAAGGCTTCGGCGGCGACAGCCGCTGGAACGTGGCGCGGGAGGCCCTCGTCGATCCGGAGACCGGCTTCGTATCCATCCTCGACGACGAGATCCGTTTCGGCCTCACCATGTACGCGGGCGCCACGGACAGCGAGCCGTGTCCCTATCTGTCGGGGGTCGCGCCGGGGCTCGGCAACTACGACGCCATCGCCACGCTGTACAACAACTCGGAGCCCCTCCAGAACACCCCCACCTCCGAGGCGATCAACGCCGTGGCGGCGGATCTGGCCGCGGACACCACGCCGGGAACAAAGGTCATCGTCCTCGTCACCGACGGCATGCCGGACACCTGCACGAATCCCGAGTCCCAGGATCAGGCGGCCCAGGACGCCTCGGTCGCCGCCGTGGAAGCGGCCTTTGCCAGCGGCGTCCTCAGCTATGTCATCAGCGTGGGCACCGCGGACGAGAACGGCCACTTCCAGGACCTGGCAAATGCGGGGCTGGGCGTGGACAGCGGCGCCACGTACTACGAGGCCATGGATCAGGCGGCCCTGACGCAGGCGTTTGACGAAATCATCAACGGCGTGCGGGCCTGCATCTTCAACCTGCAGGGCGAAGTGGAAGAAGGAAGGGAGGCCGAATGCACCGTGACCGTCAACGACGACGCCCTGACCCTCGGCGACCCGGATGGCTGGCGGTTGAATTCCGTCAGTCAGATCGAACTGGTCGGCGCCTCCTGTGAATCCATTCAGGAAGGGGACGTCACCGTGGACGTGGACTGCCCCTGCGGCGCCTTTATCCCCACCGAAATCGAATAGCCGGGTTCTCGGTCCAGCGACCTTTTTCAGCTTGCCAATCCATCCTGCGGGGATTAGCTTTCGCAGGCCTGCGGGCGCCGTTCCGGTGTTAATGAAATCAATTACAATAGAGAAAACAGAACTGCCATGTTGAACGTCGTTAAAAAAATCTTCGGCACCGCCCACGCGCGGAAAATGAAAAAAATCCGGCCGATCATCTGTGCCATTGCCGCCCGCGAAGCCGCCATGAAACGGTTGACGGACGCCCAGCTCAGGGGTCAGACGGCGAAGTTCAAGCAGATGCTCGCCAACGGCGCCACCCTCGACGACATCCTGCCCGACGCGTTTGCCACCGTGCGGGAAGCCTCCCTCCGCGCTCTCGGCATCCGGCCCTTCGATGTGCAGTTCATCGGCGGCGTCACCCTGCACCGGGGCGAAATCGCCGAGATGAAAACCGGCGAAGGAAAAACCCTGGTTGCCGTGTCGCCCGCATATCTCAACGCCCTCGAGGGCAAAGGTGTCCACGTGGTCACCGTGAACGACTACCTGGCCAAGCGCGACGCGGACTGGATGGGACAGATCTACAACTTCCTCGACCTCTCCGTGGGCAGCACCCTCCACGGCCAGTCCCGCCGCGAAAAACAGGCCGCCTACCGGGCCGACATCACCTACGGACAGAACAACGAATTCGGCTTCGATTACCTGCGCGACAACATGAAGTTCAGCATCTACGACTACTGCCAGCGCCCGCTGAATTACGCCATCGTCGACGAGGTCGACTCCATCCTCATCGACGAGGCCCGCACACCCCTCATCATCTCGGGGGATGCGGAAAAGTCCTCGGACCTGTACATGAAGGTGAACGCCATTATCCCGCGCCTGCGCAAGGAAACTGACTTCATCGTCGACGAAAAGGGCTTCACGGTCACCCTGACCGAAGAGGGCGTGGATCGGGTGGAATCATCCTTGAACATCGGCAACCTCTTCGACGCGGACAACATCGAATACCTGCACCACGTCAATCAGGCCCTGAAGGCACACAACCTGTACAAGCGCGAAGTCAACTACATGGTGGAGGACGAGAAGATCGTCATCATCGACGAGTTCACCGGCCGTACCATGCCCGGGCGACGCTGGTCCGACGGCCTCCACCAGGCGGTCGAGGCCAAGGAGAATGTGCCCATCCTCGAAGAAAACCGCACCCTGGCCACCATCTCCTTCCAGAATCTCTTCCGGCTCTACCGCAAACTCGCCGGCATGACCGGCACGGCGGAGACCGAGGCCGAAGAATTCATGAAGACCTACAAGCTGGATGTGACGGTCATTCCCACCAACTGGCCCTGCATCCGCAAAGACCTCGACGACGTCATCTATAAAACGGAAAAAGAAAAATTCACGGCCATCGTCGAAGAGATTCTCGAATGCCGGAAACGGGGTCAGCCCGCTCTGGTGGGCACCGCCAGCGTGGAAAAATCCGAGGCCATCCACCGCATCCTGTCGCGCAAGGGCATTGAACACAACGTGCTCAATGCCAAGCACCACGAGAGCGAGGCCTTTGTCATCGCCCAGGCGGGACGGGCCGGCGCAGTCACCGTGGCAACAAACATGGCGGGCCGCGGAACGGATATCATTCTGGGCGGCAACGCGGAAATGATGGCCCGGGGGCACATCAATCCGGCGGAGGATCCGGCGGGATATCGCAAGCTGGCGGCCGAATACAAGCGCCAGTGCGAGCTGGAGCGAGCAGAGGTCCTCGCCGCGGGCGGCATGCACATCGTGGGCACCGAGCGCCACGAGGCGCGCCGCATCGACAACCAGCTGCGGGGCCGCGCGGGACGTCAGGGCGACGCCGGTTCATCGCGGTTCTTCCTGTCCCTGGAGGACGACCTGCTGCGCATCTTCGGAGCGGAACGGCTGAGCAACATCATGACGCGACTCGGCATGGAAGACGGCGTTCCCATCGAACACAAGATGGTGAACCGCTCCATCGAAAACGCCCAGAAGAAGGTGGAGAACAACAACTTCAACACCCGCAAGCACCTGCTCGAATACGACGACGTGATGAACCAGCAGCGCAAGACCATTTATGCGCTGCGGCGCCAGATCCTGGAAGGTCGCTACATGACCGAGGTGGGTCTGGCGGACATGCGCACCGCCGGTGGCGAACAGACCCGCGAAATGAAACCCGTGGAAGTACCCGCCGCCCAGGTGGAAGCCTTCGCGGAAATCGTGTCGCCCATGCTGGAGCGGGTGATCATCGTCCACAGCCGTCTCACGGAACCGCCGCCGCCGGGCCCGGACGGGGTCGTGCCGCCACCCACGCTGGCCCATGTGGTGGAGCCGTTCCCCGAACGCATCGAGCAGCAGGTCTACGCCTTCTACGGCGTGAAGCCCGACCTCGAAGGTCTGGGCACGGCGGAAGAGTATCACGCGTCACTGGTGGCGCAGGTGGCCGGGTCCCTGGCGGCCCAGCGGGAACGCCTGCTGGACGACGTGGACGAGATGGTGGCGAAGCTGGTGGGTGAACACTGCAGCGGCGAAAACGAAGACACCTGGTCCGTGGACGAACTCTCCCGGGCCGTGAACGGCGTGTTCGGCATCACACCCGCGGTGGAAAAAACCAGGGATACGGACAGTCTGGCCGAGTCCCTTTACGATCAGGTGGAAGCCGTCATTACGGCCAAGGAAAGCGAATTCGGCAAAGACGTGCTCATCGCCGCCTACCGCCATTTCTACCTGCGGCAGATCGATCGCCAGTGGATCGACCACCTGGCCGGCATGGAACACCTGCGGGCGGGCATCGGGCTGCGGGGCTATGGCAACCGGGATCCGAAGCAGGAATACAAGCGCGAAGGCTACGACATGTTCATCGAAATGATGAACAATATTAAAACCAATGTGCTGGAAAGCACGTTCCACGTGAGCATTGAAAAGAAGGAAGACGTACAGAAGATTGCACCGCCCAAACAGGAACGCCGGACCATCGAAGGACGCGGCGGCGAAGGCGGTGCGCCGGCAGAACGGGTGAAGCCTCACACCGTGAAACGGGAAGAACCCAAGGTGGGCCGGAACGATCCCTGTCCCTGCGGCTCCGGAAAAAAATACAAGAAGTGCTGCGGAACCTGATCATCGCCCTGGCGCTGCCGGCCCTCTCCCTCTTTGCCTGCACCCATCGGGGCGTGATACGGGAAACGCCGGCGGAGCAGGCTGCACCTGATCGCCCGACGGTGACGCCTTTGTCCATCGAGCCGGCCGAACGCTATGGCGGTGCCACCGACGAGACGTTGAGCGCGGAAGAATCCGCCGTGCGGCTGGCCATGGAAAACCGGTTCGGAAGGGACATCTGCCGCCTGGACGGCAACCTCATCTCGGCCGCCCGCATCCACGCCCGGCACCTGACGGACCTCGGCGATCTGCCCGCCGGCGAAGGCATTGACTACCTGCGCTTTGCCCTGCGCATGGCCGGAAGCCCCGACTATTCCGTGGAGCCCGTCGTTTTCGCCGCCGGCGAAGCCGGCATCTCCCGGCTTCTTCAGCTGTTGGAATCCAACCGCCTCACCCACTGTGGCATCGGCCTGACGTCGGATGGCGAAAAAGGGGTGTTCGTCGGCGTCCGGCGCCCTCTGCGGATCGATTCGTTCCCGGTCGCGCCGTCCGTGGACGGTTCGCTTTCCGTAACGGGCGAAGTGGTTGCCCGGGATGGGGGCGGCGTGCACGCCTTCCTCGAACAGCCGAGTGGCCATGTGAAGGAGCTGACGGTCTGGCGCGTGGGCGATCGATTCAGCCTGACAGTGTCGTTCCAAGAGCCGGGACGCCATGTGCTGGAGCTGCAGATTGACGCAGATACCGGGCCGGAGACCGCGGCCCTGGTGCCCTTGTTCGCGGGTGTCCCCATCGATGCGACGCCGACCATCCTCCCCTCTTTCGATGAAGGGAAAATCCCGCCGGAGGATGCCCTGGCCCAACTGGTCAACCGCATCCGGATGCAGGCCGGCCTGCATCCTCTCTCCCGGGATCGACGGCTGGATCAGGTTGCCCTGGCCCATTGCCGGGACATGGTGGAAGAGGGCTGGTTCGGTCATCGCTCCAGGCGGAGCGGCCTGCTGGAAGACCGTCTGCGGGCCGCGGGACTGCACCCGTCTCTGGCCGCGGAAAACATCGCCCGCAGCGTGGGCGTGCTCCGGGTGCACCACAACCTCATGGAGAGCCCGTCCCACAAAATCCGTCTGCTCGGCGCGAAATACACCCACATGGGCATCGGCATCGTGCCGGACGGAGACGCCTCGGTGGTCACGCAGGTATTCGCTCGCTGGTAATTTTTCAAACAACAGGCGGCGCCAGGTCACTCAGCGGCAGAAAAAAAGTCGTGACGGGTGATCTGGTTGTTGAGCCGCTTTTCTTTGTTCTGGCGTCAAACCGGAGAAACGTGACCCGGTGGACAGGACAACCGCTGGAGAAAAGGAACCATTCATGAAAAAACAACTGCTTCTTGCGATTTTCGTCATTCTGCCACTCGCCTGTACGGAAGGAGGCTCTGCCCCATCCTGGCAGGACGAAACAGACGACAGCGACAGCAACGGAAATACTGATGCCGACTCCGACAGTGATGCCGACTCCGACAGCGATGCCGACTCCGACAGTGATGCCGACTCCGACAGCGATGCCGACTCCGACAGCGATGCCGACTCCGACAGTGATGCCGACTCCGACAGTGATGCCGACTCCGATTCCAGTTTCGATACGGATGAGCCGCCTGCAGATACGGAATCGGTTGACACGGATCCGCTGGCGCCCGGTCAGTTCCGGATCACGCTGAACCAGAACCATGCCGGTGCGCCGGGGAACATGATTGTGCACACGGATACATACGGCAGCCTGGTCGGGGACGGTGACGCGCCGCTGATTCTGCCGTCTCCAACGAGAACCGGTTTCGATTTCAGGGGCTGGTTCACGACCAGCGGTGCCACCGGCGGCGCCAGAATACTGTCGGGCGCGACCGGCACGAAATTCACCGCGGACACAACGATCTACGCGCGATGGACGTCGCAGACCCGGCGGACACTCAGCGATATCCCGGCCTTTGAAAAAGAAATTTTTGATTGGGTCAAAGATGTCCGCAACGTTTGTGAACCCGTCATCCGCGGTACGGGCGGGAGCGCCGGAAACCTCATTTTCCACCAGCTTTACGCGGGCGGCGGTTCTATCAACTGGGCCGTGAGATGGGAGTCGGATCAGCCGGTCACGCTGCAACAGCGCCAGCGCATCGCCGCAATGCTGTACGACGGCATTAACGAATGGATCCGGCCCCTCATGGGATATGAGGACTTTCCGTTCGGGGAAATTCCCGTCAGCGTGGTGGGTTGGGCTGTGCAGAACGAAAGCCTGATCCTCGACCGACAGCCCAACGAAATCATATGGGTCAACTCCGATCATTACGCCCCATTGAGCGGGTACACGACGGGCTTCATGGCTTCGGCGCCGGTTGAACGGTCGAGATTCATTCATTACAACACGATCAATAATACTTCGGGAGGTCACATCAATTACAACTGGCCCGAGTCCATCGGCGGGCTCAACGGCCGGTATGATCTGTATTTGTGGCCGACCCAGGACAAGGAAGGCGGCAACGGTTCGGCCGAAGGCGGCGACTGGGGTTTCCGCTGGGGCAATCAGGGAACGAACGGCGCGGTGGTCAGCGCGGCGGACGCGCACAACAACAGCGGCACGATCCACGGCACGATGCTGCATGAAATCGGACACGCCTTCGGCTTTTACGACTGGTACGGCGGTCCGTGCTGCGATTGCGAAACGCGCAATCCGCCCAGTTACGGAACCAGCAGCCGAACGATGATGCACTACACGTACAATACCAGTACGTCGGGGAGCCCCGGACTCAACCAGTTCGATCAGTGGCAGATTCGCTACTACTACAACTGGGTCAGAGACACTTCTCCGGAAAACCGGTGGAATTACACCCCGGTTCCCTGGATACCCGCGGGCAACTGACGTTCCCTTTTGCCCCGATCACTCCTGTTCATCCTGTCAAAAAAGAGTCTATCCGGTTTCAGGCAAACGGGCGTACGATGGATCTCATGCTGAAAACAATACAGTTGATTGGGTTGCTGATTGTGATCTGCGCCATCGCGGGCTGTGACGACTCCGGAACAGGTGGAGACGCGGACACGGACGCCGATACCGACGCCGACACGGACACCGACACGGACGCTGTGGGCAGCAGTGCCGCGATGCTTTTGAGCAGCGTGCTTTTGCCCGAGCCA
>JAKQNG010000077.1 GCA_029565915.1 Deltaproteobacteria bacterium
TCGATGGCGTCGGCCATCACGTCTCCCACGGACAGCACCCGGATTTGCGGAATGCGCTTCTCCGGCGGCAGCGTGATGGTGTTGAGCGTCACCAGCTCGCGGATGGCGGAATGGCGGATGCGCTCGAGCGCGGGTCCGGACAGGACGGCGTGGGTGCAACAGGCAAACACCTCCACGGCCCCGATTTCCGCGAGCGCGTTGGCGGCATTGACAATGGTGCCGCCGGTATCGATGAGGTCGTCCACCAGCACCACCCGCTTGCCGCGCACATCTCCGATGATGTTCATGATTTCGCTGACATTGGCCTTGGGGCGGCGCTTGTCGATGATGGCCAACGGCACGTCCAGCTTCTCCGCAATTTTCCGGCTGCGTCCCACGCTGCCGACATCCGGGGAAACCACCACGACATCGTCCATCTGGTCCGCGAACCGCTCCTTGAAGTATTGGGCCAGAATGGGCTGCCCCAGCAAATGGTCCACCGGAATGTCAAAGAACCCCTGAAGCTGTGGCGCGTGCAAATCCATGGTGAGCACCCGATCGGCGCCGGCCACCGTGATGAGGTTGGCCACGAGCTTGGCCGAAATGGGATCGCGCGAGCGCGCCTTCCGGTCCTGCCGGGCGTATCCGAAATACGGCATGACCGCGGTGATACGGCCCGCCGAGGCGCGACGGCAGGCGTCGATGAGCAGCAGCAGCTCGATGAGGTTGTCGTTGACGGGGGTACAGGTGGATTGGATGATGAAGACGTCCGATCCGCGCACCACCTCGTTGATGGTGATGGCCGTCTCGCCGTCGCTGAATTTCCCGACGACCGCGGCCCCCAGCGGCAACCCGATTTTCGCTGCGATCTCCTCGGCCAGTGGCCGATTGGAGCTGCCCGCGAAAATTTTGATGTCCTTGCCATGCAAATTCATGAAACACGCGCCTCCCGCGCCGGATGGCGGCTCCGCCGGTTGGGCGGACCGGATTCGGGGGTCCCGAGCCGGCACCCCGGTTCGGACAGCCCCGGTCAGGTCTCCTTCGGCTTGTCCAGCCCCTTCTTCCTGACCCATTCCTCCTTGACCGTCTGCCGCGCGCGGGCAATGCCCAGCGCATAGGACGGCACCTCGCTGGTGATGGTGGAACCGGCCGCGACATAGGCATGATCGTGGACCTCCACCGGCGAAATGAGGTTGACGTTGCACCCCACAAAGCTGTCGTCCCCGATGATCGTGCGGTTTTTCACGCGGCCGTCATAATTGACCACCACCACGCCGCAGCCAAGATTGACGCGCTCGCCCACTTCGGCATCCCCCACATAGGTGAGGTGCGAAATTTTGGTGTTGTCGCCGATGACGGATTTCTTGATCTCCACAAAGTCCCCGATTTTGACATGCCGGCCCACCTGGCTGCCGGGCCGCAGGTACGCGAACGGCCCCACCTTGGTACCGCTGCCGACGGAAGAGGACAGGACCACCGACTGGGCCACCTCCACCCCCGCCCCAATGCGGGCGTCCACCATGCGCGTGTTCGGCCCGATGACACAGCCGGCGCCGATTTCGGTCTTTCCCTCCAGGATGCATCCGGGCAGAATCAGGGTATCCTCGCCAATCCGGACGTCCGCGCCGACCCAGGAGGTTTCCGGCAGCCGGAAGGTCGTGCCGGCCTGCATGTGGGCATTCCGGATGCGCCCCAGCAGAACGGCTTCCGCCTGGGCCAACTGAACCCGGTCGTTCACACCGAAGGTCTCCTCGGCGTCCGGGACGACGTGTGCTCCCACCGACAGGCCTGCTTCGCGCAGGATGCCGAGCACATCGGTCAGGTAGTATTCCCCCTGCCGGTTGTTGTTTTTCAGGTTTGGCAGCGCGGCCAGCAGAGCGGCGG
>JAKQNG010000079.1 GCA_029565915.1 Deltaproteobacteria bacterium
CCGACAGCGATGCCGACAGCGATGCCGACAGCGACGCCGACAGCGACGCCGACAGCGACACCGACAGCGACACCGACACCGATGCCGACACCGATGCCGACAGCGATGCCGACAGCGACGCCGACAGCGATGCCGACAGCGACGCCGACAGCGACACCGACAGTGATACCGACACCGACACGGATACCGGTATCGATACGGAGCAGTTCATGAACTGCGACCACAGCGGAGACTGCTATGGCGACTGCTGGGGCTGTGCGGTTTCCTGGCTCTGCCTGACGGAACAGGAAGCCTGCACCAGCAACACGTCCTGCGCAAATCTGGACGCGTGCGTGTATGGATGCGAAACCGCAGATGACTGGACCGCCTGCTTCAACGACTGCACAGCGTCCTATCCGGGCGGCCTCGCGCTGTATGAGGCCCGCAACGACTGTGTCTACTGCGAGGTCTGTATCTCTGATTGCGCGGCGGATGCGGACTGCGGCGGCGGGGATACAGGAGAAGACACCGGTGAGGACACGGGACAGGACACGGGACAGGACACCGGCAGCGGCACCAACGGTTTTTCGGAAATCGTCAGTCTCTCCGCTTTCAACGCCATGTTCAACAGCCCGGATCGGAACAGCTTCTACTCCTATGCCGACCTTGTCGCCGCCGTGGATGCGTATCCCGCCTTTGCGAACACGGGGGATCTGACTGCGCGCAAAAGAGAGGCGGCTGCATTCCTGGCCAACGTGGCGTGGGAAACCGGCGATCTGGAATACATTCACGAAATCAGCCCGCCCCATGACTACTGCCAGTGGAGTGCCGAATATCCCTGTGCGTCCGGGGCGGACTATCACGGACGCGGTCCGATTCAGATCAGTTGGAACTACAACTACGGCATGGCCGGTGATGCGCTTGGATACGACCTGCTGAACAACCCGAATCTGGTCTCCACCAACGCGGAAGTTGCCTGGGCGACCGCCCTGTGGTTCTGGATGACCCAGACCGGCGCGGGCTGGTACACCTGCCATTCATCCATGGTCAACAGCTACGGCTTCGGCCAGACCGTGCGCACCATCAACGGCGGCATCGAATGCGACGGCGGTGCGACCTACGCCGTGCAGGGGCGCATTGACTACTACGAAGAATTCTGCGGCATCCTCGGTGTGACCCCCGGCGACAACCTCTGGTGCTGATCCTTTTTCCACCGCCGCGACCTTTCCGCCGTCGTGCACCCCTTCCGCGATGGGCGGAATCATTCGGGAATCTGAAAAAGTGAAGCGCCGGAAATTTTTTTGGCACAATCCGGCCCCGAGCGGCCGAAAGAGAGGGTGAAACTTTTCTGCAAAGGAGCACCCTTTGAGCACCCTGCGCATCCACGAACGGGACGCCATCCACTTTGTCACCAATCGCACCGAGCACCAGATGTTTCTGCTGCTGCCCACCAAGGCCGTCAACGAACTCGTGCTTCAATGGCTCGCCCGCGCCAGAGAAGAAAAGGGCCGGGGCATCGAGATCTTCGCGTTCGTCGTCCTGTCGAATCACTTTCACCTGCTGCTGCGCGACACAAAGGGCGAGCTCGCCGCGTTCATGGATTACTTTCAGGGCTGCCTCGCCACGGCGGTCAACAGACACTGGGGCCGCGAGGGCACGTTCTGGCAGCGCCGCTACGACGACGAGGTGGTCAAAGGCAACGCCGAATTCTGGAACCGCTACGCGTACCTGCTGGCGAATCCCGTAAAGTCCGGGCTCGTGGGCGTGCCATCCCATTGGCGGGGCGTGTCGTCCCTGTCGTACCTACTCGAGAAAAAGCCCGTGGTGGTGAAGGGCCTGCGCTGGGGCGACTACAACGAAGCGCGTCGCTGGAAGAAGAACGTGCGAAAAGAAGACTTCGAATGCACGTGGTCGTTTGCGCTGACGCCGCCGCCGGAATTCGAGAAAAAGCCCCACGCAAAGCTGGTGGCATTTGTTACGGAGCTGCTGCGGTCCGCGTGTGCGAAGTACCGCGCGGACCGGATGTGGAAGGCGCCGCTGGGCATGCAACGCGTGCTGCAGCAGAGCCCGTTTTCGTCGCCGAAGAAAAAAGAGAAAAAACCGCGGCAGCGATTCTTCTGTCTGGACAAAGGCCGCCTCGACGCGCTGGAAAACGCCTATCGCGCATTTGTCGACAGCTACCGAAGCTGCATGGATGCGTGGCGAAAGTGCCGCAGGCATCCGGTCCGGGCCGCGCAAATCGAATGGCCGCGGTGGAGCTATCCGCCCGGGTATCTCGTGCCCGTGGGATTCTGACCGCATCGATTCAACTGTTTGTGTCCGCGTTTGAAGCAACGCAACGGCACTGCTGCATCGGCAGTCGGGCAAAACGCCCCCGCCATCGATTGCTGCCGCAAAAATCGTCCGCCCCGCCGACCCGGACACCGCCGGACGACGGACGAAACCCGCCGCCGACAGAAAACGCCCCCGCGAATCCCGGCCCGCGACTGCATCGACACCCGCGCATGGACTTCGCCTGCGCCGATTCGCGAATGATTTCCACTTTCACGGACGGGGTGCGCGACGGCGAGAAAGTGGGTGCGCAAGGGCGGAAATGATGGAATGATGAGATGTCATCGCGCCGGCAACGCGCGAATCAACCTCATTCATGGAGAGCGTTTATGAAGCCACTTGCCACGGACACCACTGTCACCCCTTGTCGCACCTGTCGTCGGATGCAGTGCCGATCAGACGGCAGGGATTGCTATGATGTCCATGGCCATTCGCTGGATTTCTACCTGACCGCGCCGAACGCCATCCGCACGGTCCAATCCGCTTCCGCGCTGGTGGATGATGGGCGCGCGGGCACCCTTGATCGGGTGCAGGAGGTTATCGCCTTCATCCTGCACCAGAACTTCCGTCGCATCGGTGTCGCTGCCTGCTGGAGCATGAAGGATACCGCGCGGGAATTCTGTGAGGAGCTGGAGCAGCATGGTGTCATCGCGCTGCCGGTCTGGTGCACGAGTGGCGCGGTCCGCGAACGGGAAATCGATTCGCACAAGGATTCCGACTCCGTCTCCTGCAATCCGGCGGGGCAGGCCGAAACGATGAACCGGCTGCAGCCGGATCTGGTGGTGGAAATGGGCCTGTGCCTCGGCCATGACATCCTGTTTCACCAACACCTGGAGGTCCCTCACACCGTCCTCGCGGTGAAGGACCGCCGGCATCACCACGCGCCGCTCTCTCATTTCTCTTCGTTTCGCGGACCGGCGGAACGCTTTTTCGATCATCTGGACCTCGCCGCGGTGATGAAGACCCCGGAATGGCTCGCCGGACAACTGGAGACGGACACCCCACCGGCAATCCTCGACCTGCGCGGAGAAGCCGCCTTTGAAAGGGCCCGGATCCCCGGCAGCCGGCGGATCGAATCCACGGGACTCCCCCGAGGTCTTGAAGGACTTCACCCGGACAGACCCGTCATCTTCGTCTGCAATGGCGGCATTCATTCCGCGTTTGCCGTCATGTACCTGTCCATGAGAGGATTTCCGCAGGTGTTCAACCTTTCGGGCGGTTTTTCCAGGTGGGAGAAGGAGGGATACTCTGTTGACCGGACACCTTCCGGATGAATCCCGACACACCGGACGCACCACCCGCTGTCACCATCCGGTGTCGATTGTGCAACCGCTGTTTTGCTGGTATGCCTCCGCCTGCCCATGAAACCTGCTGTTCGCCGAACGCTGCGTATCTTCCTGAAAGTCCTCATCGGACTGCTGCTCTTCGTCGTCGCCTGTGCCATCATTTTCGTCGTGCGGATTTCGCGCAAACCGGAACTTGACGCGGAGACCCGCAGAAAGCTGGGCGGCAGTTACATTCACCTCTCCCTCGGCGTCACCCACTACGAGTGGAACAGGGTATCCGACGACGCGCCCCTCGTGGTGCTCTATCAGGGTGTTACCGTTCCCATGATGGTGTACGACAAAGTGGTGCCGGCGCTCAACGACGCGGGATTTTCCACCCTGCGGTTTGACTGGTGGGGAAGGGGCCTCTCCGATCGGCCGATGGTCACCTACACGACGGCGCTGTATGCCCGGCAGGGAATGGAGCTGCTCGACGCCCTGCACATCGACGGAGCGACCCACGCGGTGGGCATTTCCCTGGGCGGTGCGGTGGTGGCGCGCATTGCACAGGAGCGGCCGTCCCGCATTGCGTCCATCGTCCTCATTGGACCGGCCGTGGCGTTCAGCGCGCAGCAGGCGAGCGACCAGAAATGGAACTTCATCAAGGAGCGGGCGAAGGTCTTTAAAAAAAACCCGCCGTTGGACCGGAACCGCCCCCTCACTGATCCGGAAGCCTTTAAACCCCACATCGCGAAGCAGCTCGCATACCGGGGCATGGAATGGGCCTTCCTGTCCATCGGCATCAACGAAAACCAGTTCGACTATCTCACCCAGTACCGGCGTCTCGCCGCACAGCCGCCTGTTCCCATGGCGTTCATCTGGGGAGAGAACGACAACCACTTTCCCCTTTCGGACGGACGTCGTCTGGCGCGTCTCTTTCCCCACGCGGAGTTCCACGTGATTCCCGGCGGCGGCCACACCCCTCACTATGGCCAGTCTGAACTGACGAATCCGGTGCTCATCCGCTTTTTGAAAAACGTGTCCGGCAACGCCGCGCAGTAACCGGTTTCAGTCCAGCGTCGTCCGCTGACCAGGTGTCATCAAGGGGCGCCTGTCGCTTCCCATCCACATCGGTGTGACTACCATTCACACGTCCCGGGGACGAAGAGGGGAAATTCCGCGCCGATGCAGTGAATTTTTTACTGGCATGTGGTTTGCAAAAGCAGCTTTCCCGAACTCCGCAGTCGACGACGTGTTCCCCACGGTGGGGATTCTGCGCCCCCGTCTGCGCTCTGAAGGGAAGGAACAGAATGGCTGACAGGCAATATTTATTGATGGTCGGATTCATCCTCTCGGCAATGGCGCCGCAATCGCTCTACGCCGCGGACCAGGTGCGGGTCTGTGTGACTGTAGTGGAGCGGACGGACGTGCCCGACTCCGTTGACGACGCGGAACCGGAAACACCTGAACCGGCATGGACCCCGGCACTGGAAGCAGCACCGACCCCGGCACCGGCACCGACACCGGAAGCGGCAGCGGCGCAAGCGGAGCCGGCCACAGGGGAACAGACGTCCCCATCGCCGACGCCTCCTCCACCGGACGCGGAGACGCCTCCTTCCGAGGCGGAGATTGCCGCTGCCCTCCGGGAGGAGACCCGCCAGCTCGCGGCGGCGCGATCGGCACTGGAGCAGGCAATGCCTTCCAAGATAACCCGGCGGCGGTCCGGAAACGGCAGCCTGCCCCATGGACAGACCGCCGTGGTGTATCTGCAACGCCTCATTGAACACTACGTCACCCACGCACCCCGGCATGAGTCGGTGCAGTCGGACTGCGGGCAGACCATCACGGTGGAGCTGTATCCCCTGGAAGAAGGGTGGACCGCCTTTGCCCGTTACAGCGGCACCGCGCGCGAAGAAAAAGTGGACCAGCTCTTTGCGGATGAACTGAACGCCTTTGCCGAACGAGCCGTTTCCGCGCTGTTGAACGACGTTCCCATCAGCCGGACCATCACCCGCGAAAACGTGCTGAAGGACGACTCGAGGCGCCGCGTGCAGCGGGTGAAAGGGTCGAGTCACTTCATCCTCGAACTCGGCACGCGACTGCTGGTGGCCATGGCGGACCAGGTGATTGAAAGCGGTGAACGGCAGGGCGAGCTGGAGCGGAAGCTCACGTTGTTTCATCCCATCGAATTCGGCCTCGGATATCGCGGAAGGTTTGAAAGCTGGGGCCTCGAAATTACCAACCACGCGGCCATCGGCCTGAACCAGACCTCTTCGTCCCGCAACCCCGGCGGCGGTCACATCGACTATGGCGGCAACGCGGGGCTGGCCATCCACTTTCTGCGGTACCACAATCCGCGGGGGCTGACATCGTTCTACGGCGGCGCCGGCGCCTCCTTCGACCTCCTGTGGTTCCGCGTCATCAATCCGGCCACGTCGGCGGACCGCCATTCCACCCTGTTTTCCGGCGGCCTCTCCGGCCAGGGTGTCATTGGATGGGAATTCATGCGCGCGGCGGCCGTGCAGTTTTTCCTGCAGGGGGAGCTGAACATTCCCGCCTATCTCGTCCGCACCGAAAACAGCGTCGGGCGCATGAAAAGCTGGGCGCCGGGGGTGACGCTGCGCATCGGAATGGTGTTCTGAGCATGCATCCCGCCGTCCGTCCGTTCTTTCTTCTTGCCCTTCTGGCCGCGGGTCTGGTGTCCGCGGTTGCCCGACCGGGCCGCGCTGCCCGGAACCCCATCTGCCTGTCGGTCACCAGCGAGGTTGACGCCATCCCGCAGGACGAACTCGCGCGCATGGCGCGGTCCATCCTGGCCCATCATCCGGCTTTTCCCGTGGTGGAAGACCACTGCGACACAACCCTCGAAATCGACCTGTTTTTGTTTTCGGGCACCCTGCAGCTCACCATCCGGGCCCGCGGTGAAGTGCCGCTGCGTTATTCGTGCAGAGACGGCGCCGACGTGAAATACCGCCTGGAACAGGGCATCCCCGAGGTGCTCCGCAGTGCGCCTGTGTATCTGCAGAAGAACATCTCGCAGTACAGCCGGGCCGAGCGGGCGCGCCATGCGGTGGTCGTGACGGGGCACAATATCTTCCGTCTGGAGCTGATGCAGGCGGCGGTGCGAGGGGAACACGGGGTGTCCTTTGCGCCGGGGGCGGCCTTCGGGTTTACGCGGGGGAGCCGGCGGATCCGCGTGGGAGCAAGGGTGCATGCGGTGGGTGCAAAGGAGACGGAGGCGGAAGGGGATTCGCGCCTGCGGCTCGGCGTGGGCCTCGATGCGGGAGCCACGTTCGAATTCAACGAGAACCGGCCCGTCAGCGGATATGTGGGCGGCGGCGCGGGCCTCAGCTTCCTGCGCTTCGAAGGACGCATCGACAGCAACGCGTATGCCACCAATGACGTGCTGTTCCAGGTGTTCGCCCGCATCGGTGTCCGCATGCTGCGCCTGACGGATTTCGATCTCGACCTGTTTGCCTGCGGCTACCTGCCCGTGCACCCTGTCCGGGATCCGGAATCCCCCATGTTCGGCGACAACCACATCACCTTCACCCCGTCCGTGCAGATGGGCATCGGCGTGGGATTCTGAAAACCACCCGGATTTCCACCCCCGGGCATCCCGGTCGAGAAAGCGCCGGTGGCCCCTTGTCCGGTGATTTGGTATCATCCATCCATCATGACTGATCATTCCGAAGAAACCCTCTGTGTCATCTGCGGCGAGCCGATTCCCGCAAAGCGGCTGCTCGCCGTGCCGGGGACCACCACCTGCGTGGGCTGCGCCACGGTTCCCCGCAAGGGCCGGACCGATTTCTCCGGTCGCCACTTTGTCCAGCACACGGGCGGACTCCACGAAAAGTATCTCCACGAGGAAGACGCCGAGATGGACCAGAAATACGGCGAGCTGCGCAAATAGCCGCCGTCCGCGAGGAAAGCCATGACCCGGAGAATATCACTCATTGCCACTGTCCTCTGTCTGTCCACTTCTTTATCCCTGCCGCTCTTCGCCCAGCGGGACATCCGTTCCGACACGTGGGTCGCTGTGGACGAAACCGGCCGTGCCCTGCCCACCGCGGCGGAAACCGGAGCCTCCCGCGCTGACCGCGTTGTCGGCCTCTTCTATTACATCTGGCACAACGAGACCGCCGGCTGGGACATCCACGACATCTCGAAAATCCTCGCGGGAACAGAAGGCTGGGGCGGCGCACCGTCCTTCCATCACTACGGTGAATCCCTGTTCGGCTACTACTCCAGCATGGACGAATATGTCATCCGGCGCCACGTGCAGATGATCACGGACGCGGGCGTGGATTTCATCTTCTTCGACAACACCAACGGCGCCATTTATCAGGAGGTGCAGCAGGCGATCCTCGACACGATGATCGCCATGCGGACGGAAGGACAGGACGTCCCCCTCGTCAGCTGGGCCATGTACAACGGCGATGTGAACGGCGAAGTGGAGCTGCTCTACGACACCATTGCCACCCACCCCGACTATGACGGGCTCCTTTTCCGCTGGAACGGAAAGCCGCTGCTGCTGGGGTTCTACACCGGCGCGCGGACCGAAGTGCGCGATCACTTCACCTTCCGCAAATCCTGGGCGTGGACCTCCCAGCCATGGTTCACGGAAACCGCTGGCCGGGAACGGTGGCCCTGGCTGGACAACTACCCGCAGAATCCGGGCCTCGACACCGACGGTGCCGTGGAGCAGATCACCGTGGCCGCGGCCCAGCATCCCCACGGGCAGTACGCCATCGGCAAGAGCACGGGCGAAGACGTGACGCAGGCGCCCATCGAAGGGACGGATGGCCGCTATTTCGGCCTGCAGTGGCAGCGTGCGCTGGAAGTGGACCCGCCTCTGGTGATGGTCACCCAGTGGAACGAGTGGATCGCCCAGCGGTTCATCAAGGACGACCCCACCTATGACGTGGCCGCCGTGAGCTGGATGGCGCGGGAGCCCATCTCCAGCGGCGATTCCATCTTCATCGATGTGTACACCCCCGAATACAGCCGGGATCTGGAGCCTCTGCGCACCGCCTACCGGGACAACATGTACCTCCAGCTCGTGGACCGCGTGCGCCGCTACAAAGGCGTGCGGGACCTGCCGGTGGTCTCCGCGCCGATGACGATACCGATGAATGAAGACTGCAGCGGATGGGAATCAGTAAATCCGGTCTTCATGGACGACCTGTACGACACCTTCCACCGGGACCATGTGAGCTTCGGCAGCGACCTGACCTACACGAACAACACCGGCCGCAACGATATCGATACGGTCCTTGTGGCCCGGAATGCACACACCCTCTACTTCTCCGCGTCCACCCGGGAGCCCCTGAGCCCCCGCACGGATGCCCGGTGGATGTGGCTCCTCATCGACGGAGACGGAGATGCCGCCACGGGCTGGAACGGCTACGACTTCATCGTGAACCACCCGACTGTTTCCGACACGGTCACCACCGTCTCCCGTTACGCGGGAACCGGTTTCAACTGGGAAGATCCACAGGACGTGGGCTGGACACTCTGCGACAGGATGCTGCAGATCGCGATACCCGCGGCGGTCCTCGGCATCGATCCGACCGCCGGCTTCACTGTCGATTTCAAGTGGGTGGACAATTCCCTTTCCACCGGCGACATCCTCGATCTGTACGTCGACGGGGACGCGGCGCCCAACGGCCGGTTCAACTACCGGTACACGGCGGCGCCATTCGCACCGGCGGATACGGATACGACGTTCGACGACACGGCGGACACCGCAACGGACGACACGGCGAGCGACGACGGCGACGACACTTCCCTCCCCCTGCCCGGTGACAGTGATACGGAAGCAGACGACAGCGACCCGGACAGCGACCCTTCGCCGGAACCCTCCTGCAACTGCGGCATCACCGGCGCTGCGCCAGTTACGTCCCTCCTGTCACTGCTGCTTGGATAACCGGAGCCGTCGAAAAGGCGTTCAGTGAAAATATTCAGGTAAGTCTCTGTAGGCGCTGAGAACACGGATGATTTCAATCCTGTCACCGGTATTCCGGTAGAAAATGACGTGACTCTTCACCGGGAGGCTCCGAATGCCGTCCTGAAGCTCCGGGCGTTCACGACCCATCTTCGGTGTTTCGGCCAGTTTCTGAAACTTGCTGATGATCAACTCCACATATGTGGTGGCCTCTGCAGCACTGTCCTTTGCGATGTAGTCCCAGATGTCCTCCAGATCCCGTCTGGCAATCGCAGCAAGCCTGTATTTTGCCATGTCACTTCTTCCGCCTGCTATTGATCCGACGGAGGAGTGCTCTGGAGGTACGGCCATCCAGCTCCTCGAAGTCGCCGCTCTCCATATCACGAAGCCCATGTGCAATATCCGAACGCAGAGCGGACAACTTTTCCTGCTGGATTCTGTCATTGGCAACCATTGTCCGCAGCGCCTCACGGATAACTTCGCTGGCTGAGGTGTAAAGGCCGCAGGCCACTTTCTCCAGGACAACTTTCTCCAGTTCCGGGGTCAAAGAAACATTCATCTGTGTCCCTCCTTTCCTCTGATGTCAGAGTAGCCAGCATAACAGTAAATGTCAAAGATTGTCATCGGCCCGATGCACCCACCGTCGCATCTCGAACAGGGGAACGAATTCGGGATTCGCCTGCCGGGTGTCGCGCACTGCGGACGCACTACGGAGCAACGACGGTTTTCTGGATGAACGGCAGTTCGGACAATGGCGTGATCATTGTTGTCTCGTTGTATGGCCAGGACGAATCCACAGGAGCCACCACATAGCACCCGTCCGGTTTCAGTTCCCGGACGATTTCGTGGAATCCGCGCGACGGTTTTGGCGCCTTTGACAATTTGAATTCAAAAGCCAGGCATTTGCGGCCCCGGTGAAGCAGCAGGTCGATTTCCGCTCCCGCGGAGGTCCGGATGAAGGACGGGGACCATCCGGGCATGGCGGCCAGGATGGACTCCATCGCGTACGTTTCAAATGACGCGCCGTTGCAACCATGGGCGAGCAGCTGGTCATCGTCCGCCACATCCAGCAGATTGTGGAGGATGCCCGTATCCCGCAGATAAATCCGCGGTGATTTGATCAGGCGCTTTTTCAGGTTCGATGCAAACGGCGGCAGAAGGCGAATCATGTACGTCTGTTCCAGCAGCGCGAGATACTTCTTCAGCGTGGGAACCGACAGGTCCGCCGATTCCGCCAGCTTCTGATAGTTCGCTGTCTGCCCGTGGTAATGGGCCAGAAGGCGCCAGAGTCGATCCATGGTTTTCGCCGGAATGGCGAATCCGAGCGATGGAATGTCCCGTTCCAGAAAGGTCCGGACAAAATCCGTCCGCCAGTGTTCGCTGTCCGTGTCAGAGGTCGCCAGCAGGCTTTCGGGAAACCCGCCGCGCAACCAGTGGGTCTGCCAGGGTATACGAGGAACTTCAAATGATACAAACGGCGCCAGCTCCACGTATGCAATCCGTCCCGCCAGGGTTTCCGATGACTGGCGGATCAGGTCCCTTGAGGCAGAACCGAGAATGAGGAAGCGGCCCGGCGTTCTGTGTCTGTCGACTTCCGAACGAAGACTGGAAAACAGATCGGGAATTCGTTGAATCTCATCGAGACAGATGAGGGACTGTCGATGCCGATCAAAGAACAGTTCCGGTTCATTCAGTTTGTTCAGATCCTGCCGGTCCTGGAGGTCCAGGTGGATCGCATGGCGTCCGGCGAGCAACTCCCGGGCCAGGGTGGACTTCCCGCACTGCCGCGGCCCGAGGATTGC
>JAKQNG010000084.1 GCA_029565915.1 Deltaproteobacteria bacterium
CTGCTGGTGTCCGACGAAGAGGACTGTTCCATGGAGGACGGACCCGGCCTGTTCGCAGCAGACGAAGTCCAGGACCAGTACAAACGCAACATCGCCTGCGGCCGCAATCAGGAATTCCTGTATTCTACTGCCGAAATCAAAGAGATGATCATTAACGCCAAAGCAGCGGTCTCGGGAGTCTCCCGGGCCGTCCAATCTGTCATGTTTGCCGCCATCGTCGGGGTTCCAAACCAGGGGGACGCCGGCGCCGCCTGTCAGGGCAGCGGAGCGGAGATCACTGGTTGTCTCGATGTGGCGCTGGAAGAAGGCACCATGGGCGACCCCGGCATTATTGAACGCATGCCGCCGAACACCACGGCGGGGCCGACGGCTTACTATTTTGAATACGCCTGCGAGCGCTTTGACGCGGACGACACCCCGGTTACCCAGGCCTATCCGGGCACCCGCTTTGTGCAGCTCGCCCGGGAGTTCGGCCACCTGGGCTATGTCTACTCCATCTGCAACGCGGACTGGGCCCCCGCCATGAACGACATCGCCCGCATCATCACCGACAACCTGTCCACCGACTCTGGCGAACCCTTCGACACCGACTCAGACACGGAACCGGGCAGTTATTGTGATGGCGCCAACCTGGATTGCTACACGGAATGCTGGGGATGCACGCTGGGCGACCCGTCCCTGTGCGGAGTTGCCTATACTGACTGCCAAGAAAACAGCAATTGCGCGGCCTATGAGGAATGTCTCTTCGACAATTGTTATCTTCAGTCGTTACTCGACGACGAACTACGCTCGTGCATTGCCACGTGCCAGAATTCTGCAACCGCTGACGGGATTGCCCTCTTCACCGCCTATTACGAATGCATTTACTGCGACGCGTGTCCCCTGTCCTGCGGCCCTCTCGAAAAGCCCTTCCCGATCGAATGCACCGACTCCGGCGCGGTGGATTCGGACTCTTCGTCGCAGCAGTAACCGATTTCCCGATCCCTCCGGAAGGAGGCCCCCTCTCCTTCTTCCGGAGGGACATTTTCTATCCACTCCCCTCCCGTGACAGCGGCATCCAGCGTGGCTATGGTGCCCGGGGAGGTTGTTAAATGGATTTTGCCTTCGTCATCATTGCCGCCGCCCTGGCCTCTGGCCTGACCATGTTCTCGGGATTCGGGCTGGGCACCCTGCTGCTGCCGGTCTTTGCCCTGTTCCTGCCCGTCGACATCGCCGTTGCCGCCACGGCGCTGGTCCACGGAGCCAACAATGTCCTCAAGGCCGGCCTGCTGGGGCGCCTGGCCGATCGGCGCATCGTGCTGCGCTTCGGCATTCC
Source organism: Deltaproteobacteria bacterium (assembly GCA_029565915.1). GTDB lineage: Bacteria > Myxococcota_A > Polyangia > JAAYKL01 > JAAYKL01 > JAKQNG01. The sequence goes on from JAKQNG010000084.1 coordinate 1,316, forward strand.
CGCCATCGCGGCGGCCCTGGGCGGCGTCTGGGTGCTGAGCCTTCTCTCGTCTAGGCCGGAACTCTGGCACGGCACCATCCTCGGCCTGACCGCCGTGGTCACACCGCTCAAGCTGGCCATGGCGCTGCTGATGACCGCCTTCGCTATCATCGAGCTCCACCCGCGCTTCGAAAAGCTGGAAATCCATGCCCGCTGGCTGCCCTTCGGCGGTGTCCTGTCGGGCTTCTTCGGCGGCCTGTCCGGCCATCAGGGCGCCCTGCGTTCGGCATTTCTGGCCAAGGTGGGCATTTCAAAGGAATCCTTCGTGGGCACCAACGCGGTCATCGGCCTGCTGGTGGATCTGGTGCGCATCCCGGCTTACGGGGCGCTGCTGTTCGGCGATCATCTGGCGGACATGGCCACCACCCGTGACGGTGCCCTGGTCGCGGCCGGCGCGCTGGCGGCCTTTGCCGGTGTGCTCATCGGAAAAAAATTCCTTCACAAAATCACCATGACCACCGTCCAGCGGATCACCGGTGCCCTGCTCCTGCTGATTGCCCTCCTGCTGGGACTGGGACTCATCTGACCGGCGTCCGGAGCGGACATCCTCCTGCCACCAGCCAAAGATATCGTTTTCGCCCACGGCGGACTGGGCTATATGAAAAAGCAGTTTCATCATTCAACACAGAAAGCACCACCCATGGAAATCAACCTGAACAATCGCGTGGCCCTGGTCACCGGCGCCACGGGCCAACTGGGCCGCGTCATGGTCCGCACCCTCAGCCGCTGCGGCGCCGCGGTGGCCATTCACACCCGCAGCAACCCCGCCGTGGCGGCCGAGCTGCTGCAGGAACTCACCAGCAACGGCGCGTCCGGCTGCATCGTGCAGGGGGACGTGGGCGATCTCGACCAGATGACCGCCATGGGCGAGCGGATCCGGTCGGTTCTCGGCGCCCCCGATATCGTCGTCACCAATGCGGTGTCCCAGATTTTTCCCTGGCGCACGGTGCTCGAAGAAGATCCCGCCGACTACGCCGACCAGTTCCGCACCTGCGTCCTGCAGAACGTCCACGCCGCAAAGGTGTTCGTGCCCGCCATGGTTGAAAAAAAGTGGGGCCGCTTCATCGGCATCAACACGGAATGCACCATCCAGACCCTGGAAACCCAGTCGGCCTACGTGTCGGGTAAAAAGGGCATGGACGGCGTGCTGCGGGTGCTGGCACGGGAGGTCGGCCCCGCGGGAGTGACGGTGAATCAGGTGGCGCCCGGATGGACCATCAGTTTCCGCGATCGGGAAAACGGCACCGAGGATCAGCCCGATTACACAAAGCACGTTCCCCTGCGTCGCCGGGGGACGGATCAGGACGTCGCCAATGCCGTTGCGTTTCTCGCCAGCGATCTCGCCGGCTTCATCACCGGCGCCTTTCTGCCGGTCAACGGCGGAAACACCATTCCGTGTTGATCCGGGTCGCCGCGCACACCGATTTTTTTTGAAAACCGTCAAGGAAGGGTGTAAGGATGGCCCGCAAAATAAGCGTGCGCCGGAATGCGCAGACATTCAGCCGGATGGACGCAAATCACTCAACCAAGGAGCGAACAAATGTTGAAAAAACTGTCTCTCTGTACACTGGCGGTGGTGGTGCTCGGGTGTTCCTGCCCCGACAAGGCGGCCGAAAAGAAAGACGCCGGAACAACGACGGTCACCAAGGATTCCCTGAAGACCATGCAGGACAAACTGAATTACTCGGTCGGCTACGACGTCGGCAAGTCCCTCACCCGCAACGGCCTGGAATTCAACGACACCATTTTCATGAAGGGCATCGTCGACGGCATGAACGAAACGGCGCCCGCGCTGATGGATGAACAGGCGCGCATGGATATCAAACGCGAACACTCCATGGAAAAACGCAAAAAAGAACAGGAGGAGCGCGACGCCCAGGCAAAGGTGAACAAGGAAGCCGCCGACAAGTTCCTGGCCGAAAACAAAGGCAAGGAAGGCGTCGTCACCACGGACAGCGGCCTTCAGTACATCGTTCTCACCGAAGGCAAAGGACCGAAGCCCGCCGCGGAAGATCGCGTATCCGTCCACTACCGGGGCACCCTCATCGACGGCACGGAATTCGACAGCTCCTACTCGCGCAATCAGCCTGCCACCTTCCCCGTGAACCGCGTGGTCAAGGGCTGGACCGAAGCGCTGCAGCTCATGCCCACGGGCTCCAAATGGAAGCTCTTCCTGTCGCCGGAACTGGGATACGGCGAACGGGGTGCGGGCGGAAAAATCGGCCCGAATGCAGCGCTCATCTTCGAAGTGGAGTTGATTGAAATCCTGAAGTCAGACGCGACGCCGGCGGCCAACCCCGCTGCCCGCATCGATGCGATGACGAAAATCAAGCCTGCCGGAACCAAACCCGCTGCGGCACCCGCCCAGTAAACACGGCCATCGGCCCTGACTGCCGACCTGCTCGCCCAACGCCAAATCACTCGTTGCAAAACCGTTCCGATGAACTAGAATCCGGCGTTCATCCGATGGCGCCGCACCTTGCGTCGCTGCTAACGAAACTGGCAAGAAGGACATTCGATGAAGCTGAACTACGACAAACTGGGAAACGGACTGGTGCCGGCCATCGCGCAGGACTGCGATACCGGCGAGGTCCTCATGCTGGCCTTCATGAACGAAGAGGCCTTTCAGAAAACCCTGGAAACCGGTCGGGCCACCTACTGGTCCCGCAGCCGCAATCAGCTCTGGATCAAAGGGGAAAGCTCGGGAAACGTGCAGGAAGTAACCGAAATCTGTATCGACTGCGATGAGGATGCGGTGCTGCTGAAGGTTCGTCAGATCGGGGAAGCCGCCTGCCATACGGGACGGCGCACCTGCTTTTACCGACGCCACGAAAAAGGCGAATGGATCACCGTGGGAGAACCCCTGTTCGATCCCAAATCCGTTTACGGAAAGTGAGGTTGCCATGGCACAGATACTGAAACTCGGCATTCCCGCGGGAAGCCTCCAGGAAAGCACGGCAGCCGTGTTTGCACGGGCCGGATTCAACATTGCGTTCCGCTCCCGCTCCTACTATCCGTCCATCGACGATCCCGAAATCGAGTGCATGCTCATCCGCGCCCAGGAAATGTCGCGCTATGTCGAAAACGGCATCCTCGATCTGGGGCTCACGGGTCTCGACTGGATCCTCGAAAACAATTCCGATGTCCACGAAGTGGCCGAACTGGAATACTCCAAGGTCAGCTATGGCAACGTGCGCTGGGTGCTGGCCGTCCCCAACGATTCGCCCATTGCCACCCCGAAGGACCTGGAAGGGAAAACCATTGCTACAGAAGTGGTCAACCTGACCCGGGCCTGGCTGAAACAGCACGGCGTCACGGCGCGGGTCGAGTTTTCCTGGGGCGCCACGGAAGTGAAACCGCCGACGCTGGCGGACGCCATTGTGGAAATCACCGAAACCGGCTCATCCCTGCGCGCCAACAACCTGAAAATCATCGCCGACGTGCAGCACTCCAGCACCCGGCTCATTGCCAACCGGCAGGCCATGGCCGACGAGTGGAAATCGACCAAGATCGCCCGCATCGCCATGCTGCTGAAAGGTGCCATCAACGCCCGCCACTTTGTGGGCCTGAAGATGAACTGTGCCAACGAAGTTCTCGATCGCGTGACGGCCATGCTGCCGTCCCTGCACAACCCCACGATTTCGCACCTGTCGGACAACACCTGGAGCGCCGTGGAAATCGTTGTCGAGGAACGCGTGGTGCGCACCCTCATTCCGCAGCTCAAGGAGGCCGGCGCCGAGGGCATCATCGAGTACCCCATCAACAAGATCATTCCCTGAGAGGAGCGTTTCCATGGCGAAACCAGTTCACATCGGGCTCATCGGCTTCGGCACCATCGGCACAGGCGTCGCCCGCATCCTTCAGAACGACGGCGACACGCTTGCGCGGCGGGCTGGTCGACCGCTCACCCTGAAAACAGTGGCCGAGCTGAAGTTCCTTGCAAAGGAAGGCATCGATGCCACCCGGTTCACTGTCACGAAGGACGCCACGGACATCATTTCTGACCCGGAAATCGACATCGTCATCGAGCTGATCGGCGGTGTCCAGCCCGCCCGCTCGTTCATCGAAGGCGCCCTGCGGAATAAAAAACACGTCATCACCGCTAACAAGGAACTCATCGCCAAACACGGTCGGGAACTGTTTGCCCTGGCCAGGGAAAACAACGTCAACCTCAATTTCGAGGCCTCCACCTGTGGCGGCATTCCCATCATCAACGCGATGACTTCCGCCCTTTGTGCCAATTCGTTTTCCGTGCTGTACGGCATCGTGAACGGAACCACCAACTACATCCTCACGCGGATGCAGAAGGAACACGTGTCGTTTGCAGACGTCCTCAAGGACGCCCAGCGACTCGGCTATGCGGAGGCGGACCCTTCATCCGACGTCGACGGCCACGACATCGCCTACAAGCTGTGCATTCTCGCCAGCATCGCGTTCAACCATTTCTTCGACATCAACGAAATCCACCGGGAAGGCATCTCGCGCATCTCCCACCGGGACATCGAAATCGCCACCTCATACGGCTATGTCATCAAGATGCTGGCCATCGGCGTCAACCACGGTGATACGGTGGAGTTGCGGGTCCATCCGGTCATGCTCCCGGCAGCCCATCCCCTCGCCTCCGTCAATGGCGCCTTCAATGCCGTCTTTGTGGAGGGCAGCAATGTGGGGCAATCCATGTTCTACGGCCGCGGCGCCGGTGAACTGCCCACCGCTTCGGCCGTCATGGGAGACGCCGTGGAAATCGCACGCCGACTGGATGCGGGACGGACAAGCGAAGCCCTGAATTTCGGCAGTGCTCCCTGCCGCCTGATGCCGATGGATGACATTGTCAGCATGTATTACCTGCGTTTTGCCGTCGACGACCGACCCGGCGTGCTGGCACAGATCAGCCGCGCGTTCGGCGACAACGATGTGAGCATCAAGCTGGTCAAACAGGACGATCTGGGCAATCGGCGGGCAGAACTGAATATCATGACCCATGAAGTCCGGGAGTCGAAACTTCAGGCGGCAGTCCGTGAAATCGCCGCACTTCCAACAGTCAACGAAGTATGCTCCCTGATCCGCATGAGTTCCTGACAATTTTTTTGCCTTCTATCTCTTGAGCAAAATCAGATTTTGTCCGTCATTTCTGCAATATTACAAACTCCCTTCGTTTTTCTTTCGTCTCTACGACTCCAATAGTCGGCTCCTTTAACAGCGGAATCGCCTGCTGACCCCATGAAAGGACGAACCATGCCTGCCTCTCGAACAATTTCAATCAGTTTCGTGTTGTCTGCCTTTCTCATACTGACCGCCTGTTCCCAGGCGACGATTTCGCCGCCGGACATCGTGGATACCAGCGACGGGGATACGGACACCGATACGGACACGGATTCCGATACCGATTCGGATACGGACACCGATTCCGATACAGATACGGATACCGATTCCGACACGGATTCGGACGGGGACACGGACACGGCGGGCCAGTGCACGGCGGACAATGTGGAGGAGGTGTGCGGCGCCGGCGCGTTCTGCGTGAACGGAAGCTGCTGCGATACGGCCTGTGACGGCGGCTGCGAGGCCTGCGAC
>JAKQNG010000086.1 GCA_029565915.1 Deltaproteobacteria bacterium
CGGGGATTCCCCCTCTTCATTGGACAGCGATACCGATGCGGACAGCGATGCCGATACCGACAGCGACACCGATGCCGACACCGATGCCGACACCGATGCCGACACCGATGCCGACACCGACACCGATGCCGACACCGATACCGACACCGATGCGGACGTGGAGCGGGATACGGACACCAGTGCCGCGACCAATCCCGCCATGATTGACCTGTCGGATGAACGACAGCGGGTGGATGGCTTCGGATTCTCGACGGCCTGGGGCAGTGTGCCTCCCGACGATCAGCTGGATGCCTTTTTCAGCACCACTTCGGGGGCCGGGTTCTCCATCCTCCGCACCCGCATTCCCTTCCGGGAAGCTCCCGAATACGACGACAATTTCATGGGCGGTGGCAACTACAGCTACACGACGGTGGGCTCCGGCGCAGACCAGTACAAAAACTTTGACCTCAACTGGAGCAACTGGGACCTGGCAACAACGAAGACGCTCATTTCGAAAATCAAGGCCAACAACGATTACGACGTGCCGATCATCTTTTCCACTCCGTGGACACCTCCCAACAACAGCACCTCCAACTGGAAAACCGGAGTCGCCGATGCGGTGAACCATCCGGAGATCGGCGGCACCCTCAGCCCGTCCCACTATGCCGACTACGCCGATGTGCTGGCCGACTTCGTCATGGAATTTGAAGCGGAAATGGGCGCTCCCCTGACGGCCCTGTCCATCCAGAATGAGCCTTCCTATGAAGTGCAGTACGAGTCCTGCGACTGGACGGCCGCGCAGTTCCACGATTTCATTGCCTCACTTAAAACCGAATTCATCAAAAAGGGCGTGCTGGACGCGATGCCGGATCTCGCCATCATCGCCCCGGAAGGCAATAACTTCACAGAAGACCTGGTGCTGCCCACCCTGGCCGATCCGGACACGGCGGACATGCTGGATATCGTGGGCGCCCACACCTACGAATTCGGATGGGCCGCCGACCCCATGACCATCAACATGAGCCCCCTCACCACTTCGGTGGCCGCGGGCAAGCGCATCTGGATGACCGAGTGGAATGCGAGCCGGTTCGGCGGCCCCGATGACATGGCGGCGGTGATGGCCATCGCGAAGCTGATCCACGCGGGCTTCACCGACCTCGATTTCAACGCGTTCATATACTGGTGGGCCGACGACCTGATGGTGGAGGACGTGGCCGCCCGATCCCTGTGGACCATCGGACAGTGGAGCCGGTTCGTGCGTCCGGGCTGGAAGCGCGTGGCCTGTGCCCAGCCCCCCGCAAGCGATGTACTGGTGTCGGCCTTTACCGACGATGAAGGCACACAAACCGCCATTGTGGTGGTGAATACCGGCAGTGCGTCGCAGACATTCTCACTGGTGCTGGACAGTCGTGAATTTGAAGCGGTCTCCGTGTTCCGCACGTCTGCCACAGGAAACATGGCAGCGGAGGCCGGCATCCCCGGTGGAAAAATGTTCATCGACGTCACCGTTCCCGCCCAGAGCATCACCACCTACACCGCGTCGCTGCGCTGACTTCGCCGTAAAATTAAACAGTTCTGTAGTATTCCAACAATCATTCACAGAAATCCCTGCTATACTTCATCTGATTGATTGTGATCCGCCGGCAAAACCACGCGGATTGCGATGAAAGGATTGTCCATGCCTCTATTTATCCGTTTCATTTGTCGTGTGTTGATGTCCGCAGGGGGCGTTCTGCTGGTTGCCTGCACCCAGGCGACGATTTCGCCGCCGGACATCGTGGATACGAGCGACGGGGATACGGACACGGACACTGATACGGACACGGATTCCGACACCGATTCGGATACGGACACCGATTCCGATACAGATACGGATACCGATTCGGACACGGATTCGGACGGGGACACGGACACGGCGGGCCAGTGCACGGCGGACAATGTGGAGGAGGTGTGCGGCGCCGGCGCGTTCTGCGTGAACGGAAGCTGCTGCGATACGGCCTGTGACGGCGGCTGCGAGGCCTGCGAC
>JAKQNG010000091.1 GCA_029565915.1 Deltaproteobacteria bacterium
CACCGCGGCAGGGCCCGTACATCACGGCCCGGCCGTTCACATACAGCTTGTATCGCCCCGACGCGCTGATATGGACCGGCAGGCGGACGGCGCCGATTTCCGCCGGACAGGAAAAGGCAATGCGATACATGGCGGTTTCGATGGCATTGCACGGGCGGGAGCCGCTGCCCGCAGCGGTGGCGTCCGAACCGGAGAGCCCTATCCATTTCACCTGTTCCCAGGAAATCTGTTGATCCATGCGCTTCCACCCTTTCTTCAGCAGCCCTCGTCAGCAACCCTCATCAGCAATCCTCGTCAACAATCCTCGTCAACAACCCTCATCAGCAACCCTCGTCAGCAACCCTCATAGGTGAAGCTGTCAAAGTCCGCCAGGGCGAGGTCATCGGGATTCTCGCCCTGCGCGAACATGCCGACATAGGTGCCCACAAAACCGCCCGCCATGTCCGTACTGAGCATCCGGGCGTCCACCTCGTCCGCCAGCACCATCAGGTGCGCCTCGTCCCGGCCGCACAGGAACCGCAGGCTTTGCATCTCCGCCTCCACGCGCAGCACCAGCGGTGGCATGCCTGCCGCCACTTCCGTCGCGTCCAGCAAATCGGCATGGGCCAACTCGGTCTCCACCCCGTTTCGCACCTGCACCAGCTGCAGCATCAATGCGCCATCCATCCGGACAAGCGCCAGCCGCACATGCCATGCGTCACTCTGCAGCAGGACGAGCCCTGCGGACTGGCCGTCGCGATCCGGAGAAAACCGCAGTTCCGTCGTGATCGTGAAGGTCATGTGCTGCTGGCGCCTTCCCAGGAAACACGGGTTGACCGCCTCTCCCAGAAAAGCCGGCCTGAGCCGCATCCGAAGAAACCCGGGACGCGCCGACAGGCTCCACCACGGCTGCCTTGGGGTCCGCAGAAAATTCCAGACAGGGGACAAGGTCTCCGTGTCAAAATCATCGTGTTCACAGACGTATGCCGGTGGCGTCGGCGGCTGTCCCTGCATGCCCACGGCACCGGGAACCGACGGCCGGCCGGTGGTGCCGCAGCACCCCCCGGTACGGCCATTGCAGCCGGCACACGGGGTCACGGCGGCGCCTCCGGCAGATACCGCCTGCCGCGTTGTCCCTTCTGCGCCCGCAGTTGCGCAGTTCCCCGCAGATACATCCGTGGAAGCGTCGGAAGGCGAACCCGAAAAACTGCCGTCCCCTGCCGGGGTTTCGGCTGTCGCATGCACCGGCGTGGCGTACTGGAATTCCAGCCGCCCGGTGCCGGGACTGACCACAGGCCAGCCGTCTTCCCAGACAACCGGGGCCAGAAACGTCTCCCGGCCCATGTTGCGGAAATGCCCGCCATACGGGCGGGACGCCAGGCAGACCATCCACCATTCACCGGCCGGCGTCCGCACCAAATCCGCATGCCCCGGATTCCAGATGGGCGCGTCCTTTCCGAGATGACGGTGGGTCAGGATGGGATTGGCCGGATTTCCCTCATAGGGTCCGGTCAGCGCTTTGCTGCGCGCGATGGTGACCGAATGGTAATACTCTGTGCCGCCCTCGGCGATCATGAGATA
>JAKQNG010000097.1 GCA_029565915.1 Deltaproteobacteria bacterium
ACAGCGATGTCGAGCTGACCGGATGGGTCCACATGTTTGCGGGCGTTCCCTACACCATCGTGTATTACACGGGTTCGGACGAATACCCCAACGAAGACCCCGAGATCGACATCCAGCTCGTCGACGTGCTGCAGGGGGAGACCTGCTCGAATCCGCGGGACGTGACCGACGAGGTATTCCCCTTCACATACCCGGGCACCTTCCTGTGGGAGATGTCTGCCGGCAGCACCTGCGAAGACGAAATCTACAACGAGGTGTGGTTTTCCTACACACCAGAGGCCACCGGCTACTACGACATCACCCTCTCCAACACATTTGCGGACGCCTATTCGCACATGGCCATCTTCGAGGAGGGCTGCAATCCGACCGGCATGGAAATCGCCTGCATGACACGGTATGAGATGAGCATCTCCGAATCCGCCATCCTTTCAGAAGGCACCGAATACTACATCCTCTACAGCTCCACCTGGTCCGGCGACGACATGGTGGATCCCACCATTGACATCGTCATGCCCGATCTCGATCCGGGAGAGGCCTGCACGGTGCCCATTGATGTCACGGACGAGGCGATGCCCTATACGGCCATCGGTTCATTTACCGGTGCGCGGTCCGCGGGTGGCAGCTGTGAGGACACGCCCTACAACGAAGTGTGGTTTGCCTACACGGCCCCGACCACCGGCTACTACGAGGTGAGCGTCGAAAACCAGTTTGAAGACGCCTATTCCAACCTGGCCATCTTTGCATCCACGGCCTGTGCGCCCACCGGGCCCGAACTCTCCTGCGTCACCACCTATGTCAGCGACGCCATGGACACTGTGTATTTCGAAGAAGGGCAGCAGTATCTCATCGCCTACTTCACCAGCTATTCCAGCGACGGCACGCAGGATCCGATCATCGACATCGAACCCGCCATCATGTTCCCCGGTGAAGTGGCCACCATGCCCATTGATATCTCCGACCAGAACTTCCCCTATCTGGTGGCCGGTAATTTCACCTACGAGATATCCGCTGGCGGCGCCTGCGACCCCACGCCGGACAACCAGGTGTGGTACTCGTTTACGCCGGACGTGACCGCGCTGTATCAGATCACGGCCACCAACCACACGTCGTCCCTCAACGAAGCCGGCGCGCGACTGGTCGTCTTCGACGCGGCCCTCTATCCGGCCGCCGGATCGGAGCGCAAGTGCTCTCTGGTGACTGCCAACACGATTTCTGACGTGGTGGAGCTGGCGGCGGGCACTGAGTATCTCATCCTGTTCCACACGGGACCCTATGTGCCCATGCTGCACCCGGAGATCAGCATTTCCATGCCAACACCCGGCCGCACCTGCGCAGCGCCCCTTGACGTGAGCAGTTCCTCGTTTCCGGTTTTCGTGGACGGCGACTTCTCCATGGATCCAACAGCGCCCATGACCTGCGATGCGACTCCCTTCAACGCCGTGTGGTTTACCTACAGCCCGCCGCAGGACGGCTGGTACGAGGTCATCGCGCAGAATTTCTCCATCGACAACCCCTCGTCGTCCATGGCGATTTACGAGACCGCCGCCTGCTATCCCTTCGGCACCCCGCTCACTTGCCAGTCCAACTGGGATGAGATGATTTCCGACATCGTGTACATGGAAGCGGGAACGACCTACCTCATTGAGTTTGCCACCGACTACGACGACGAACCGATGGTCGATCCGGTGATTGCGATTGTTCCTTCTGCTGATCCGGATTGATGGACAGCATCGTTCCCGTCACCCTGCTGTTCCTCCGCATCGCCTCCGCTGATCCAATGGCGACCATGGAGGACACCTTCGTCGATGAGTTACGGCTGGCCGTTGACGACTGTGCCATACGGGAGGTTGCGTTGCCCCCGGAGGGATTTGTTTCGTCTTCCATGGCTGAAAAGATGGTGCTCATCCGGCGCCAGCAGGGCGGGGACGGTGTGACGGCCACCCTGTGGCTGGAGGCATCTCCCCCGGACCGGACCGCCCTCAACCTCGTGGCCCTGAGCGAGGGGAGGGCGCTGGTCAAGGTGGTGGAAGCGGGAACCGGCGGTGATGCGGCGGCAGAGCTGGCCCTGGCTGCCCGGGAGCTGCTGGCGGAAGCGGCCCTGTTCCGCACTCCGCCGGAAACCGAATCCGACAATCCGCCCCCTCCACCGGAACCACCCCCGCCGCCGGCTGTAGACGAAGGACAGCACTTCCGCATCCACAGTGGTCCGGGGGCCCGCATCGGCGGAGGGATCGATACAGCCGCGGGGCCATCCGTGAAGGCGGGAGGCCTGCTGTTCGTGGAATTCGAGCGCGTTCCCTTTTTTGTCCGGCTCCACGCGGGGGCGGACGCCGGCCCTTTCGGCACCGTCCGTGGCGTGGCGATTTCAGGCTGGGACGTGACGGTGGGTCTGGACGCGGGATACCTGTTTATCATCCGCCGGATTGCCCTCGCGCCGTTCGTAGGCGCGACGGGCGTTTTTTCCTGTGCCATACTCGAGTCAACCGCCGGTGCCCGGCAGCGGTTCTACGACGGAACCCTGAACGGTTCCATCGGCCTGGAATTCCGGGTGAAGCTGGGCAAACGGGTGTGGCTGTTCGTCAATGGTCGCGCAGGGCTGAACGTCCGCAACCAGAAGCTGGTCCGCTCGCCGGACGAGGCAGTCATCCTCGTCACCCCGCGGGTGGACTGGCAGTCCGTGGCGGGCATCCGCGCGGGCTTCTGACGGGCGGTTCATCGGTAACATTCCGGGGGAGCTGTGGCATAACCGGACATGAACGGGCAACAGGACACAGTTGAAGTGGCAGGCCATCCCGGCGAGAGGAGTGATCGGGATATCATGGCGGCGCTGGCCGCCGGAGATTCCGCTGCCCTGGGCGCGCTGTACCTGCGCTACGCCGGTCTGGTGCGCTGCGCCATTGCGCGGTGCGCGCCGGAGATGTCCATCGGGGAAGTTGACGAGCAGGTGCAGGAGGTATTCCTCACCGCGGCCCGGCGGTCCCGCGATTATGTGGAATCGGATCGGTTGAGGGCCTGGCTGTATGGCATCGGCGCCCGCACGGCCCGCTCCTGGCGTCGCAACACCTGGCTGCGCCGGCGCCTGTTGAAAGGCCGCGAAGGGGAGCCCGTGGGCATGGCTGCCGCGGTGTCTTCTTCGCCGGAACAGCAGGTCGGCCGGCGCGAAGAAATTCTGCAGTTGCTGGCCCGGTTGCCGGCGGTCCAGCGGGAGGTCCTGCTGCTGCACGCGGTGGACGGATGGAGTGGTGAGGAAATTGCGCAGATGCTGGGCATCACCCATGAGGCGGTGCGGACCCGGCTGTTCCGTGCGAGACAGGCCATGATGGCCGCTGCGGATGCCGGGCTGCCGGCATCCTTTGGCAGGGAGTAACGTTGCCATGACCATGTGTTCATCGCTGGCGTCGTACCTGAACCGGGAGTTGAATGAGGCGCAGGACGCCGCTTTTATGGCCCATCTGGCCGATTGTCCCGGCTGCGCGCGGGAGGTGGCGCGCTGGCAGGCCCTGGAGGCCGGGTTGAAGGAAGCGGTGGATCGGGTGGAAGCCCCTCTGCGGAACGTGGACGAGCTGGCGGCAGCGCGGATGGCGGCCCTCTGGCGGCAGGAGCGGAATGCGGAGCCCCGGAGAAGGTCCGGGCGGTGGCGGGCGGTGGCGGTGGCCGCGGTGCTGCTGGCGCTGCTGGGACTGGGACTCTGGCGGTTCGTCGTCGCCGGCGGTTCTTCGGGAACCCTGTGGCAGGCCCCATCCACCGGCCCTCTGACGCTGGCCCTGCGCGGGGATCGGATCGGCTTGTCCTCGTCCGGTGAGGTGGAAGTGCTGGAGGAAGGTCCGACTACCCGGTTGCGCCTCCATCGCGGCACCATCGCCTGTGCCGTGCAGAAGAGGCAAAGGGGCGATGCGTTTGTGGTGGAGGCGGCAGGCTGGGCGGTCACCGTGGTGGGCACCCGGTTCTCGGTTCGCGCGGTCGGGCCGTTGTCCATCGAGGTGACGGTGGCGCAGGGGGCGGTGCGCGTTGCCGGGGAGGGCTGGAGTGCGGTGGTCCGGGCAGGGCAGACCCTGCGGGGAAAGGGTGAGGGCTGGCACATTGTTGCGGCGCCGCCGCCGTTGGTCGAAGGGATTGCGGCGCTGCTGGGAGACAGACCATCAGTGTCGGACCGGAGACTCGAAAGTGCCCCGGCAGCGTCGGTTGGTGCTGTGCCGGTGGACCTGCCGTCGGCATCCGCGGAGACGGGCGCGAGCGCGTCCGTGCCGGGTCGAAAAGTGCCCGCGGTGTTGACGGTGCCGGGGTTGCGGGACATGGACATCTGGCGCGACTGGATCGTGTCTGGAAAGACGGCAGAGGCCTGTGCGGCCCTCGACCGGCACACGGGCGCCCACCCGATGGATGTGGACGCCTGGATGCTGCTCGGGGACTGCCGACGGAAGCTGCGCGACTTTACCGCCTCGGCGGATGCCTATCGGCGGGTGGTGTCCGCCGGAACGCCGGAGCTGGCCGGGCGCGCGGCCTACCGGGCCGGCACCATTGAACAGGATCAACTGAAGAACCACGCGGAGGCGGTGCGGATGTTTGAGCGGTACCTGCAGTCCGGGCATCCGGCGAGCCTGGCGGCGGAGGCCACCATGCGGATGGCGATTGCACTGATGGAGCTGGGCCGCACGGACGAGGCGAAGGTGCGGCTGATGGAGCTGGTCCGCCGGCACGAAGGAACCGGAAGCGCGGCCCGCGCGCGGCGGATGCTGGAGGAGTTGAAATGAGGGGATGTCTGTTGGTGCGGGGCGTTCTGCTGTTGCTGCTGGTCGGGTGCACGGACGTGGAGACCTTTGATGAAGGGGTTGCCGCGCAGGTGTTTCAAATCCGGGTGAACATCGAGGAAGACGATGCCGAAGAATGTGTGCCGGCGCCCGGCGAGGTGGAGGTCTACAGCTCGGATCTGGAATTTTTCTATGACGACTACCGGTTGTGCGACCAGCAGCTCGGGCTGCGCTTCCGGACCGTGCAGATTCCCCGGGGCGCGCGGATCCTCGCCGCCCATCTCCAGTTCACCGCCGGCGCGTCGTCCACGGTGGAAACGGCCATTGCCATCCGCGGCGATGCGGCGGACAACAGCGCCGGGTTTACCGATGCGCCGGGAAACGTGTCCGGGCGGCCATCGACGCAGGCGCGTGTGGACTGGGACGTGCCCGTCTGGGTGGCAGGGGACGCCGGTGAGGCACAGCGCACGCCGGATCTCCGGGTCATCGTACAGGAAATCATCGACCGGCCGGGCTGGGTGGAAAGCGGGGCCCTGACCCTGGTGGCGTCGGGCTCGGGCCAGCGGATTGCGCAGTCGTTCGGGGGCGACCCCGAAGGAGCCCCTCTGCTGATCATCGAGTGGCTTCCGTAACATCCTCCGTCCGTTGCCGTTTTCCCAGAATCTGTCCATTGTCGTTGACCCTGTTTGGGGGGAGCCGGCAATCTGCCGGATGCCCGGAAAGAGGAATCGCCATGACGGCGGTGACGCTGAACATCGGGTGATTTCTGGCGGCCCTCCATGATTCGATGGATGGATTGGTGTCTGCCCTCATGCACAGGGCGCACACGATGACAAGGGCTTTCAGCCAACCGGGTTTCAGCGGACCAGGCCTCGTTCTGCGGTGGAGAGGAACGAGAGCAGGCGGGTGGCTTCGCCGGTCAGTCCGGGGAGGCCTGAGAACTCGGCGATGATGTCTTCGACGGGGATCGACTCGTTTCGCAGACGCATGATGAGCTGCTTGATTTGACGCAGCGCAACGGGGGCAAATCCCCGCCGCCGCAAGCCCACGCGGTTTACCCCGCAGAGTCGGGCCCGGTTTCCGCCCACCATGGCAAACGGCGGCACATCGCGCTCCAGCATGGAGCCCGCCGCGAGCATGGCGGACTCCCCGATGCGCAGAAAAGACGCCACGGCCACCATGCCGCCGAACACCGCATGGTCCTGCACCGTCACGTGCCCGGCGAGGGTGGCGTTGTTGGCCATGACCACGCGATTGCCGATGATGCAGTCGTGGGCCACATGGCAATACGCCATGAACAGGTTGAAGCTGCCGATGCGGGTGACTCCGCCTCCGTGGACGGTGCCCCGGTTGACGGTGACGTGCTCCCGGAACACGTTGCCATCCCCCGCTTCGAGTCGCGTCGGTTCGCCCCGGTGGCGCAGATCCTGGGGCGCGCCGCCGACGCAGGAAAACGGATGGAACTCGTTGTCGATTCCGAACACGGACGGTCCGGTGATGACCGCGTGGGGGTGCACGGTGCAGCCGTCTCCCAGCACCACGTCCGGTCCAATGACCGCAAACGGCCCCACTTTGCACTGATTGCCCAACCGCGCCGAAGAATGCACCTGCGCGTGCGGATCTACGCCGGACGCCGGCGCACACTTGTCCCCTCGCAGCAGTTTCAAATCCGCAGACATCATTTTTTCAACTTCGCCATGACGCGCAGCCACTCCCAGCGGCCCATGGCGGGATACCCGCTGACCTGTTCACCGGGCTTTACATCCCTTGTCACACCACTTTTGGCGCCGACCATGGCCCCTGCACCGATGCGCCGGTGATCCGCGATGCCCACCTGCCCGCCGATCAGGGCGCCGTCCTCCACCCGCGTGGAACCCGCGAGACCGGTCTGGGCGGCGATGATGACGTTTTTTCCGATGTGCGCATTGTGACCCACCTGCACCAGGTTGTCGAGCCGGCTGCCCTCTTCGATGATCGTATCGCCGAGGGTGCCCCGATCCACGCAGGTTCCGGCGCCGAGTTCCACAAAGTCGCCAATGACGACACCGCCCACCTGGCGCATTTTTTTTACCCCGCCATCAACGGGAATGAACCCGAATCCATCGTGGCCGATGACCGCATTGGGGCCCACGCGGACGAAGTTTCCAAGCCTGGCGTTGCCGCAGATGACCGCTCCGGGGCCGATGCAGCAGCCATCGCCGATTTCCGCGCCGTCTTCCACCACCGCGTTGGGACCGATGAGGACATCGCGACCGATTCTGGCGTTCATGGACACGACGGCTTTGAGGTGAATGCCGCCGGTTTTTACCTCTTCGGGATAGAATTCATCGATGAGGGTCGCGAGGGCCGGCAGGGGTGCGTCTGAAAGTAGAATGGCAGCCGGCGACAGGGTGCGTACGTCCGCAAGGAGTTCTGTGACGGTGAGAACCCCGAAGGACGCCGTGAAGGGCGTTGCGGGAAGATATCGCCGCCGCAGCAGCGGCACAACGGTTCCAAAGAGAGGGGCGGTCGCCGGGGAGAGGCCCGACAGCAGAAGATCAGCGTTTCCCTCCAGTGTTCCGCCAATCCGGTCTGCCAGCTCCTGTGCGCGCCGTTCCATGCGGCGGAGAGTATGCATCTTCTCCGGGATCGGTCAACGCCGTTTGTGCCGTGGGAAAAGGGGAAAAGCGGAACAGAAAATTACTTGATGAACAGCATTTCCTGATAGGTGGGCAGCGGCCACAGGTCGTCGGCGACGAGGCCTTCGAGCTGATCGGTCACCTTGCGTACGGCGAGGACTCCCGGCAGCACCTTGTCGCGGAAGTAGCGGGCCTCAGCCAGAGCGCTGTCGTCCCGCTTAGCTCCCATGACGGATTCCAGCGATTCCAGGGTGGTCTGCAGTTCCTTTACCAGAGAGGTCATCCGGTCGAGGGTGTTGGTGTCGAATTTGATGCCGACCGCCTTCAGGTCTGCACAGGTTTTCGCCAGCTCGCTCTGATAGCGGATGGCTGCCGGGAAAATAAGGGTGCGACCCATTTTCAGGGCCAGGTTTGCTTCTACCTTCAGCGTCATCACGTAGTTTTCCAGGTAGATGGTCTGGCGGCTCTCCAGCTCTTCCTTTGACAGGACGCTGTATTTTTTGAACATGGCCACGACCGGCTTCTTCGTCAGCTCGGGCAGCGCATCAACAGTGGTCTTCAGGTTCGGCAGTCCGCGCCGGGCCGCTTCCGCGTGCCACTGTTCCGAATAGTTGTCGCCGTTGAAGACGATGGCCGCGTGATCCTTTGCGAGCTGGGACAACAGCTTTGTCACCGAGGCCTGCAACTTGCTCGGGTTGTTGCCCACCATCGCTTCGAGTTCGGTCGCGATGTAGTCGAGGGACTCGGCGACCATGGTATTGATGACCACGAGGGGCCCGGCGATGGACTGGGTGGAACCGACGGCCCGGAACTCAAACCGGTTTCCGGTAAAGGCGAAGGGACTGGTGCGGTTCCGATCACCCGCGTCCTTGGGCAGCACAGGCAGTGTGTCCACGCCGAGCTGAATGAGGGAGGCCTTTTTCGACGATTTTACGCCACCCGACTTCAACTGCTCGAAAATGTCGTTGAGCTGGTCGCCCAGATAGACCGACATGATGGCCGGCGGTGCTTCGTTGGCGCCGAGGCGATGATCGTTGGAGGCCACTGCGACGGAGGCGCGGAGGAGGCCGCCGTACTGATGGACCGCCCGGACAACGGCCATGCAGAACACCAGAAACTGCATGTTCGCGTGGGGCGTATCGCCCGGATCGAGCAGGTTGCCGGCCGTGGCACTGCCGAGGGACCAGTTCAGGTGCTTTCCCGAACCATTGATGCCGAGAAACGGCTTCTCGTGAAGGAGGCATTCCATGCCGTGTTTGCGCGCCACGTTTTTCAGGGTCACCATGACCAGCTGCTGGTGGTCCGATGCCACGTTGGCCGTTTCGTAGATGGGGGCAATTTCATACTGTCCGGGGGCCACTTCGTTGTGCCGTGTTTTTACAGGAATGCCCAGCTTGAACAACTCCCGCTCCGCATCCATCATGAACGAGAGAACCCGCTCGGGAATGGAACCGAAATACTGATCGGCAAATTCCTGTCCTTTGGGCGGACGGGCGCCGAAGAGGGTCCGTCCCGCATTCAGCAGATCGGGCCGCGCGAAGAAGAAATTTCGATCGATGAGAAAATATTCCTGCTCGGGACCGGCCGTGGAGGCGACAAAGGCACCGGATTCGTTGCCGAACAGCTTGAGAATCCGCTGGGCCTGTTTGTTGAGGGCCTGCATGGAGCGCAGGACGGGCGTCTTTTTGTCCAGAGCATCGCCGGTCCAGGAGATGAACATGGTGGGAATGCAGAGGGTCCGGCCATTGGGGTTTTCCATCAGGTAGGCCGGGCTGGTCACGTCCCACAAGGTATATCCGCGGGCCTCAAAGGTTTCCCGCAGACCACCGTTGGGGAAGCTCGATGCGTCCGGTTCGCCCTGGATGAGCGCCTTTCCCGAAAAGTCGGCGATGGCGCCGCCCTGTCCATCCGGCACGAGAAACGAGTCGTGTTTTTCCGCCGTCAGCCCGGTCAATGGATAGAACACGTGGGAATAGTGTGTGGCCCCTTTTTCAATGGCCCAGTCCTTCATGGCAGTGGCGACGATGTCGGCGATATCCGGTGCCAGACCGGTTCGATCCTCAATCGTTTTCATCAATGACTTGAAAACGTTTTTGGGAAGACGATCGCGCAACACTTTTGTGCTGAACACATTCATGCCGAAGATTTCGTCCGCGGGCTGATCGTGGAAGTTGAGGACATTACAGGGTGCTGTCTGGTTGGTGATGGCTTCGATGGCCTTCATCCTCGCTTTGCTGCCGCTCATGCTGCATTCCTTTCCCGGTATGCGCCGCCTGGTGCATACGCTGATAAAAACACTCTGTCATGCCGGTAGTGATTGGATTGATTTCCCGGTGGATTGAGGGCCATCAATCGACCCGGGAGATTGGAAACAGTGACTGTATAATTCCGCAACTGATCACCGTCAAGAACTTTGCGCGCCATGACGGCTACATTTTCGCCAGGCATCGGTCCATCGCTTCTGCCGCAATACGCCCCTGCCGGATGGCTTTTAATACCAGGGAGGCACCTTGCACCGCATCTCCGGCAGCGAACACCTTCGGGTTGGAGGTCCGCATCATGTCGTCCACCTGTATGTTCCCCCTTCCGTCGAGGGCCAGCCCCAGATCGGATACCAGCCCTTCATGCACCGGATGGACAAACCCCAGCGCCAGCAGCACCAGACCCGCCGGCAGCTCAAACTCGCTTCCCTTGACCTCGACGGGAGACCACGCGCCTTTCTTCTCCTTCCACTCCACCTTCATGCAGCGCAGTTTTTCCACGGTGCCGTTTCGTCCGATGACAAATTCCTTTGTCGCGACACCCCACATCCGGTTGCAGCCTTCTTCGTGGGAGGACGAAGACCGCATGATTTTCGGCCACAGGGGCCATGGATTCACCGGGTCGATCCCTTCGGGAGGTTGCGGCAGAATTTCGATCTGGGTCACACTTGCAGCGCCTTGCCGGATGGAGGTGCCGACGCAATCGCTTCCCGTGTCGCCGCCGCCGATGACCACCACGTCCTGACCGGCGGCAAGAATCGGTTGCTCCGTGCATTCTTCCAGCGAAACGCGCTTGTTCTGCTGGCTGAGGAAATTCATGGCAAAGTGGATGCCGCCTCCGTTGCGGCCGGGGACGGGCAGGTCCCGCGGGTGCCCGGCGCCGATGGCGAGACAGGTCATGTCAAAGCTGCGCAGCAGATATCGGCCCGAAATGTCCCTGCCCACTTCCACGCCCGGCCGGAACTCCACGCCTTCGGCCGCCATCTGCTCCAGTCGGCGATCAATGATGTACTTGTCGAGTTTGAAGTCGGGAATGCCATAGCGCAGCAGACCGCCGATTCGCTCGCCCTTTTCAAACACCACCACCCGGTGGCCCTGCCGTGCCAGTTGCTGGGCGCAGGCCAGTCCGGCGGGACCCGATCCGACAACGGCCACCTGACGGCCGGTTTTCACGGCGGGCACAAGGGGCCTGACCCATCCTTCTTCAAAGGCCTTTTCCACAATCTGGCATTCGATGTGCCGGATGGTCACCGGTTTGTCGTTCACGTTGAGCGTGCAGGAGGCTTCACAGGGAGCGGGGCAGACGCGGCCCGTAAACTCGGGAAAATTATTGGTCGCATGCAATCGCTCGCTGGCATCCTTCCAGCGTCCCCGGAACACCAGATCATTCCATTCGGGAATCCGGTTGTCCAGATGGCATCCCGCGCCCTGACAGAACGGAATGCCGCAGTCCATGCACCGCGATGCCTGCCTGGCCAGCACATCCGGCGGCAGGGGAATGTCAATTTCCATGTAGTCCTGACGACGCTCACCCACCGGCCGGTGTCCCACTTCCTCGCGCGGCCACGTCATGAAACCTTTGGGATTACCCATGGAACACCTCCTCCGTCGCCGCCGCACTGTCGGAATTGCGGGCCTCCAGGCTGCGCATGCGCTCCAGTACCCGCGCATAGTCGATGGGCATCACCTTGACAAAACGTCCAATCATGTCGGGCCACATGTCGAGTATCCATTTTCCCCGGGCGCTTCCCGTGTATTGAACGTGGTTTTCAATCAGTGTGCGCAGGCGTGCGACATCATCCTTCCGCCAGACGTTTTCGAGATCCACCATGTCCAGATTGCACAGGGTGTCAAAAATCTCCGATTCGTCAAACACGTAGGCGGTGCCGCCACTCATCCCCGCGGCAAAATTGCAGCCCGTCTTGCCGAGGATCACCGCGATGCCGCCGGTCATGTACTCGCAACCGTGGTCGCCGACGCCTTCCACCACCGCCGTCGCGCCGCTGTTGCGCACGCAGAACCGTTCTCCAACCATTCCGTTGATGAACACTTCGCCGCTCGTGGCGCCGTATAGAATGGTATTTCCCGCAATGATGTTTTCGTGGGGAATGAAACGGGAGTCCGGTGGCGTCCGTAAAATAATCCGTCCGCCGGACAGGCCTTTTCCCAGATAGTCGTTGCAGTCGCCGGTCAGTCGCAGGGTGACACCCGGCGACAGGAACGCACCGAAGCTCTGACCCGCTGCGCCGTTGAACTCAATGTGAATCGTGTCGTCGGGCAGCCCCGCGGGTCCGTGGGCGCGCACAATCCGGTTGGACAGGATGGCCCCTACGGTCCGGTTCACGTTGCGGATGGCATACGACAGCTCGACCCGCTTCTTCTGTTCCAGCGCCGTTTTCGCGTCTTCGATGATTTTCCAGTCGATGTGGTCATCGATTTTGGACGGCTGGGGGGTGGTCAGCTTTGTTTCCACGCCCTTCTTTACCTTCGGCCGGTGCAGGATGGCTGACAGGTCGAGGCCGGCTGCCTTGTAGTGACGGAGCACCTGTGAAGGTTCCAGCATTTCGCTGTGGCCAATCATGTCGTCCATCCGGCGGAAGCCGAGATTCGCCATGAGCTGGCGGATTTCTTGCGCAACAAACAGCATGAACCGTTCCACGTATTCGGGTTTGCCCCTGAACCTTGCCCGCAGCGCAGGATCCTGCGTTGCGATACCGTACGAACAGGTGCCCATGTGACACTTTCGCAGCAGGGTGCAGCCCATGGTGACCAGGACCGCAGTGCCGAACCCGAATTGTTCAGCGCCGAGCAGCGCCGCAATGACCACATCCCGGCCGGTTTTCATGCCGCCGTCCGCCTGCAGTTTCGTGCGTCCCCGCAGGTTGTTCATCACCATCACCTGCTGGGCTTCCGCCACGCCGAGTTCCCACGGGCAACCGGCGTGCTTGATGGACGACCACGGGCTCGCACCGGTGCCACCGTCATGGCCGCTGATCAGCACTTCGTCCGCGTTCCCCTTGGCTACACCCGCCGCAATGGTTCCCACGCCCACTTCCGCCACCAGCTTCACCGATACCTTGACGCCCGGATTGGCGCATTTCAGATCGTAGATGAGCTGGGCCAGATCTTCGATGGAGTAGATGTCGTGGTGCGGCGGTGGAGAGATCAACGACACACCCGGCGTGGAATGGCGCAGTCGTGCAATTTCTTCGGTCACCTTGTGTCCCGGAAGCTGCCCGCCTTCGCCCGGCTTGGCCCCCTGGGCCATTTTGATCTGCAGCACCTTCGCATTGGCCAGGTAGTTAATGGTGACCCCGAACCGGGCGCTGGCCACCTGCTTGATGGCACAGTTCTTCGAATCGCCGTTGGGTTCCGGCGTGTAGCGGGCTTCGTCTTCTCCGCCTTCACCCGTATTGCTCATGCCGCCCAGCCGGTTCATGGCAATGGCCATGCATTCGTGGGCTTCCGCACTGATGGAACCGTGGCTCATGGCGCCGGTGCAGAACCGTTTCACAATTTCTGAAGCAGGCTCCACCTCATCGATGGAAATCGGTTTTACGGTCGCAAATTCCATCAATCCGCGGATGGTGTGGCGAATGCGGGATTCATCGTTGGCCGCCGCGGCATATTCGCCATAGGCCGTTGCATCGTTGTTGAACACCGCGTGCTGCAGCTTCGAAATCGTCGTGGGGTTCCATTTATGCTTCTCCCCGTCGTTGCGGTAGTGGTAGCGTCCGCCGAAGTCGAGCTCCAGCGCACCGGGTGCCCGGCGGGTAAATCCGCTCTCATGGCGGGTCAGTGTTTCACGGGCGATCTCCGCCAGCCCGATGCCCGCGATGCGGGAGGTGATCCCCGGGAAATAGCGGTTCACAAATGCCCGACCCAGTCCGATGGCCTCAAACAGTTGTGAACTGTGATAGCTGCGCAACGTGCTGATGCCCATCTTGCTCATGGTTTTCAGAATGCCTTTTTTAATGGCGTTGATGTAGTTGTCGACAATGCGGGAAGGGGGCATGGCATCGGGGATATCGCCCTGTTGCTGCAGGGCGGTAAGGGCCTCGAAGGCAATGTAGGGATTCACGGCATTGGCGCCGCAGCCGCAGAGCAGGCAGAAGTGCATCACTTCGCGGGGTTCACCGCTCTCGACCACCAGACCGACAGAGCTGCGCAGGCACTTTTCGATCAGCTGATTGTGCAGCCACGACACCGCCAGCAGGGCAGGGATGGGCGCCATCTGTGCAGAAATACCCCGGTCGCTGACAATGAGCAGCGATGCGCCGTCGGCGATGGCCGTCCGGGCCTGGTTCACGAGTCCGTCCAGCGCTGCCTCAAGGCTGTCGGCGTCGTTGTCCGTGGTGGCGTCGAACAGCGCGTCGATCCGCACCACCTTGAAATCGTCGTTGCTCACCTGCAGCAGGTGGGTGATGTCTTCGTTGGCCAGAACCGGATGGGGCAGTTTCAACTGTTGTGCGTGGTCGGGCGTTTCGTCCAGGAGGTTGCGCTTGCGTCCGGTGTAGCTCATCAGGCTCATGACCAGTGCTTCCCGCAGGGGATCGATGGGCGGGTTGGTGACCTGCGCGAACATCTGCTTGAAATAGTCAAACAGCAGTCGGGGCTGTTCACTGAAGACCGCCAGGGGCTCGTCATTGCCCATGGAACCCACCGGCTCCTGACCGTCCAGAGCCATGGGCAGCAGAATTTTCAAGAGTTCCTCGTCCTGATAGCCGAATGCACGCATCCGCGTGTAGTAGGTGTCCCGGTCCAGGGGAAGGCTTGTCGACGCGTTGAACAGGCCCCGCAGCTCAATGCGGTTGTCCTCCAGCCAGCGGTGATAGGGCTTCTGCCGGGAAATCCGGCCCTTGATTTCATGATCGGTGATGATGCGCCGTTCCTCTGTGTCCACGAGGAACATTCGTCCCGGTTTCAGCCGTCCCCGCTGTGCCACCTTGTCGGCCGGAAATGGAATGACGCCGGTTTCGCTGGCAATCACCACGAGACCGTCTGTGGTGACCAGGTACTTTGCCGGACGCAGGCCGTTCCGATCCAGCGTGCCGCCCACCATGCGGCCGTCCGTGAACAACATGGCCGCCGGACCGTCCCAGGGGGCCATGATGGTCGAATGGTATTCGTAGAAGGACCGCTTGTAGCTGCTGATGCGATACTTGGGACCAAATGCCTCGGGAATCATCATCATCATCGAATGGGGCAGGCTGCGGCCGTTCAATTCCAGAAACTCCAGCATGTTGTCAAAACAGGCGGAGTCGCTGGTTTTCGGATCGAGGACCGGCAGGAGGTCGTCGAGGGCGCTGCCGAACACTTCGCTGCGGAGGGTCGTTTCGCTGATCCGCATCTGGTTCAGATTGCCGCTCAGCGTGTTGATTTCGCCGTTGTGGCTCACGTACCGGAACGGTTGGGCCATCCGCCAGTTGGGCAGCGTATTGGTGCTGTACCGCTGGTGGACCAGCGAAATGGCGGACGTCATCTGCTTGTCGGACAGATCGGGATAGTAGTCGAACAGCTGGGACGCCATGAACAAGCCCTTGTAACAGATGGTGCGGGACGACATGCTGGTGAGATAAAAATCTTCGCCGTCTTCGCCGATGCGCTCCTTCACCTGTTTTTCCGCCCGCTTGCGCGCCAGATACAGCTGTCGCTCCAGCGCGATGCCGGACAGGCCGTTGCCATGAATGAACACCTGTCGGCTGATCGGTTCAGCGGAAAGGGCCACTTCGCCGAGACAGGCCGGATTCACGGGAACGTCGCGCCATGAAATCACGGTCAGTCCGTAGTGGGCGATGGCATCCATCAGGATGTGCTCGCACTCCTCCTTGATGGCTTTTTTTTTCGAGTTGAATACAAAACCGACGCCGTACTGACCGGCTGGAGGCAGGGCCGATTGCAGCCGGGGCGAACTGGCGCGGAAGAATTCGTCGGGAATCTGGAAAAGGATGCCGGCGCCGTCGCCGGTGATGTCGTCGGCGCTGGCCGCACCGCGGTGGTCGAGGTTCAGCAGGATCTGTTTGCCGTACTCGATGATTTCGTGCTTCTTTTCGCCCGAAATGCTGGCCACCGCACCGACGCCGCATGCGTCGTGTTCCCGCCGTGATTCGTACAATCCCTGATCTGTAAAGTAGCTGGACATAGTACCTCACTTGTCGACTGCAACATGGTTTACGACCAACGAAACGAATTTACGTTACAAGGTGTGCCGGTGACAAGACACGTCGGGGCCAGTCTTCGTGTCTCGACTGATATGCTGTTGTCTAGTATGGCCGTCGCTCCGCGTAAAGCGCAAAATTTTTCATGGATTGTACAGAAATTGCGGAATGTCGAGGACAGAGGGACAGGATGGTGGAAAGGGTTACGACGAACAGCTATTTGTATTTTGCGTTGTACTGCTGAATCAGTTTGTCCGTGAGGTCGAGATGTGCCGGTGCCCAGACTACGGCACCGGATGACCGGTCGTAAATCATTGTGTAACCTTCCGACTTGCCGATCTGGGCCATGATTTCTTCCATTTTGGCCAGGATGTCCTGTGTCGCCTTCATTTCCTTGGCTGCCAGTTCCTGCTGGAATTGTGCGTAACTCTGCTGCAGCTCCTGCATGGCCGTGTAGTAATCCTGGGCTTTTTTCTGCAGGGCTTCCTGGCTGAGGATGTTCTGCTGCTCCTTGATCTTTTCCTGCATGTCCAGAATGGACTTTTCCTTCTGGTCGATCTTTTTCTGCAGCTTGTCTTTTTCGTCCTGCAGCTTTTTCATGGCGCGCTTGCCTTCATTGGTTTCGTTCAGCGCACGCCGCAGATCGACAAACGCAATTTTCACGTCGGCGGCCGCTGCCTTCTGTGCCACCGAAGCGGCCATGGCCACACACAGAACAACCCAGAATACTTTGTTTTTAGATGACATATGGTTCACAAACTCCTGTTTTCATCGCCGCCGGCGATCACTTGACTGTTAGGACACGGGACCCGCGTAAAAATTCAAGGATATCAACACATCAACCTAGAAAAAGTTCCCGAAGGTGAACTCGAACATCTGTTTGTCTTCTCCGGGGAACCGTTTGAGCGGGAATCCCCACTCGAACCGCAACGGGCCCATGGGGGAGAACCAGCGGAAACCGAAGCCCATGGAGGTCCGCAGATAAAATGGATTCCGATTGCAGGGATCCGTATATTCGTTGATGCCCCGTCCGCCGCCCGCCTGACACCAGGAATCTTCCAGGTTGAACGAGTTGCCTGCGTCGAAGAAGAACACGCCCTTGATACCGGCCATTTCAATGATCGGAAATTCGATTTCCGCGTTGAATGTGACCCGCATGTTGCCACCGATGTTGATGCCCCGTGTGAGGGGCTCTGCATTGGGATTGAACGTGGACGGAATGGAGAGACGCGGTCCCAGGGACCACGGATAGTAGCCCCGGACGTCCATGATGCCGCCCGAACGGTAGCGCAGGGAAATGGGAAGGCCCTGTTTCGTGTTGGAGTGGATGAGCCCCACCACGCCGTTCAGCCGGAAAACGAATTTCCAGAAGAGGGGAAGGTACCACTTGGAGGTGAGGGTGTACTGGGTGTAGTCGAACTCCGAGCCCAGGTATTCGGTGGCCCACTGGGTGGAAATGGCGTTGTAGGACCCCTTGGTGGGAAACAGCCGGTTGTTGCGGCGGTCGTACACCAGACGCCCGGAGATGCTGGAGCTGAGGCCCTCCCGGAACAGGTAGGCCAGCGGCAGTTCGTTGAACCCTGACGAGGTCCGGCGGCCGCTGATGAGCAGTCCGTCGCTGGCGCCGGTATTCACGGAATCGTGCTGCAGATTGTAGCTGAGATACAACGTCAGGTCCCGCAGGATGAGCGGGTGGCCGAGGGTGATTTCGCCGCCGGTGGAACTTTTCGTATAGTCCACCTGGGCCATGGTGGTGTTGAACAGCTGAAACGCGAAGGTCCAGTCCGAATCCAGGAAATGGGGCTCCCAGAAATCGAAGTTGAAGAGCTGGCGCATGCTGGACAGCTGGGCCTGCAGGGAGATCGTCTGGCCGTGTCCCAGAAAATTCTGTTCTGTGATGCGGGCCTGGGCGATGAAATTTTCCACCGTGCTGAATCCCATGCCGATTTGAAACTGTCCCGTGTGCTTTTCGGTGACCTGCACGGTGACAATTACCCGATCACTGGTGGATCCGGGTCGGTGCGTGACTTCCACCGATTCAAAGTAGCCGAGCTGGGTGACCCGTGCCTCGGACACGTCGATGCCGGTCTGGGAAAACCGATCGCCTTCGTAAATATCGAGCTGCCGCCGGATGACCCGATCCCTTGTTTTCGTGTTGCCGCGCACGTCGATGCGCTCGAAGTAGGTCATCGGACCGCGGGTGACTTCGAGCACCAGGTCGACGATGCGGTCCTTGTCGTTGGTGAGGGTTTTCAGGTCGACGTTGGCGTATGCGTATCCGCCGTCCTGATAGTGCCGGGTAATCCGATCCACGTCCTCCATGACCGACGTGCGCGAGAAATACTCGTCGCGCTTCGTGCGCACCATCGATCGCACCTTGCGGCGTCCGCCCAGCAGTTCCACCTCTCCGCGATCTGCGCCGTACTCCACCACGTTGATCCGCCCGACCTTGTAGCGCGGGCCCTCCACGAGGGGAATGGACAGAAAGATGTACCGCCGATCAGCCGAGAGCTCCACCCGGGGAGTTCCCACCTGGATGTTGATGTATCCCCGATCCCAGTACAGGGCCTGGATCATGGTCATATCCCGGTCGAACAGCTCCCGGTTGAACGTCCCCGAATCTGTCAGGAACGACAGAGGACCCGACGTGCGGGTGCTCATGTAGCGGGAAATCTCCGCATCGGGGATGGCGTGGTTGCCGACGAACGAAATCCGTCGCACCGCCACCGCCGCGTGTTCGGAAATGACAAATACGACCACGTCCGCGTTTTCGGTCCCGGATGGCTCAATGCGATGGGTGACTTCGGACAGAAAGAAGCCCTTCTCCGTGTACAGGTCCTTGATTTTCTGCACATTGCGGTGAATGGCCGGGATGTCGAGGGGCGTGTTTTCCTTCAGGTCCACCACTTCGAGGATGTCTTCCTCGTCAATTTCGTCGTTTCCTTCCAGTTTGATTTCGGCGATGGCCCGCTTTTCGGTGACCAGGAAGGTGACGATGACACCGTCCGGCGCCTCGTTGATAAAGGCCTGCACGTCGCTGAAGAAACCCAGGTTGTACAGGGTGGTGATGTCGCGGCTGATGCGCCCCGCGTTGAAGGTCATCCCTTTGCGGGTGCCGATGTTGGCGCGGATATCGTCGGCGCCCACGCGGCGGTTTCCTTCGATGGTAACGTCCACCACGGGCGAATCCTGATATTGTTCTCCCACTTCAATGACATTGACGGCCGGTGATTCTCCGGCATCTCCGGAATTCTCGAATCCCAGGGCAGGTCGGCCGGCGGCGGCGGGGGTGCCAAAGGAACCGGTCAATTCCTGCGCGGAAAGAGGCCCCGATAGAACTGTCCCGATGGCTATCCAGATGGCTGTTGTCCGCAGGCTCATTTCTGTTTTGTTCGCTTCCGCCGCTTCCGTATTAATCGATATCGAATATCGAAAATGAATGCGTTTATTACGTTGGCTATCAATATAAAGTCAACACAGATCCACCAGCGCGACCGAAAGGTAATCCACGCCGAGGGATACGACCTTCCACAGGACGCCGATGGCGACGATTTGAACTGCCAGCGATCGGAAGGGACTGCTGTCCAGTGGGCTGATGCCGAAGAACCGGGCACCGCCAATATACAACAGATCCGCCGCCGCCGCCGCGACGAAGACCGGCGCTGCGAGCATGGCGCCGACCGCGAAACTGCCGGTGACCAGGTGGACCATCGCGGTCAGCCAGTCGCTCGAAGGTGCCATCAGGATGCCCGGGGGCGCGTAGTGCCGGGAGGCAATCAGGGCCGTAAACAGGGCGTGGTGGCCACCGGCGGAAACGAACACCACCAGGCCGAGGGAGGAGTAGAAGGTGGCAGCGGGGGAGGATTCGCCGGGGTGTCCGTTGAGGAAGATGGAATGGGATACCAGGGCGCCGGCCATCCGGAATACGGACAGGCAGATGCCCACCCCCGTGCCGAGGGCGATGCCGACGATGACCTCGAACAGCACCGCGGCGGCGAGGGCGGCCCCTCCGGGCAGTGGAATCGGCTCACCGGACGGTGCGGTGACGAGGGAGAGGGCCAGTGCGAGGCCCACCGACGGCAGCATCGGCAGTGGACCGTGGAGGGTGAGCGGTGCGATCCGGAGGGCGGCAATCGTCCGGATGAACTGGAGAAACACGGCATAGAACATGGGTTCCAGCAGGGACATGGTGGACTATCCACCCACGCGGGAGATGAGCTGCCAGGTGGCAGAGGCAAATGCCTTTACCCGTTCGCCGATCCATGGGGCGATGAGGAGCAGTCCACCCAGCACACAGAGGGAGCGGGCGGCCATGCCGATGGCGGGTTCGGACAGGCGGGTGGCCACCGCGAGAAGTCCCGTCAGAACGCCGGACAACAGGGCAGATGCCAGCAACGGAACGCTGAGCAATAGCAGCAGTTTCAGCGATTGCGCGGCGACATCGAGGCAGGCGGACGGTTCCATGGCTCAGCGGGCAGGCGTGAACACGATGGGGAACTGTACGCTGGAGGTGCCACCGCTCGCCGGGAACATCCACTGGCGGACGGATCCTTCCAGGCATTTTGCCATGGCGGGATATCCGGCGCCGGCGCCGGAGAGTGACACGGTTTTCACCATGCCGGAGGTGCCTACGGTCACGTCGAACAGGACCTTCAGATCCCGATCCGTCGGCGCAGTACCGGCCTTCATGGCGCGTTCATAACAGAGCTGCAGGCTGCTGCTGTTTTTGGACACCACCGTGCTCATCTGCCGGGACGACAGCGACTGGCCCGAAGACGCGGCCGAGCTGTCCCCTCTGCCCGCGGCGAGATCCTCCATCAACCGGCGTCGCCGCTGCTCCGGCGTTTCCTTTGCAGTGCCGCCGGCGGCAGCGGGCCGGGCGCCCGTACGGGTCCGGGCGGATGGACTGGCGGCGTTGTCCACCTTTTCGCCCGCGGATTCGGTTTCCACTGCGCCAAGGGGGCGATCCCGGTAAACGACCTGCGTTTTCTCGACAATCTTTTCCTTGATAATGGTTTCGGGCTTGTTCTTTCCAAGGAAGATCACCAGGGCGAGAACGGCCCCGCTGGCCACGAAGAAGCTGACGGCCGCAAGAATTTTCCAGTTTCGTCCGCTGCCCGTCGGGGCAGGCGGTGCGATGGACGGGAGATGGCCGCAGGCGGTGGGCTCTGTTGCCGCCGGCGGCCAGAGGGTGGGCAGTTGGGCTGCCTCCGGGGAAGGGGGCGGGATCGACGGGCCGGCCGGCAGGGACTCCGTATCCCGCCGCACTTCTGCCAGCAGATCAACGAGGATTGCGCAGTCGCCAAGGGGCATCCAGTCGATCAGTCCTTCCTTCCATATCAGGGTCCGGTCGGTCACCTGTCGCCGGTCCCGGAACGATGCCACCTTCCGTGCGCTGACCGGTCCCACGGGTTGACCATCCATGGCCACGTACCAGACCTCCGCACCGGGTCCGCCGGAGGTGGTCGGGATAGCGGAGCGGATGGCCTCGTCGAGGCCGCCCTCAACCGAGGCCGGTGATGGGGCCCCGGCGCCATGGCGGAAGGATTGGGCAAACCGATCCGCCAGGGGCGAACCGTTGGCGGCAGATGGAGTGGCGGCATTGCGGTTGATGGCCGCCGGCGGAATGGAGGATCGCAACGGGTCCGCCACTTCGATCACGGCACCGCACTTGCGGCATTTGATTTTCAGAATCCGGCCGTGAACCCGTTCATCCTTGATACTGTACTTCGCCTGACATTTTTCGCAGATGACCTTCATGGGGCCCCGGATCAGAGAATTTCCATCAAGTGCTGCTTGATGCTGTTGCGTGTCTCTTCGTCCGGACAGTAGTGCAGGGAGCGTTCCCAGGTTTCAATCGCCTTGAACTTGAAACCCGCCTTCTGATAGAGGAGCGCCAGATTCTTCATGGCCGGAAAATAGTCGGGTTCCAGCTCCAGCGTGTTTTCCAGTTCGCGGATGGCCTGGTAATTGAGCGACTTCTTTCCAAGCAGCAGGGCGAGGTTGAAATGCAGCTTGAACGCCAGCGGATCGATTTCGAGTCCCTTTTTCAGCAGCTCAATGGCCTTGTCGATGTCGCCGTTCTTGTAGGCAGAGATGCTCTGGGCGAGAATGGTCTCTGTCTTCCGCGTCAGATCTTCATGGGCTTCCCGGAATGCATGATTGTCCACGGCGATGTGCTTCTGCACCTTTTCCATGAACTCCCCGAGCTTGAAGGGTTTTTCGATGAAGTCGTCCACCCCGTAGGAATCCTTGAGGTCCTGCGCGTAGCGCCAACCCCGGTAAATGGCCGAAATCATGATGACGGGGATGTGTCCGTATTTTTTGCTGCCTTTGATTTTTTTGCAGATATCGAATCCGTGGACCTCCGGCAGCATGGCGTCGAGAATGATCATGTCGGGTTCTTCATTCTGCACCAGCTGAATGGCCTCCAATCCACGGGATGCGGTCACCACGTCGTAACCTTTTTCGGTCAGCACGCGGGAGATGAGCAGGCGGATGTCGTCTTCATCGTCGACCACGAGGATTTTTTTCTGCACTTCCAGCTGTGGCGCAGCAGCGGCCACCGCCACAGGACGAGGGGTCAGTTGCTCCTCCAGCGGCACATCAATTTCGATATCCAGATCGAGTGGGCCGGACGGGATCTGTCCGAGGGCCGTCGCGCCCAGAACGGTTGCCGCCTGGGAAACGGACGGTTCTGGTGAATTCGGTGCCGCGGACACGCGGGGCCGCGCCTGGGCCTTTGCAAATCCGGGACCGGTGAACAGCTTCTGTCCGGCTTCCCGGGCGTTGTAAACCGACTCGATCAGGCGTTTCAACTGCTCGACCAGGGCCACATGGGGAAACACCTTCTTGCCGGATACGAATTCGATTTCGTCGATGACCTTGCGGTCTTCGGGGGCGGCCATGGCCATCTTCAGGTTGTCGCCGGATACCGCAAACGGAAGAATCACGTGCTGCTCGGCAATTTCCCGCGGCAGCACATCGAGAATTTTCAGTTCGAACTGCACCTCATCGAGGTTGACGGCCGGTACGCCGGCCTTTTCGCTCAGCTCCGCCAGTTTCCTGGTTATGTCGTTCACTTCCATCTCCCTGGCTCCCGGGATCAGGCTCGCATCCCTCTGCTTCAACTGCACCCGGCCCAGTCTTGTCGTATCGTTATCCGCCATGGTCCCGGTCGCCTGTTTCTCCCGATGGAACAATCGAAAAAAATGCGCACCCAGTTTACACGATAAGAATCGGCAGTCACAACACTAAAATATTGAAATGAATTGCGGAATTGGAAAAAGCAGAAGGCCGCTACATGCCGCTCAGAATCAGGAAGGAATCCTTCTGCCGTTCGAGTTCCAGTCGCTTATCGCCCGTGTGGTTGTGCCAGCGGGTTTCGCCATCCACGGAATACTGGAAGCTCATCGTGTAGGTGTACTGGACGAACACGACGCTGTCCTGCACGAAAATGTCCCGGTATCGCATTTCAAACCGGATTTCCTCCACCGCGGAAAAGCGTTCGGAAATGACCCGTTCCAGTCCGTCCCGGTCCACGTCGTCGTCCCCCGTGGGGGTGCCCGAGTTGTCGAAATATCGGGGTGCCGCCAGGGACATCAGTACACCGATGTTGCGATCCTCCACGGCGTGACGATATCGTTCGACAAACGCGATGACCTCCCGGTTGAAATCCGTGTCCACAATTTCCGTATTGGGAATGTATTGCTTCTGGCACCCGATCAGCGACAGGGCGAGTATCCATCCAAATATTGCGGCCGATGCTGTTCTCATGACCTTCTCCTGCGGTGCGTCAACTGAAGATACGCATACCACGGGCCCACCTATTCCCACAAATAGGGAGGGAATAAAATAAAAAACAGAGGCAGCGGGTCCGGTGCGGTCGTTGCGCCCGCAGCAGTGCAGAGGCATCCACCGGTGGTCCGGTTGCCCGGAATCTGCAGGGATGCCCGGTGAAGGCCGCCCCCGGTATCCACCAGAGTCGCCTCCGCGAAGAGATCGTCCATACGCAACCGGCGTTGCCGTACGATGGAGCCCTGCGCTGTGGCCCCGTCGTTGAACCGCCAGAGCACGGTGGCTGCCGGTATATTTGATTCGGCACGCAGGATCTGCCAGCAGATTGGGCCGCTGTCGTCGCGGGATGTTGCATGGAGGATCAGCCGGCCCGGCTCGGGGCGCGCCGTCTCCGCGGTGATCGTCCGGGCGTGATGGCCTTGAAACGACAGCGGATATTGCAGCAGTCGATTCGTCCGGCCGTCCGGGGAGATCGTCCACGAAGCACCGGTCGGTCGCAACCGTTGTCCATCGCTCGCAATGTGCACGGCCGGTACGGATGCGGGAACCACCAGTTCGAAGATGCCGCGGCGGATGGCCGCTGACGCTGGTTGAACCTTCCAGCGACCGTGGCCGTCGGGTTGCACGTCGAGCAGGGGTGGACTGCAGGAGCCCACGCAGAGGGCGGATGGCGCAGTCATTCGAAAACCCGGTCCCCGCAGTACAATGGCGTATCGTCCTTCCGGCAGCCACGGATCGCTGATGGCAGTGATGATATAGGCCTCATTGTCGATATCGGGGCGGATCCGCGTAACGGCCATGCGGAAAATCAGTGTTCCCCTTCCGTCCGGAAACACGGCACCGACAGATCGCTTGAGAACCACCGACCACTCTTTCCATATCCCGGGCTGCTGCACACCGGGTGGCGGCGTGAGAAAAAGGGGCAGGGCGGCGCGGAGTTCCACCGGTTCGCCGGCGCGCAGCCGAAGCGGATGCTCCTTTGAAGGGGCGCGGATGCCCGACGGGTCTGCTGCCCCGACAAACGTCGGGAATGAGAGGCAGATCAGCGTCGCGGCGCCGAATAGGAATAACCGTGCCGTCAATCCGCCCGCCGCAGGAAGAGTGCGTTTGAAGACATGGTGTTGGCGTCGTGCCGCGCCACGACCACCACCCGGTTGGCTCCGGGTTTCAGCGCCACTTCGAACGAGAAATCATATTCTGTTACTGCGGACGGCAGGGGATGGTAGGCGAGTTTGTCGTCTTCCAGGTAGAGCAGCAGATCCCGGACCCCGTCAGGATGGCTGACGTGGCCGGAAATCCGGACCTTTTCGCCGCTGACGACGAGCTCCTGCGGCCCGTTGAACAAGATGACCGGCGGACGGGAGAGAACCGGAGTAAAAGCGCCGTCGCCCTTTCCACCCGGCACACAGTCGGACATCCTTACGAAGCCGCGCTGTTCGCCGGAAACCAGTCGAAAGAAATCGCCGACCGATCCGTCCACGCGGAAGGAACTGCCGCGTTCCGCAGTCGCGAACACACGGGCCGCGGCATCGGGGGATGTGCGCACGGGAATCGTCCGTCCACCGTCGACCGTCACCGTGCCGGAGGCGGTTTCCAGTGCGGCGGCGCCGCGGTGGATGGGCAGGGAAATCACCTGCTGCTGCAGGGGTACGAGGGACGGCATCCGGAACGGAACCCACTCTTCAAAGACAAGGGTGACAGTGGCCTTGTCCACCTTCACGTCTTCGGGGATCAGCAGTTCGAATGTGCCCTCCGCTGCGCTGCCGCGGCTTAACTTGCCGAGTGCCACATGCCCGGCTTCCACATCGATGCCCGGCCCCGCAGAGAGATTGGCGACGGTGCGGAACGTGTCACCGGGGCCCGCGTTGCGCACGCGCATCCGCATGAGAAATCGTTCGCCGGGCTCCATGAATCCGTTGCCGTTGCTCAGATCTTCCATGGCCCAGTCGTATTCCAGCAGCGGTTTTACCCGGCCTTCTGTGCGTACGGATATCCGCGCGGGTTCCGGTACGATTCCCTCATGACTGAAAAACTCGATGTCGACCGGATCGACGCGATTGGCGAGAAGGGGAGGCATCTCCACCACCGCGGTCCATTTGGCTTTCCCTCCTGGCGCCACCCGTCCCAGGGCCACCTCCAGGCCGGACAGGAGTCCGTTGTCACTCTTTGTCTTGGCGCGCAGCCGGTGAACGGGAGTATTCCCCGTGTTTTTCACCGACACGTCCAGAGTCAGTTTTTTTCCACCCACCGCGTTACCCGAGACGGCAACAATCGCCTTCAGGGTGGGAGTTGGCGTCATCTGCGCGACCAGCGGTTCTTCCCGGTTCTCGGGCGTGGTCCAGTCCACGCCGAAGCGGGTCAGGGCTTTTTCGACATTCTGGTTTTCCACTCGGGAATCTTCGGCGACCAGGTCTGAAGCAGTCAGCAGCAGTTCGGCTGTCGTTGTGCCCGATGCGGCGGCCAGCAGGCGGCGGGCAAACTCCAACTCGAACCGGTGGCGATAGGGGCGGTCGTCGGTGTTATCGAGGTAGCAGCGCTGGACCATGTCCAGATCCCGTCGTCGCTGCTCTGCGGAGATGAAGTACTTCATGGGAATGGCGCCGGGCCTGTCGGCGCGCACCATTTCGCTGGCCCTTGAGAGGTGGGCATCCAGGCTCGCCTCGGACAGTTCGCGGTCCCGTGCCGAAATGACAAGACCTTCCCTGTCAATGACGGTGGGCAGAAAATAGACATCCGGCGATACGCCCACGGCCTGAATCGAAATGTCGCCGGGGATCAGGTACTGCTGGATGGTCATGCGCAGGGCGCCGTCATCGGGCAGTCCGATGATGTTCTGGACAGAACCTTTTCCAAAAGAGGTTTCTCCCACGAGGATGGCCCGACCGTGGTTGCGCAGGGCCCCGGAAAGGATTTCGGCCGCAGAGGCCGTGTAGGCGTCGATGAGCGCCGCAATCGGGTAGTCGGGTTCTGTGCCGCGCGCCTCCGCGTTGCGCACCTCTCGATCATCCTTTGCCCGCCCCGCGGTGGTCACCAGCGTGCCGCTGGAGATGAAGAGGTCGGCGATTTCGATGGCCGCGTCCAGCAGTCCGCCGGGATTGTTGCGCAGATCGAGGATCAGTCCCTTCATGCCCGCCCCGTGCAGCTTTTCGAGGGCGGTTGCCATTTCGTCCGCGCTGCCCTGCTGAAACGCCTCCAGCTCGATGTAACCGATGTTGTCGTCGAGCATCTTCCAGCGGACGCTGTCAATGGGAATGCGGCGACGCACGATTTTGAGGGTTTTCTTCGAGCCGTCCCTTCGCGCGATCCCCACCGTCACTTCGGTGCCGGGCTTGCCCCGGAGCTGGTCTGCCGCTTCGGACGTGGTGATGTTCACCGTGGAATCGCCGTCGATGCGCAGGATCTGGTCGCCCACCCGGAGCCCCGCCTGCTGGGCGGGAGTGCCGTCGAATACCTCCACCACCGTGAGGGTGCCGTTGCAGGGTTCCCGGTAATCCGTGGTAATCCGGATGCCGATCCCTTCAAACTCACCCCGTGTACTCATCTGCATCTCGTTCCACACGTCCGGCGTCATGGCGCTCGTATGAGGGTCGAGGGTGGAGAGCAACCCGTTCACGGCTTCGTATTCAATCATGCGGTAGTTCGGCTTCGGATCGCCGGGTAACGCCTCCGCCAGAAAGCGGAAGACCCGGTAGAAGGCGCGGGAAAGCCCCCATGGACTGTTCACGTCGTTCAGCGGTACCGACAACTGCCGTTCCAGCACGCTGACCACCGCCACTTCTTCCGACCAGGACACCGTCACCTCCGCCACCTGTTTCTGGATCGCGTTCAGCGCGGCGCGGAACATCCTGCGCGGATCCATCCGGCTGGAATCGTAATATTCTTCAAGCACCGCCAGAATGGTTCGATCCATCACCTTTGCCGCGGCGAGATCGTGTTTCGTTCCGTCATCCGTCGGTGCCCCGGCGGACGCCTGCCCGCAGACGAGCACGGCTGTCAGAATCCATCCGGTCGCTGTCATCGCGGTCTTCATGCAGAGATCACCTCAATTCCGAATCATCGCGCGTTCATTGGTCCAGTCCGATTCTTTAGCAGGACTTGACCCCCTTGGAAAGAAGTCATACAACCCGCTGACGGATTCCGGATCATCCGGAAATCCCTCAGGAAATCCCGCGAGGATGGCGGAACCAGGCAGACGCGCTGGATTTAGGTTCCAGTACCTTACGGTGTGGGGGTTCGATTCCCCCTCCTCGCATGGAAAGACGAGCGGCGGTGTTACTCCGATGGGGTGTCGGCTTCCGGGCGGCCGGCGATTTCCTGTGCTTCCAGCATTCCCAGCGCCCGATCCACCGGCACCACGAATACAAAGCCCACGCCGGGCTGGTCCAGTTTTCCCGCTTTAACCATGGCCTCCAGCACCTGATCCACCAGGCGCTCTTCGAGAATGATGAAGATGATTTCCTTCTCGGGCTGGATGGCGAGGCCGAGAATTCCCAGCCGTTCCCGGATGCCCTGGCCCCGGCCGTAGAACACCGTGGCGGCCGGTGCCCCCGCCTTGATGGCCGCGCCGACGGTCTTGTCGGCCATGCCGCGCTGGATGATGGCGATGATCATTTTCAGCTTCATTTTTGTTTCCTCTGTGCCCGGATGAACGGTGTCGTCCTGGTGACGAGCAAGCCGACGGCGAGCACCGAAATAATGGGCCACACGGAGCCCATGGCAATCAGGGAGAACCCGTCCGCGGCGCCGACGGCACTGGCAACGCCGAGGCCCAGGGCAATGAGGACCGGTGAAGTGATATCGCCGGTGGTGACGCCGCCGGAGTCCCAGCCGATGTTGACGAATTTTTCTTCGCTGAGCACCGTGAGCAGCAGGACGAGTCCGTAACTCGGAATCAGAATCCACAGGGTTGGCCATCCGAACAGGATTCTGGCCACGCCGATGGCGAGACCAACGCCCACGCCGAATCCCACCGTGTGCATGACAACCGATTTTTTCAGCGCG
The DNA here is from genome assembly GCA_029565915.1 of Deltaproteobacteria bacterium. Classification (GTDB taxonomy): domain Bacteria; phylum Myxococcota_A; class Polyangia; order JAAYKL01; family JAAYKL01; genus JAKQNG01. Next base: position 28,584 of record JAKQNG010000097.1, read on the forward strand.
CCGGCGGTCACGTTGTCCACGGTCATGCCCAGAGCCGCCAGTGCGGGTTCAGCGAGGCTGGCGCCGTAGCCCGCAATGAATCCGAATGCGATGACGACGACCCGCCCCCAGAATGGCCCGTACAGACCTTCTCCATCGCCCGTGCTTCCGGAACCCGGATTTCCCGTGAATGACAGAATGGAGCTGCGGCCTACCGCGTCGCCCAGAGGAGTGAGTCCCCATTCGAGTCCAATCTTGAAAAGAAGAAGTCCAATCAGCGCAAACACAATGCCGACGGCTACATGTTCCAGATCGCGGATCGGTTCGCGGAGGACCACCCTCTGGACGATCAGCATAATGGCCATGAGCGGTACGATGGCCTGGGAGGCCGAGAGAAAATGTCCGCCGACGGCGGCCAGTGCATTTGCGCGAACGGGATCAACGGCTGCGGCAGCGGCCCGGGCGGCGAGATACGCTTCTCCCTCCTGCGCCGACATGAAATTGCCCGTCCATGAGTGATAAAGTCCCATGATTAAGAAAGTGATGATCGGCCAGATGGAACACAGGGCGATGATGCCGAATCCCGCCATTCCGTCACGGTTGCGCCCCAGGGCATTGGCCAGGCCCACGCCCAGTGCCAGCAGAAGTGGTGCAGTGACCGTGCCGGTGGTGATGCCTCCCGTATCCCAGGCCATTCCCAGCAGACAGGAGGCGTTGCAGTCCAGGGCGGCCAGCAGGGAGAGGATGGAAACGATAAAGAGGGGCGGAAGAATGGTCCACTTCAGGCTCCACCCCCGGACAAAGCGGTAGATGCCGTTGCAGGCGCCGATGCCCACGCCGATGGAGAGGACCCACAGGACCATCTCTGTGCGCACATTCAGATAATCGAACAGCAGGGGGGAGCGCTGCGGCGAAATTTTCTCGCCCAGCACCCGGAGGGTGGCGATGGCCGGCTCCGCCATGTTGGCCGTTGTTCCCAGAATGCAGGCCACCAGAAAGATGAGGGAGAGGCGGGCCTTGGCCGGCATGGTTGAACCGATGTTTTCACCGAGTGGCATCACACCGATCCGCAGGCCGTCGATGAAGAACATCAAACCGAGGATGACGGCACACATGCCTGCGGCGATGCCCAGCGGATTGTCCAGGTTCAACAGGCGGAACACGAAGAACTGGAAACCGAGCAGAAACAGGATGATGGGTCCGATGGCGCGGAGCTGATCAAAGAGTCGCTCGCGCACATACGGCATCAGGATGGTGTACACCAGTCGCGCGTCGATTCGCGCCCGGTACGTCACCTCTATCGGCTGTTTTTTTTCAGTCATCGCCGCTGAGCGGTCTATAGCACAGTCGGGCCGGCCCGCACATTCCTATTCACCCGAAGGGAAAATTCAGATCACTTGCAATTGATAAACGTTTTAAGTAAATAGCGTGGGTACCGACAATCCCCCAAACCAAGGAGTTTGACGAATGAAACGTTTCATCATTTTTGTAACTGTGATGATTGCCACAGCCGCGTTTGTCAGCTGCGGCGGTGCCAACATGAACAAGGAAAAGCGGCTGAAGGACAAGGCGCTGGAAAACACGCCCGACGATTACACCCCGGTGGCGGCCATCCTGGGCTCCAATCCGCAGCTCGACACCGCGGGGGTGGACGATACGGACACCGGAGGCCAGGAAGTGGCCGGCGACGCCACGATTCCGCAGGATCAGGATTATGTGGGCGGCACCATGGCGGTGTTCGTGCCGACGGTCGTGGCCAACGGCGAAGAAATCAAGGCCACCTACAAGATCGCCGAGGCAACGAATGTGGGCACAGTGGTCATGCAGGATCTGAAATCCGGCCAGGAAGTGGAAGTGGCGCCGGGCATGTACGACATCACCTTCACTACCAAGGCAGTGGCGGGCGATCCCGAAATGACGCTGCGCGGAGTGGAACTGGTGCAGGGTCGGCGGATCCGGCGGCAGGTCAAGTTTCCGGTGGGCGAGATCACCCTCGTGTCCGCGGGCGGCGGCTGCAAGTCAGCGAAAATCCAGCTCAAGCTGAAGGATTCGTCCGACTGGATGTCCGGTTCTTATTCCACCTGCAAGCCCATCAAACTGATGGCCGGTGAATACATCGCCAAGCAGGGCACCATCGAAATCACCGGAATCATCGTTTACGACGGCGGCACCCGCAAGGTCACCATCCGCAACCAGTAGCCCTCCTCTGCGGTATTCCATCCGCGGTTGTCACCGCAAAACTCCCCAGATGTCCGTTGCGTATTCGCGGATGGTGCGATCGCTGGAGAATCGGCCCATGCGCGCCGTATTCAGAATGGATTGGCGGGTCCACAGCGCCGGTTGACGCCACAATTCGTCCACGTGCCGCTGGGCATTGGCATAGCTCTCGAAATCCGCCATCAGCATGTAGGTATCCCCGCCATCGAGCAGGCTGTCGACCACCGGCCAGAAGGCGCTGCGATCATCGGGGGTCAACTCACCCGTTGACAGAAGACTGATGATGTCCCGCAGCTCTTCGTTCCGTTCAAAGAAATCCCGGGGGCGATATCCGTTGCGTTTCATCTCTGCCACTTCGTGGGTTTTTCTGCCGAAGAGGAAAAAGTTTTCTGCCCCGACGGCCTCACGGATTTCCACATTCGCGCCGTCCAGTGTGCCGATGGTGAGGGCGCCGTTCAACGACAGCTTCATGTTTCCGGTGCCGGACGCCTCCATCCCCGCCGTGGAAATCTGTTCGGACAGATCTGCCGCGGGAACAATCCGCTCGGCAAGGGTGACCCGATAGTTGGGAACGAACACGACTTTCAGGATATCGCGTACGTCGGGATCCGCGTTGATGAAGTCACCCACGGCGCCGATGAGGCGGATGATCCGCCTGGCCATGGCGTAGCCGGGAGCCGCCTTTCCCGCGAACAGGATGGTGCGTGGCGCCCGGGCCGGGCCGCGCCGGTATTTGATGTCCCGATAGCAGCTGATCGCGTGCAGCACGTTGAGCAACTGGCGCTTGTATTCGTGAATCCGTTTGACCTGCACATCGAACATGGAATCGGGATCGATGGACACACCGGTGGCGGCCTTCACGTCATCGGCCAGTCGCACTTTGTTTTCCCGCTTCACCGCCCGCCACGCCTTCTGGAACACCTTGTCATCGGCGAAGGACTCCAGCTTTGACAGCTGATCGAGGTCGCGGACCCAGTCGGTTCCGATGCGCGAAGAAATGAGTGCGGCAAGACCGGGATTGCACGACAACAGCCATCGCCGTGGCGTTATCCCGTTGGTTTTGTTGTTGAAGTGCGACGGCATCATTGCATGGAAATCCCCGAACAGGCGGGACTTGACAATATCGCTGTGGAGCGCGGATACGCCGTTCACGGATCGGCTGCCAACGATGGCCAGGTGCGCCATGCGGATGGATCGGACGCTGCCTTCCGCCACGAGGGACATCCGGCGCTGTCGATCCCCGTCGCCGGGAAACGCCGCTGCAACTTCGTCCAGAAAACGCCGGTTGATTTCGTAGATGATTTGCAGGTGGCGCGGCAGGAGTTCCGCAAGCAGGTCAACGGGCCACTGTTCCAGCGCCTCGGGAAGAATCGTGTGATTGGTGTAGGCAAAGGCGTTTTTCGTCGTTGTCCACGCCGCGTCCCATTCGAAACCGTAATCGTCGAGCAGGAGGCGCATGAGTTCGGCCACTGCAAGGGCCGGGTGGGTGTCGTTCAGCTGAAACACCGCGCGATCCGGCAGCGACACCAGGCTGCGCGGATCGTCGCCGTTTTCCTTGAGGTGACGGTGGACGGCGTCCTGCAGTGTGGCGGATACAAAGAAATGTTCCTGTTTCAGGCGCAGGGCGCGCCCGGAAAAGAATGCGTCGTTGGGATAGAGCACACGGGAGATGTTTTCCGATTCATTTTTGTCTGCCACTGCAGCGAAATAGTCCCCGCGGTTGAAGTTGGCGAAATCAAATTCCCGCGACGCGCGCGCACCCCAGAGACGCAGGGTGTTCACCGTATCATTGCGGTATCCCGGAATCAGGATGTCGTAGGCCATGGCCAGCACATTCTGCGTTTCCACCCAGCGATAGGCCGTGCGGCCGTCTTCGCGGACGAAAGACTCCACCCGGCCGCCGAACTGCACAGTGAATACTTTGTCATAGCGCGGCACTTCCCACGGACATCCGAACCGCAGCCAGTTGTCGGGAATCTCCACCTGTTGTCCGCGTTCGATGGCCTGGCGGAACAGACCGTAGTCATACCGGATGCCGTAACCGATGGCGGGCAGCTTCAGGGTGGCCATGGAATCGAGGAAGCACGCGGCGAGCCTGCCGAGACCGCCGTTGCCGAGGCCGGCATCGGGTTCCTGTTCCACCACCGCGTTAAAATCGATTTGCAGATCGTCGAGGGCCTCTTTTGCCGGTTCGAGCAATCCCAGATTATTCAGGCCGTCCCGGAGCAGTCGACCGATGAGGAATTCGAGGGACAGGTAGTACACCCGTTTTGACCGGTTCTGATAATAGGACGACTGGGTCCGGTTCCAGCGATCCACCATCCGGTCGCGGGCCGCGCGCGCCAGGCTCTGGAAGAAATCCATGTCCGTGACGCTGAAGCGATCCTTGGCGCTGCTGTACTCCACATGCGATGTGAAGGACTTTTTCAAGGCATTCTTGTCGTTTTTCAGATCGCTGGAGGTCAACTCATCCCAAATTGAGGGCCTGGCATTCGTCATGGTGGTACTCCCCGTGTTCTGTCTGTCTGCGCAGCATCGTACTGCGGACGTCGACAGTTTCAAATCATTGATTTTTTTTGTGGGGTCGATCCGTGTGACGGCGGTGGTGGAGATGTGTCATGTCAGAGGGTGACAGTTCCTCGATCAGGGTACGGGCGATGTTGTCGATGCGCTCGCCGATGGCCCGCAGATTGGAGAGGGTGCTGAGGTGCCAGGTGCTGGTGGCCACAGATGCTTCCTTCATGGAGTGCAGCCGTTCGAGGTGGCGCTCCCGCAACTCGCGCTCCAGCGCATGGTCGCCTTCGATGCGGGCGAGGATCGCCGCAGCGACATTGCCGTCCATCCGGCCCATTGCCTGCTCGGCCAGTGCAAACTTCTCCGCCACGCGGGCGTGGTAGGCGCGCAGTTCCGCCACGCCTTCCTGTGAAAAGCTGATTTCCTTGCGGTGCAGCTTTCTGGCCGTGTGGGCAATTTCCTTGGTGAGAATGTCGCCGATACCCTCCAGCTCTTCCACCACGTAGATGAGCGTGCGCTCCACAGCCCGCAGGGACGATTCCAGGTGCCCCCGCGCCATGCGCGCCAGATAGGGGCGGATGGCCTTTTCCAGGATATCCACCTTGTCGTCTTCCCGTTCCATCCGATCCATGGCGTCCGCGTCCGGCGTCGCCAGCATACCCATGGCGTCGTTGAGCATTCCGCGGACGATGCCGGCAAGGCGCAGGGTTTCCCTTCGGGCGAGATCGATGGCCACCGCGGGCACTTCCAGCGAAGCCGGGTTGAGGTATCGCGGGGCAAAGGCCTCGTCGCCCGGCCGCAGGGGTACGAGTCTGCGCGTCAACCATGCAAACGGACGGATCAGGCCGATCAGCACCAGCCCCGTTGTCACGGTAAAAATGGTATGGCCGTTGGCCACCTGGCGGGCCACGGAATCGGAACCGCCGATCCCGGTGAGTGCCCGGGCGCCATCGACGAACAGGAACAGAAACGGAAACGCGATGAGCACACCGGTGGCGGCGACCAGCAGATGGGCAACGGCCACCTGTTTTCCGGCGCGTCCCGTGCCGAGGGAGGCCAGCAGGGCGGTGGCGCAGGTTCCCAGATGGGCACCCCAGGCGAGGGGCAGGCCCGCCTCCAGGGTCAACACACCGCCGGCGCACAGGGCAATGGCCAGGCCGATGGTGATGGCGCTCGACTGGACCAGCGCGGTAAATCCCGCGGCGATCAGGATGCCCAGCACCGGCTGATGACCCAGATGGGCCAGGGCATCGATGAACAGGGGCAGGGTCCGCAGGGGTTCCACGGCGCGGCTCATGACAGACAACCCGAAGAACAGGAGGCCGAACCCCAGCAGCGCATCCGCGGCGTGCCGCAGGGAATGCCGTCGGCTGGAAACCCGCATCAGCACCCCCGCCGCCACCGCCAGCAGCGCATAGTCCGCCACGTTGAACGCGATGAGCTGGGCCGTCACCGTGGTACCGATTTTTGCTCCCAGCGTGACGCCGATGGCCTGGGCCAGCGTCATGGCCGTGGCATCCACGAATCCCACCAGCATGACCGTGGTGGCACTGGAACTCTGCAGCACCACCGTGGCCAGCACACCGGTGAGCAGCGCCGAAAAGCGGTTGCCCGTGAATCTGGACAGGATGGTTTTCATCCGGTGTCCGGCCGCGTTCTTCAGGCCTTCGCCGGAGATCTCCATGCCCAGCAGGAACAACCCCAGACCACCCAGCAGACCGAAAATGACGAATAGAAACCATCCGGTGGGGCGGGCTTCGATGGAAAAATGAACCGGTGGCGTCTGAAAACCATCTTCGTAGTATGCGCTGACGACGTACATGCCGGGACGATTGCCGACCCGGAACGCCACCTCCGCACGACCGCGTCCATCGGTCCGGGCTTCGTTGATGGACAGGACCGCCCCTTTCGCGCCGGTCGGCAGGACGGTGATGCGGAAGGTGATGCGCCGGTGGGCCGCGGGTACGCCGTTTTCGGTCACACGCACGGCCAGTGGTCGATCCGTGGATTGTCCGACCACCGCAATCAATCCGGTCATGCCCGGCGAGAGGGACTGGTTGACCATCCGGATATCCGTCGGTCGGGGAAGGGCGCCCGGCGTGGCCTCTGCCGACGCGCTGCCCGGCAGCAGCAGCAGTGCGGACAGACCGATCAGCAGGACCGACTGTTTGAATGTGGTGTTCCAGCGTTTCATGAAAACTTCCTGCAAATGCGGATCCCCGGTTCCAGAACCGATGCTATGATGCGACATCGACGGGTGGAGGAAAACATGAAAACGCGAATCCCGGTAGTGTTTGGTGCGGGGTTGTTGCTGTTATGGAGTGCTTCTGCGGCGGCGGGTGATGTTGCACTGGAGGTGGAACGCGTTGGCCTTGACGGGCACATCAACCGGGACACACCGGTTGTGCTGCAGTACCGCATCGTCAACCAGGGAGACGCACAGGACGTTGTCATGGGATTGCAGATTCCGGCCCCGAACTCTTCGTGGCTTCCTTTCCCGCCGGAAACCGTTGCGCCGGTCACCCTGTCCCTCACGCGCGGCGAACAGCGAACGGTGGAATGGATTCTTCCCGCACTCCCGGACAATTCGATGGAGTCCCGCGAGGAACCATCAAAGCTGTTTCTCACGGCGCGGGACAACGCCGGACATGTCGTCCGGACCCTTCTACCGCCGATCCGGACCGGCTGGAGTCCAACGGTCATTCTCGCGGCAAACAGGGATGACGCGCTGCGACTGGAGCAGGCCATCCATCAGTCGGACCTTCATGCGGGCGGGGAACGCCGGCAGCTGGCGATGGTTTTCAACGGGTTTCCCGAAATCTGGTACGAGTATCTGGCTGCATCGACGGTGGTTCTCGCCCGGCCCTGTACGGACCTGTCCCATGAACAGCAGGCGGCGCTCCGGCGCTGGCTTCATGCGGGAGGGCATCTGGGCATTCTGTCCGGATACAGCGGGGACTGCCAGTCCTTCCTGCCACCGGGGAAGGTGACGCCGGGAGCGAACATCTCCCTTGGAGACGGCACGGTCTCCGTTGCGCCATCGGCCAACGATCCGGAAGGCGCGCAACAGCAATGGCTGGCCCATCTGGTTCAGGCGGTTCCCGTCGCTCCGGTCCGCATCCATCCGCCGCTTCTGCTCCACTACGAAATGCCTGATACAACCATGCTCGTGGGCCTCATTATCGCGATGATCCTGCTGCTGGGTCCCGGCATTCACCTGCTGCTGATCTATCTGAGGCGGCGGGAACTGGTGTGGGTCGTGCTTCCGGCGGCAGGCATCGCCCTGTCCGTCGCCATGTACGCCACCGCCTCCCGGGTAAAGGGCGAATCCACTGCGCTGGAAGTCCATCAGGTGGTGTGGAAACAGCCGGACGTGGAAGAAGCCTCCGTGACGACCGCCGTGCGGATGCAATCTGATCGGGTGGGGCTGCGACGCCTGGAGGTGCGGGGCATCCAGCCCTTCCTCGGGGATGCGACGGCGATCGTCCAGAATGCCATCGACAGGACCATTGAATATGTGCCGCGGCGCAATGGCCTGTCCCTGCGGCGGATTCCCATGCACCGGTTTTCGTCAAAGGATTTTCACTTTACGTCGCCGGGAATGCTGCCGGATGTGGCATTCAACGTTGATGACAAGCGGATCGTCCACATCGTGAATTCGCTGACGACGCCCCTTGAGGAACTCGTGCTCGCGATCGATTCCACGTTCTACGCGATTCCCGGAAAACTGGCATCCGGAGAGCGGTTGGACATGCCCCTCACGGACAGAATGCGGATTGACCCGACGGAGTTGACCGATGAGATGACCAGGGAGGAGTGGTGGCGCAGACGCCGGCTGGGTGTGATCGGAGACCGGTTGCGGGAAACGCCGGGAGAGGTCGTCCTCATCGCCGGATGCAGTGACGGCAGGTTGCCATCGGTCGAACTGTTTCCGGCGCCCGCCGTGGAATACCACCGGACGACCTGCGTGTGGCAGCAGGCGCGCGAGGAGGTAAATGATGAACAGTGAACGCCCGGAGGAATGCCTGGTCCGGTTGTCGGAGCTGACTGTACGTTTCGGGGCCTTTGTCGCACTGGATCGTCTGTCGTTTCAGATGAACAGGGGCGAAGTCATCGGACTGGTGGGGCCCAACGGCGCGGGGAAAACCACCCTGCTGCGGGTGCTGGCCACGCTGCAGCCCCCCACGGGAGGAAGCGCATGGATTGCCGGATATGACGTATCTGCGCACCCGGCCGCCGTGCGGCGCGTCATCGGTTACCTGCCCGATTTTGCGGGGTTGTACCAGGACATGAAGGTCAGGGAGTATCCGGCCTTTTTTGCCGCTGCCAACGGTCTCGATGCGAAACAGATTGCGGCCTTCACGGCAAGGGCGCTCACGCTGTGCAACCTCGTTGATCGGCAGAACGATTTCATTGAACAGTTGTCAAAGGGCATGCGGGCGAAGCTGGCCTTTGCCGGTGTTCTTGCCGGGGACCCGCCCCTGCTGCTGCTGGATGAGCCAATGTCCGGGCTCGACCCGTCCGCCCGGAAAGCCATCCGCGAAATTATCCTGCAGTTGCGCGATGAGGGACGCACTGTCCTGATTTCGTCCCACCTGCTCGCAGATCTCGAACAGTTCTGTGATCGCGTGCTCTTTCTGCGCGGGGGGCAAATTCTTTCCGAATCGGTGGATCAGACACCGGTTGTTCAACTTGTGCTGGAGTCGGAAGATGAGACCACCCCGGACCGACTGCGCGCCATGCCGGGAGTGGCAGATGTGCAGAAGAAGAACGACGTCAGAAACGGGTACGTACTGGTTCTAAAGGAAGGCGCCCATGTGCCTTCCACGCTGGCGGCCATTACCGCCGCAGGCCTGCCGGTCATGCTCTTCGCCCCTGCCGGCCATACGCTGGAAGATCGATTTGCTCGGGCCGTGGAAGGGAGGCATCCGTGATGGGATTTCTGCGCAACCCCGTCATCCGTCGGGAAATCGAACATCGCATGCGGGACAACCGCACCTACTTCATCCCGACCGTGCTGCTGGCACTGCTCGGCCTGCTGACCGCGGCCGTGTACGCGACAATGACCCTGGTCGGCCGGGGCCACGATGCCACCATACAGGGCTGGCAGATCGGGCTCGCCATCTTTCATGCACAGGCCTTTCTGCTGATGGCCCTCATGGTGCTGCTGGTGCCGTCCATCAGCGCCGGCGCGATCACCTCGGAGCGGGATCGGGGAACCCTGGTGCCGCTGCTCGTCACGCCCATGTCCCGTGTCCGGATTGCCGTTGGCAAATGGATATCTTCTGTCCTCTATATTCTGCTGCTTCTGATTACGGCCATTCCCTTCGGCGCTCTCGCTTCCGGATTCGGCGGCGTCACCGGTCACCTGCTGCTGTCCACCTGGGCCTGCCTGATCACTACCGTTCTGTTCCTGTCGTCCATGGGACTCATGGTCTCCACCCTGGTCCGGCGAACGGTTCCAGCCATGTTGCTCGCCTACGGGCTTGTGGCGTTTGCCGTCATCGGCACCGCCATCGTGGACGGTGTACTGAATCTGTTGAACCCGGCCATGGAACGCATTGTTGTACTGTATGCGAATCCGTTCACGCCGCTGGTCCTGAACCTCGAAGAGCGCTTCTCGACAGATCCCGCCATGCCCGTCTGGTGGTGGACGCCCGTCATCCATCTGGCCCTGTCCGCTGTTTTCATCACCGTTGCCGGTTACCGGATCTCCCGCATGCGCGAGTAGCGTCCACGGAATCTGTCTTACAGTTGGTCGAGATAAATGCGTCGGTGGCGGATGAAGCTGGCGGCGGCGTGGACCAGGGCTACGGCAGCAGCTGCCGCGATACACAGTTCGCCGGCGAACCACCCGGGCAGCAGGTCGAATTCGTGAATGACCACCGCGGCACCTGCAAACAGTACTTCGAGGATGCTCTTCAGGGCCACGAGGCGGAATCGCATCAGCACCTTCTTCGATGCCAGCAGGTTGGCGAGTCCACCGGTGGCCAGTTCCAGGGTAATGGCGAGGATGATCAGCGCACTCATGCCGGTGGTTTCGAACCGGCCGAGGGGCAGGAGCAGCGCCGTGGGCACCAGCAGTCCTTCAAGGATGAACCGGAATGCCTCGCGGACACCACCGGGTCTGCCCTTGATGGCGCTCCAGGCGTCGACGAGGTAGGAGAACCCGCTCACCACCGTGATGGCGACAACGCCGTAGACCAGCAGGGGCATGGCCACCGCCGGGCCGAAAAGTATCTGTACGGCGACGTAGAGACTGGTGAGGGCGGCCATTGTGATGCTGCGTTTTCCAGGGGTCCTGCCCTGAATGAGGCGGGTCAGTACCCATGTCGTGGGAATGGCCGCCGCCACTGCCATCACGATGTTGACCGTCCATCCTTCCGGATCTGCCATCTGCCCGATGAGTGCGGCCAGAAGATAGCAGGCAGCCGCCATCTGGATGGCAGTCTTGAATTTGGCCAGCACCGACGTGCGCATGGGGGCGTCGCGCATGGAGAGGCTGGTGCGCAGGCTGGTGACGAGGAAATCCCGGCAGAACATGAGGATGACCATCCACAGGGCAAATACGGTCCCGCTCTGGCCGGGGACCGGGCGTTCGGCCAGCGGAATGAAGCAG
>JAKQNG010000076.1 GCA_029565915.1 Deltaproteobacteria bacterium
TCAACGCAGGCAAGACCTATGTGGGCAGCGGAAAGGAACGCTGGCAGGAAGAGGCGCGGTATTATCTTCAGTTCACCGGAATGCCCGCAAGCCAGTTCAACACCACCTGCTACACCACTATCAGTTCAGACGGCGTGGACCGCCGCAATCAGCGCGACGAATGCGACGGATGGACCGCCCGGTCCCTGTATGTTTCCTACGAAACCGAAACCGGCGAGGACACCTGTTACCTCGGCATGCACACCAATGCCAGCACCGGAAACCCGGACACGGCAACAGCTCGCGGTCTGTCAACGTATGTTTCCACGGCCGCCTCGGACGCGACAAAGACCTTTCGCAACTACGTTCATGATCAGATATACAGCGATGTGATCGCCGGGTATGCGCCGGCCACCTGGAGAAATAATAAGAACACGGGAAACTACGGCGAGAACAATCAGACCAATCTCGGGTCCTCCCCCGGATTTCTGATCGAGCTGCTGTTCCATGACAATACCCAGGATTGCGAGATGTACAGGGACCCGAAATTCCGGCAACTTGCCGCACGGGCCATGTATAAGGGAATTGTGAAGTATTACGCCAATCGGGACGGCCAGACGGCAAGGTTTCTGCCCGAACCCCCCACCCACCTGAGGGTTCAGAGGCAGAACGCCTCAACAGCGCGCCTGTCCTGGCGGGCCCCGGCAAGCGGAGGAATTTTCGGCGATCCCGCCACATCGTATCTTGTCCAGCGCAGTCTCAACGGCAGGGGGTTCGACGAAGGAATTGAAACAGCACAGACCACCTTTGACGCGACCAATCTCGAAAAAGGCCGGGTCTATTATTTCCGTGTCATTGCGAAGAACGCCGGCGGCATTTCCTTCCCCGGTGATGTGCTGACGGTCAAAACCTCGGACGACGTTCCGCTGGTCCTTTTTGTGCAGGGCAATGACCGGGTGGATCGTTATCTGCCGCCGCTCAAGAGCTGGTATGGAACCATGACACGATTCGCGAACCTGCGGCAGATCAACACCTTTGATTATGTGATCCAGCATGCAAGAGCGCTGGATACGCTTGGCATCGCCTTTGATTCCGCAAGTCACGCGGCCGTTGAGACAGGCGACATCGCCCTGGGCGCATACGGCCTTGTCATCTGGGCATCCGGCCAGCAGTCGGAAGCGGACGCCACCGTGGATAAAACGGTCTTTCGAGCCTTTACCGACGGGGAAAAAACCCGTCTTCGCGCTTATGCCGCAGGCGGCGGCAACCTGTTTATCACCGGGTCGGAAATCTGGTGGGACATGGATCGGGACGGCATCGCCGCGGACGACCGCGCCTTCGTCAAAGAGGTTTCTGGCGCGGGCTACGCAGCGGATTCTGCCTGGCCGACGGGCACGGCGCAATGGAAATGCAACGGGGAGACCGGTTCCATTTTTGCGGGATTGAGCAATATCACTTTTGATGACGGGACCAAAGGGACATATGCGGTGAGATTCCCTGAGGTGCTGTCCCCCCAAACGGGGGCGGCGATCTGCCTGCGCTACCAGTCCGCCACCGCAAGCTCGGACGTGGCGGGAATACAGAGGCTGGCCACAAATTCCAAAGTGGTTTCCCTCGGCATTCCCTTTGAGACCATCCATCCCGAGGCGACGCGGACGGAAATCATGAGGCGTGTGGTTTCCGCACTGTTGCCGACGGGTCCCCTGCCGACGCTGACACCCACGCCCACACCCGGCCCCACTCCGACGCCGACACCAACACCCGACCCGTCCCAGTCGCGGTTTGAGGATTTCGAAACAGCCGCGCTTGACGAAACACGCATGTTCAGAAATCCGGAATGGAGCGGAAGCACGAGGGAGGTGCTGGCGGGATCATCAAGCTCGGCAGTCTCCGACGCAGACACCAACACAAAACTGCACCCGGCAGTGGGCCAGCCCGGGAAGCAAAGTCTTCGCATCTTCTGGAAATGGGCGGATGCATTGACCGGGGACGCCCGGGCCCGCTGTACATCATACAGCGCGGCGTCGGCAATAAATCGTCCCAATCCGCTTCTGGATTTGCGCCAGGGGCTTTCTTTTTATGCCCGGGCAGCCAAGGGAGAAGTGGATGCGACGATATGGATACGCGAAACGGGCGGCAGCGGTCCCGTCGGTGGGGACGGAGGATTAACGGGCACCATTGAATCCTCGTCACGATCCGTCCGCCTGAAAAGTACGGAGGGATGGACGTATGTTTTCTATGACCTCCCGAATGAAGAATGGGGCACGGTGACGGGAAATGCGACACTGGAGGGGGATTGGGGTGTTCTGGAATCCATTGTTTTCAAGCCCGTCGCGGGGAGCGACGGCGGGGACGTGGAGATATACCTGGACGACTTCTCCCAGGGGCCTTCTCACGACACGCTCGGCCGGGATTCCCTGCACGGCTTGATGCTGTATTGATCATGACATTTTGTGAAAACAATGTGTGAAAAAGAAAAGTGCGCCTGAGACGATTCGAACGTCCGACCCCTGCCTTCGGAGGGCAGTTCTCTATCCAGCTGAGCT
>JAKQNG010000137.1 GCA_029565915.1 Deltaproteobacteria bacterium
CGGTGTCGCTGTCTGTTGTGTCCGTATCGCCGGTGTCGGTGTCGGTGTCGGTGGTTTCCGTATCCGTTGTGTCCGTGTCTTCGGTGTCCGTACCGGGGAGGCAGCAGACGTTCGGGAAGGAATTGCAGGTGTATTCCCAGAAAATGGTTCCGTGGTAGGTGGTTTCGCATCCCCAGGCGGACGCGCACAGATAGGGACAGTTGCCGTCAGACCCGGTATCTGTGTCCGTGCCGGAATCCGTGCCGGAATCCGTGTCGAAGCTGCAGCAGACTTCGTTGTCGGCGCCGCAGGAATAGCCCGGGTTTTCAGTGCCGCCCAGACTAGAGCAGGTGATGTAGAACAGGCATGCGTGGGGGCAGGTGATTGACGTGTCGGTGTCGGTGGTGTCGGTGTCGGTGGTTTCCGTATCGTTCGTGTCGGTGTCGGTGGTTTCCGTATCGTTCGTGTCGGTGTCGGTGTCGGTGGTTTCCGTATCGTTCGTGTCGGTGTCGTTGGTGTCGGTGTCGTTCGTATCGGTGTCACCGGTATCGGTATCGCCGGTGTCGCTGTCTGTTGTGTCCGTATCGCCGGTGTCCGTGTCACCCGTGTCGTCGGGGCCTGACCATTCGCAGAAGCCGTCATCCCCGCAGTCCATCCGCGCCGGGCAATCTCCATCGTCGATGCATTCCGCAAATCCGAAGGTGCGTCCACCGCAGGACAGGAGAAAGGATGCGGTGATCTGGGCAGTAATCAGTACAATCCGGAAATAAGTCGTCATGGGTTATCCGATCCGTCGCATCGTTTCAAATTGACAACAATACGCGCGGAAATCTTATCACGAATCCCTGTTGCCGCTGCAACTATTCGACCCCAGCGGAATTGACATCCCGGATGTGAGAAAAGCTGCTGACAGAGCCGGCGCCACTGTTATAGAAATCGAACGTTGCCGGGGGGCAGGAAAGAGCAGCGCAAATGAAGCGTATCAGAGTTTGTCTGACGATTGGTCTGCTGTGGTTGGCGTCCTCCTGCGGCGGGGCATCTTCCGCGTCCGGGCCAGCACCTTCCGCAGACGCCGTGTCGCCCCTTCCGGCAGACACGGACGGCGGTGTTCAGGTGCAGGGACTGTGGGGAAAAATCGATGACTCGATTGTGGAAGAAACCTTTCAGCGCCATTTCGATGCGTTTCTGGACTGTTACGAACGGGAAGGGCTGGAGATCCTCGAAGAGATGGAAGGTGAGCTGGGCGTGTATCTGATCGTGGGACCGGACGGGCATGTCACTGATGAGTTGTATTTCGAGTCCGGCAGTCTCGGGTCCGATGCCACGCAGCAGTGCCTGCTCGACCGGATTTCGAGAATCGTTTTTCAAAAACCCATCGGTGGATATCACGCGAAGGTCCGGTATGCCTTTCCGTTTGAAGCCCCGTACGATCATCCGGCGCCCTTTGACTGGAGCGGCGACCCCATTGAGAAGGTTGTGTCGGCGGATCGGGAAGCGGTGGATGCCTGCCTCGGAGGGGAATCCGGTGTGACGTTGACTGTGTACGTCGGGCGAGGTGGAAAGGTGTTGGCCGCTGGAGGCGCCGCTGCCACACAGACGGGATATCAGGCGGCCCGGTGCCTGTCCGCGCGGGCGACGGCCTGGCAGTTTGCCGATCCCGGCAAGCTTCGACCCGCCAAGGCAACCATCGAATTCTGATTGCTGTTTCTGTTCAGGGTGTCCGCGTCAGTTCGGCCAGTTCCGGTCGGATTTTTTCTGCGGTGGCAATGAGGCTGGTCAGCACTGAGCGGAATGCCCGGCGATCAAAGTTGGAATCCGTATGCAGCACCGCGCTGAGGCGGACGGCTTTCTCCCGTGGCGGGTACTCCAGTCGCGCGGAGATGAGTCTGGCATTCAGCTCGAGGAGGCGCAGGCTCAGGGCAGGGGATGGCTCGTCCGTCGAGAGGGGAAGGAACCCGCTGAACACCATGTATACAGTGGCCGTGTCGTCATTGAGGATGATGCGCAGAGGTCCCGCAGCAGCGGCCGGGAGCGACTCCAGCGTACAGGTGCCGGTCGCGGGCTGGCAGGTGGCCGCCAGGTTCAGGCGGGCCAGTTCTTCAAGGAGTGTGTCCATGTAGCGGGGCGCGCGGTCGTCGGCGATGGATGCGGTGCCGATCAGGGCAACGACAACCGCGGCGATGCAACCGGCTATTTTATCCATGAGATCGATCGACTGGACTGCAACAGGTCGCCGTTGCTCTCCGCTCCCCACAGCAGGAACATCGCCTCGCCGATACAGCTGGAGATGGGAACCATGCCGTAGTTCCGGCTGTCATAGGCCATGTTCCGGTTGTCTCCCAGAAGAAAGAAGCTGTCCTGGGGAACGACCACTTCGTCAAAGTTCTTTCCCCGCGTCGTATCCATGAAGGCAACTGTGAACAGGGTTCCACCGACCTTTTCTTCGGCCTGGCGCACCACATATTTCATCTGTTCTTCCGTTGTCGTATCGAAATACATGACGGGCTCCACATAATTGTGGTGAATAACGCGGCCGTTCAGATTGATGTGGTTGTCCCGGATGAAAATATTGTCTCCCGGAACGCCGATGATCCGGCCCACCACCAGCACGGCGGGATCTTCCGGGTTGTGGCAGACGGCCACGTCGCCGGTGCCCAGCAGCCCCACGGTCCGGAACAGAAAGATGTCCCCCGGAACGATGGTCGGCACCATGGAATAGTTGTCCGTCCTGCCGATATCGAAGAAGAACAGCCGACCGATAACGGCAAGTATCGCCAGAATGACGAGGACGATGCCGATAAACTTGAGCAATTGTTTCATGATCTGCCTTCCGGTTGGGAAACCGTTGAGCGCCGATTATGGGCGGTTTTGGAAAACTGTCAAGCAGAGGCCTCGCTGCTCACTGACGGAACTAACCGGAATAAAAGGGGATTTTGTTGATCCCGCCGGCGGCTGGAGGCGTTGGATGAAGGGATTGGTTTCGTCGCAAGAGTGCTTGACCGGTCAGAGGGCTTTTGATAGTAGTTGTCCGCCTTTCCGGGGCAGCAATCAATAGATTGGCGATGGTCAGTGAGGTGTTTCCTGTGAATCAATTTTATCCAGTCATGCAGTGCAGTTATGCTCAGGCGAACGGCGATGCGGTGCCATCCGCTGCCGGTGGTGGTGCCGCGACGGAAGGTGTCGCAACGACCCGGGGGCCGACGACATCCCCTTCCGCCGGTCCCTTCGGCCAGTATTCGTCCCTTCTGATTATCATTTTGATGTTTGTTGTTTTTTACTTTCTTCTCATACGGCCACAGCAGAAAAAGGCAAAGGAGCATCAGAAGATGCTCGATGCCATTGGTCGAGGGGACGAAATCGTGACGAACGGCGGCCTGATCGGCCGGGTGTTTTCAGTCAAGGGAAATGTGCTGACCCTTGAAGTCGCTGACAAGGTGAAAGTGCGGGTATTAAGGGCCCAGATCGCCGGGCGATTCTCGGAGTTCAGCAAGGGAGACGGGGACACGGACAAGGATAAGGACAAGGACAGAAAGCCGGAAGCGGCAGAGAACAGGTCGAACGATCAACCGGATACGACAGTGGAGAAAGAATAGTGGAACGCAAGTGGTTATGGAAAGTAGTGTTGCTGGTGCTGTTAATCGCGTTTGCGGCGGCCGCGGGGTTGCCGACCTTCGTGAAGGCGCCCAGAGACGGCAGTGACCGGATCTCCTGGCTGAGGGAAATTTTTCCGGGAATCAATCTGGGTCTCGACCTGCAGGGCGGCCTGCGCCTGATTTACGAGGTCGGTGTGGACGAGGCCATTGAAGACAAACGGGATCATATGGCCGAAGCCATTGTGAACGAACTCGGCGAGCGGGCCAGGGTGAAGAATGTGAAGATCGTGGGCTCCAGGGAGAACAACTATCAGTTTTCGCTGGTGTTTCCGTCCGCCCAGGTTGTTTCGACCGATAAGGTGAAGGAAGTCCTCAAGGACTATCGGCGGATCGTTGTGGAAACCGGTGCCGATGGTGCGACGGTGAACATGGAGCTGAAGAGCGAACTGGTGGAGGAAACCAGGGAGCTGTCCATCAAGCAGGCCGTGGAGACGATCGGTATTCGTATCGATAAGATGGGACTCGCGAATACATCGGTCATTCCCCGCCTGGCCACACAGGACATCATCGTGCAGATCCCGGGCGTGGACGAGGCCATGATTTCCCGCATCAAGCGGATCATCGCACAGACTGCCCGACTGGAATTGAAAATTGTGGACGATGAAGGAACCCAGGCGTTCTTCATGGAAGGTGCCATGCGGGAGAAGCTGGCGGCACTGGCGGAGAGCGGGGATGCGAAAGTGTCCCTCGGACGGGAGCCGGACACGGGTCACTACTACCTGGAAGCCAAGAACGAGCTCCACGGCAAAACGGGCCTGCAGCTGCTCGAAGCCTTTCTGAAAGATGTGGAATTTCCGGAGAACCGCGAAATTTCATTTCAGGAAGAGCAGGGACGGGATGCGGCCGGCAACCCCACGGCGGATGTGACATGGCGCACCTGGTTCACGCGGAAAGTGGCTGGCATCACCGGTGAGTATATCGATCAGGCGGCCGTGCAGTTTGAAGAACAGGGGAAACCCTATGTATCGTTGACGTTCAATCAGGAAGGGTCCGGGATCTTCGCGGACCTGACCGGGGAGAATGTCAACGAGCGGATGGCCATCGTGCTGGACGGCCGGGTGCAGTCCGCGCCGGTCATTCAGGAAAAGATTGCCGGGGGCAGCTGCCGGATTACGCTGGGTCGCGCGGATTCGCTGGACAATCTGATGGCCGAGGCAAGAGATCTGGTGATCGTCCTCAATGCGGGCGCCCTGCCGGCTCCCATCCGACCGGTGACGGAGACGACCATCGGTCCCCAGCTCGGCGACGATGCAATTCAGATGGGAACCTACTCATTCATTATGGCAGTCGCGGTTGTCCTTCTTTTCATGATTCTGTACTACCGGGGCGCCGGTGTGGCAGCGGACCTGGCCCTGATCTGCAATGCGGTGTTCCTGCTGGCCATCCTCAGTGGCGCCGCGGCGACCCTGACACTGCCCGGCATCGCGGGCATCGTGCTCACCGTCGGTATGGCGGTCGATGCGAATATCATCATCTATGAGCGCATCCGCGAGGAACTCCGGGGTGGCAAATCGCCACGGGCGGCGGTGGAGGCCGGTTACAAGCGGGCGTTCTGGACAATTTTCGATGCACAGATCACCACGTTCATCGCGGGGGTGGTCATGCTGCAGTACGGCTCTGGTGAAATCAAAGGTTTTGCTGTGACGCTGCTCATCGGCATTGTGACAAGCATGTTTACCGCAATCGTCATCAGCCGGCTGGTGATGGATTTCATGACCCGTCGACGGACGGATGAACTGAGTATTTGAACCATGCAGTTATTTAAAAAAACACCGAAATACGATTTCATGGGGATGAGCAGGTTCTTTGCATCGGCATCTGCCGTGGCCGTTCTGGCGAGCCTGATCGCCATTTTTACGATTCAGCCCAAATTCGGCATCGATTTTGTTGGCGGGTCGGAAATTCAGGTGAAGTTCAAGGATGCGTCTGTAACACCGGCGGAGATCCGTTCGGTGCTGGCAAAGATGGGGTTTTCCGGCTACGACGTGGTGTCTTTTGGAAATGACAAATCCGAATATCTTATTCAGTTGAAGGAAGTATCGACCATCGCCGAAGGTGCCAGGAAAAAATACAAGGACGCCTTCAAGACGGGCATTTCCGACGCGAAACTCTACAAATTCGAGTTTTCGCCCGGAGGAGACAAACTCAGCCTCAGCCTGAGCCGGGACATCGGCATTGATGCGGTGGAAGAAGTGGCCCGGAAGGCGGGGCTGGATCTGGGGGAATCGGTGACGGAACAAGGAGAGGTGGACGAGGAAAGGGACGAGGATTCCTCCCGCCGGTGTGAGAGCGCCACCTGTACCTGGGCCTTCAAGAACGCGCAGATTTACGAGATCAGCCTGGCGGGAGTGGCCGAGCAGGTGGTGGAGGAACTCCGGAAGGAAACATGGGGGAAAGGCGCTGTGAAGCTGCGATCTGAATGGGTCGGTGCGAAAGTCGGCAGCCAGTTGCGCAATGCGGGCATCGCGTCCCTTGGTTACGCCCTGCTGTTCATCATGGTGTACATTGCCTTCCGCTTTGATTTCCGGTTTGCCCCCGGTGCGGTCATCGCTCTCATTCACGACATCATCATCACGCTGGGTATCTTCACGGTGTTTCGCGTGGAAGTGACCCTGACAACGGTTGCGGCGCTGCTGACAATCGTCGGCTATTCGTTGAACGACACCATCGTCGTCTTTGACCGGATCCGGGAAAATCTGCAGATCACCCGGGAGGTCAAGCTGGCGTCGCTGGTCAACACCAGCGTCAACGAAACCCTGAGCCGCACGATCATGACATCGGCCACCACCATCATGGCAACGGTCGTGCTGCTCACTCTGGGGTGGAAGACGTCCCTGCGGGATTTCTCCCTGGCGCTGACCATCGGCATCATCATCGGCACCTACTCATCGATTTATATCGCCTCTCCGGTTGTCGTCTGGCTCGATCGGTTTTCCTCTGAGAAGAAGGCATAAGTGCTGTCCGGGAAGTGCTGGGAAGTCATTCCCTGTGCGGACGGCGAATCCCGCGCCCGGCTGGCCCGGGAACTGAACATCAGTGAAATCACCGCCGGATGCCTGATTCGCAGGGGGTATCCGGATACCGAGTCGGCAAAGAAGTTTCTCTTTCCGCGCCTGCGGGACCTGAGCCCGCCGGATCGAATGGCGGATCTGCCGCGGGGTGCTGCGCGTCTCGCGGATGCCATCATGGCCAGGGAGCGGATTGGCGTGTTCGGCGACTACGATGTGGACGGGCTGACCAGTACCGCCCTCATGTACCTGTTTCTGCGGGAGACGGCCAGCACCGTTGAGGTCCGCACGGCGAACCGGTTTTCGGGCGGATACGGACTTGACGTGGGTGTGGTGGACGGATTCCGCGACAGCGGATGTGGAACCATCGTGGTGGTTGATTGCGGCACCAGCGACCACGAGGCCATTGATCGGGCCACTGCCTGTGGGATGGACGTGATTGTCGTGGACCATCATCGGGTGGATGTCGCGATTCCCCGGGCATACGCATTCATCAATCCCCAGCGTCACGATTGCGGGTTTGACGACAAGAATCTGGCGGCCGTTGGCCTGACGTTCTATTTCTGCGCTGCTGTAAAAAGTCGCCTGGTTCATCTGGGGTTTCTGTCGCAGGACGAAATCGACATGAGGAAGTACCTGGATCTGGTGGCGCTTGGAACCATCGCGGATGTGGTGCCCCTGGACGGGAACAACCGGATTCTCGTCAGCCACGGGATGAAGGTGCTGTCGGAGCATCGTCGACCCGGCATTGAGGCAATGGTGACCACTGCCCGGATTCACGCGCGGACATTCACCGCCGCGCACATCTCGTTTCAACTGGCACCCCGGCTGAATGCGGCGG
>JAKQNG010000140.1 GCA_029565915.1 Deltaproteobacteria bacterium
GGGAAACCCGCGATTCGTCAACCGCGCGCTGTACTACTGGGCTTCGTGCTACACGGGACAGCTGACCGCCGGCGAAGACTACCGCCTGTTGAATCCGGTCATCTGCATCGACGTGCACGACTTCGCCATCTTCGACCAGCCCCACGTGCACAACTGCTTTGTGCTGCGCGAGCGGGAAGATCGACAGCCCGTGCTCACGGACCACCTGATGCTGCACTTTCTCGATTTGACCGTGTTCCGAAAGCGGGCGTATACTGAGAACGACAGCCTGGCAGACTGGCTGCGCTACTTCTGCATGGACGAAAAAATGAAAGATCTGGAAGCCATCATGGAACGCCATCCCGCCATCCGGGAAGCCCATCTCCTCTACGAAGCGTTTACGGCCAACGACGAGCTCATGCAGCGATACGTGGCGCGGCAGAAATACCTGCGGGACGTCTCCACGATCAAGGCCGACAGCTACGACGACGGCCATGCGGCGGGTCTGGCAAAAGGTTTGGTCGAAGGCGAAGCGAAAGGGCGGGAGGAAGGCATCCTGGAAGGGGAAGCGAGAACGCGCGAAGAAGGGCGACGAAAGCAGCTTCAGATTGCCGCGTCGTTGAAGGCCCGGGGAATGGACCTCGCAGAAATCTCCGACATCACCGGCCTGTCCTTCGAAGACATCGAACGACTCTGATTCTCCTCGCATTGAAACCGCATGGGGATATAGGGTCAGACCTTCATGGATCCCCACGAATCGCCTATCCATCGTTGACCTCCGTTACCTTCCTCAAATTGGCCAAGCTTTGTCGATGTTGTTCCGCTGTCATCTCGAAGCCGTGGAAGTGTAGTGGGACGCTCCTGACTTGTTTCCAGATTCGACCATTTTCGCTTCGGGTCATTTTCTGCTCTTCATTCCGGGATTGAATTGCCGTTCCCGGACGGGCACCCCTGCCAGCCATCCTTAAAAAGATTGTTCCCTGCATCCCTTCGCATTAGGATGCCCTCCATGACCGATGCCCGACCCGTCTCCTCTGCCGTTGAAATCGCCGGACACATCAGCAGCCGACCCCGATCCCGCCTGCTCCGGGTGCTCTTCCTGGTCACCGGACTGGCGCTCGTCACGGGCCTTGCCGGTCTGGCCGCCCGCTATCTGCTGCTCCTGCGACGCCGGGGACGGCTGACGGTGTCGGACACCCTCCTGCAGGCCGAGGTGACCACCTCCCTGTTCGGCGCGACCATCCGATCGCAAACCTTCTGCCTGCCCCTGCGCAACGTGCGCGGCGTCGGTCTGGAACAGAAAGCCCCTTTCGTGCACCTGGCCGTGGGTGCGGCATTCCTGACCGCGGGCCTGCTGGCGGGCATCCACTGGCTCCTCGACGGCCTGCGGGCCGGATACCCCTATCTGGCTCTCCTCGGCGCCGGCATCATCCTCGCCGGACTGGGCCTCGATCTGCTGCTCTTTCTGCTGGTGCCCGGCAGCGAAGGCCCCCGCGCGATCCTGCTGGAGACCGATACGCGTCACTTCCGTCTGGAAGGCGTGGACATCCCCGCATCCGATCAATTTGTCGCATCCGTCCGCGCAGCCATGAACACCCCGACTCCACCCGCCGCGAATTCCTGACTGTGACCGGGCTGCTCGCCAGACGGTTCATTGCGGTGGCCGGCAAAGGCGGCACCGGTCGCACGACCCTGTCCTTTGCGCTGGCCAGACTGGCCGCCCGGCAGGGCCGCAGGGTCCTCCTGTGCCTCGCGAGTCCCGGCTCCCGCCATGGACAGCTCCCCGGCCTCCCCGGAACCCCCGGTGTCATTGCCCATCAGGGCGGCGGGCTGCACGTGCTGGAGATGGACCCGATGGCGGCCATGGACGAATACGGCCGCATGATGCTGAAGAGTCGCACGCTGCACCGCCTGGTCTTTGCCAATCGTCACGTGCGGCATTTC
Source organism: Deltaproteobacteria bacterium (assembly GCA_029565915.1). Taxonomy (GTDB): domain Bacteria; phylum Myxococcota_A; class Polyangia; order JAAYKL01; family JAAYKL01; genus JAKQNG01. Next base: position 1,924 of record JAKQNG010000140.1, read on the forward strand.
CTGGACGCGGTGCCCGGCCTCTCAGAATGGGCGGTTCTGGGAAAGGCCACCTGGCACATGCTCGACCGCACACCGGCGGCGCAGCGGTTTGATACGGTCGTCTTTGACTCACCGGCCACGGGCCACGGACTGGACATGCTGCGCCTGCCCGCGGCCATCGTCCGCAGCGTGCCCGCCGGCCGGATGCGCGAAGAAGCAAAAGAGCGACTCGCCCTGCTGCAGGATCCGGCGACAACCGCCATCATTCCCGTCACCATTCCCGAAGAAGGGCCCGTCAACGAGGCGCTGGAACTGCTCTTCGCCCTGCAGGCCGCCCGGCTGCCCGTTCCGCTGCTGGTGGTCAACCGCATCATTGCACCGCCGCCGGATGTGGCCTTCGACTTTACCGGGCCGGCGCCCGAATGGGCCCGTCCCCTGCTCGTGCAGCGGATGCGATGGCGCCTGCAGGAGGACAGCCTGGCGCGGTTGAAAAATATCGGTCTCCCCGTTCTGCCGATATCCGAACTGGAGAGCGAAGGCGGATCGGTTCAAACCTTCGAAGGTGTAACGGCGGCGTTGTCCCTTGCCCTGGGCGGCGCTCAGGCTTCCCAGGCAAGGGGCGTGCAGGCCCGCTCGTAGCTGATGATGTTTGCCTCCGAATGGGCGCAGAAGTTGAGGCAGTCCTTGCAGGAGAAGGACGGCCAGAGCAGCGCCGACGCCTCTGTCAGGCAGCTGTCGTAGTGGATGCAGCTTTCGCGGCGATGCTCGTTGGTTTCCTGATACTGAAGTTCGTGATCTAATTTCTGCATGGCGGACTCTCCGGTTGTTAAGGTTCAAGAACCCCGTCGGGTTTCTGTCCTGTTAGTGGACTCGACCACTGGAATTTATGAAAAAAATGTGATTTGGTGACAGGCATGGCCCCTGCCCGCATGGTTCTACCGATCCTCATCTGTGCGCTGTCCTTCGTGTCCTGCCTGGTGGACCCGGCCTGTTTCAGCGATGCCGACTGTCCCTCCGACCAGCTCTGCGCGGTGGCCGACGGGCGCTGCGTCCATCGCTGCGGCGCCGACGCGGACTGCGGCAGCGGCCGGATCTGCGGCCCCGACATGGTCTGTGCGGCGGCAGAATGCACCCTTCCCGGCGACTGCGGCGACGGCTTCGAATGCGACGGCGGAAGGTGCCGGGCCCTGGCGGAGCTGATCTGTCCCGACGACATGGTGCCCGTGAACCGATCATTCTGCATTGATCGGTACGAAGCCTCGAAACCGGATGCGACAGTATCCTCGTCCGGCGCGGACAGCACCATGGCCACCTCCCGTCCGGGGGTCATGCCCTGGCAGATCACCAACAACGAAGCCGCGGAGGAGGCCTGCCGGGCTGCGGGAAAGACCCTGTGCACATCGGACCGGTGGCACCTGGCCTGCGCGGGACCGGACAATACGGAATACGGCTACGGCGACGACTACGACCCGCTCATCTGCAACGGCATCGACACCTATTGCTTCTGCGACGGGACATCCTGTGGGGAATCCACACCCTGTCCTTATCCCCACTGCTACAGCGAGTGCGGCGCATCGTTCCGATTGATGCCCACGGGCAGCTTCCCTTCCTGCACCAACGGCTGGGGCGTCTTCGACATGAACGGCAACCTGTGGGAGCACGTGGCCGGCGGTTCGGAGATGACCATCCGGGGCGGCGCATTCAACTGCATGGATTCGGAACGCCTCCACCGGTGCAGCTACGTGCCCGGCAACTGGGCTCCGTCGGCCAGGGGATTCCGCTGCTGCGCGGAGGGCACACTGGAAGGGGCGACGCCGTGACCTGCCGGGGTCTGATTCTCGCGTCGATCCTGCTGTGCGCGCCGCTGCACGCCGCCGAGCCCCTCTGCGTGCCCTGCGAGGTCAAGCGGATCGCGGAAGGGGCAACCGACGGAACACTGTCGCAGATCATCACCTCCCTGAAGCAGCGCCGGGAAGACGACCCGGACAACCGGGCCATCCACCTCCTCCTCGCTTCCGCCTATGAGCGGGACGACAATCTCTTCTGGGCCCGGAACGTGCTGTACGCCTGGACGGCAGCCCATCCGGCGGACTGCGAAGCCCTCTCCCTGCTGGCCTGGCTGCAACTGCGGCAGGGCGCGCCCGGGGAGGCCCTCTCTCTCCTGTCGGAAAACAGCGCCTGTCCGGACACGGTGCCCATGGAAACCCGCTTTTCCCTGCTGCAGGATGCCGCAACGGCGGCGGGACAGGAAGACCCGGCCCCACCCCTCCCCCGGGCGAAGCGGGCCTTTCAAGAAGACCGGGCCGTCTGGCTCCAGCGCTGGAACGCCCATCCCGGCAGCCTGCCGCCCCTGCGACTGCGTCTGGACGCGGCGACCGGGTTCACCTCCAACAGCAGCGCGGGTTCGCCGACGGATGCGTCGACGGATGCCGCCAACGGCTTTGTCAACCGGCTGGACGCGGACGCCTCCTTTACCGCTCCCCTCCGCGGCCCGGTGCGGCCCATGGTACAGGGAACCGCCCGCCTGCAGGGCTTTCCCGCACAAGCGCTGCGCGAATACTCCTATGTGGATCTCGCGTGGCGCCCCGGGGTCATCTTCGGACGGACGAATCGGCTGACACTGGCCTACCGGGGCAACCTGCTGCTCTCGGCCTGGCCGGGGCACCGGTATTTCTACGAGGCCCACCGGGGAGAGGCGGAACTGGAGACCGGCGCGGGATTCATCGCCTTCATGGGCGCGGGCCGGCGCATCTTCCGGGACGGCGGGCGGACGCGGACGGAGCTGGACGGCGGAGTGGGCGGGTCGCTGCCCATGAACGACTGGCTGAGCCTGCTGGCGGTGGCCTCCTTCCGGTACTTCGACGCGGTGGGCGATCCTTACGACCAGGCGGGCGGCGGACCTCTCGTGGCGGCGCTGGTCCGGCTGCCCGTCAACATGCGACTGCGCATGGCCCTGTCGGCGGCGGTGGACGTTTTTCCCCACTCGGGCGGCGAGCGGGGCACCCTGGCCTTCGGCACGCAACAGAGGCGACGGGATCTGACGGTCCGCCAGTCCAGCGAATTCTGGTTTCCCCCTCTCGGCGCGTTCCACGCAGGTTTCGCCTGGGAATTCAACCACCGGGATTCCAACGCGGACGAGGCGCAGGGCACCCTGAACTACGACTATGCCGAACACCGGATCCTGCTGAAGCTGCGGATGGAATGGACATTGAATCCCGCTGCGCCCCGGGCCGTCAAAGATCCGATGCACGTGCCGCTGAACTGGGGAATAAGCGCCGGAAAAAACGCGGATATGAATTCAGAAATCCGCTCACTGTTGCAGCAGGACGAGGCGGCGCGGGCCTCGTCCTCGTGCGTGGAGTAGACCGTGGAACGATCATTGGACAGCTCAATTGGAAAATCCCTTATTGAAGCCGTCATCATCGCCCTTGCCGCGGCCGCACTCGCCATCGCCGTGAACGTGCTGCGGCCGGCGGGCCTTCCGTTCGTGGCGAAAGAAGAATACGAAACCATGGTGCCCTGCCCGGAACCCGGAGGAAAAGTAACGCCGGCGGACGCGGCCATCCTCCGCGAAGAGGGCGTCTTTGTCGTGGATGCGCGGGAACAGAGGGACTTCGACGCGTGGCACGCGGCCGGGGCCGTGCGGCTGACGTTCGACTATCTGGACCCGGTGCCCGAGGCGGATCTGCAGAAGATGGCAGGGGATATCGCCAGGGCGAAGGCACAGAAAGTCGTCGTGTACGGCGACGGCGGCACACCGGACACGGGGGATCTGCTGGGCCGGGAGATCTCCGCCCGGGGCATCCGCAACGTATTTTTTGTCAAAGGCGGTGCAGCGGCCATCCGTACCGATGGGGCGAAGGAGGTGACCCCGTGAACCGCTTCATCAACTGGAGAGGTCACGGCTTCCTCGCGCTGCCGGCCCGCTGGTACCTGGGCTGGGTATTCGCCGTGGCGAGCATCCACAAAATCGCCGATCCCGCGGCCTTTGCCATGGATGTGGCCACCTACGACATCCTGCCCCTGCAGCTCATCAATGTGATGGCCATCTGCCTGCCGTGGATCGAGCTGGTGGCGGGCATCGCCCTCATTACCGGGGTAAAGTCCCGGGCCGCCGCCTGGCTGACCACGGGCATGATGATCATGTTCATGGTGGCCCTGGTGCTGGCCCTTCACAAAGGACTGGACATGTCCTGCGGATGCTTCGCGTCGGCCTCCATGGAAGAAGGCGACGAAATTTCGTGGAAAACCGTACTGCGCGACAGCGGCTGGCTGCTGCTGTCGGTGTACGTCCTGATTTTTGACAAGGCCCCCCTGGGTATGAGGACTGCAGTGTCGCTGCTGCGACACCGGAAAAGGAAAACGCCATGAATCGACTTTCCATTACCACTTTTCTCATCTGCGGGCTGTTCTGCGCATCGGCGGCGGCCGGCACATCCGTGTGCGACGGCCTCGTTGGCGAAAAGAAGGCGCTGGCGCAGAAAATTCTGTCCACCCAGCACCCATACGACTGCTGCGACGAAACGATTGCCGCCTGCCTGAAAAAAAAGAACCCCTGCCCCCTGGCGACGCGACTGGCCGAATCGGTCTGCCGCCGGGTGGAAAAGGGCGACAGCGAAGCACAGATCGTCCGGCGCCTCGAAAAGCGGGCGGCGAGCATGAACCCGTTTGCCAAAAAGCATTCCATCGACCTGTCGGATGCGGCGATGGCCGGTTCCCCGGACGCAAAGGTGACCCTGGTGGTCTATGCCTGCGCCCGTTGTCCGTTCTGCTCCAGACTCGTGCCCCGGATATATGACGCGGTAACCGACGGTGCCCTGAAGGGAAAGGTGAAACTCTATTTCAAGGCGTTTCCCCTGAAGAGCCACGAGTATTCCAAGGAAGGGGGACTTGCCATGGTGGCCGCCCATCGAATGGGACAGTTCTGGCCCTACCTGCTGCAGATGTACGGAGCGTTTGACCTGTTCTGCGTGGACAAGCTGGACGACTGGGCACAGCAGAAGGGAATGGATCCCGCACAGTTCACCACCCTCATGAACGATCCGGTGACGCGGGATGCCCTGGTGGCCTCCAAAAAGGAAGGCCTCGCCAACGGTGTGGAGGCAACGCCCCAGCTCTTCATCAACGGCCGTCGTTACGAGGGATTTCTCGAAATTGAAGAGGTTGTGGACGTCCTGCTCGAAGAGTACGATCGACCCTGATGAAACCACTTCTCTGCGTCTTTACCCTCATTGCCCTGCTCAGCGCCTGCAACCTGCAATCCGGCAGTCTGGTGGGTGTTGAAGAAGACAGCGGCAGTGCGTCCACGCCCTCAGATGCACCTGCCAGCGATGACCCGGCGGACTCCTCCTCCGGCACGGAAGGTGGCACGGACACGGGAACCGGCGGATGCGTGAACGTGGACACCCTGTCGACCGATACGTCCGACACCTCACCGGGCGCAACGGAGCCGGAAACGGAACCCGACACGGCCACACAGACAGAAACCGGGACTGACACGGAACCGCAGACGGATACCGACACGGGGACGGATGCGGATACGCAGACCGAACCGGACACGCAGACCGATACGGATGTGCCGCCCGCCTGCCCTTCTGACATGGTCCTTATTCCCGCAGGCGCCACGGCGCAGATTACAGCGGCCTTCTGCATGGATCGGTACGAAGCCTCCCGGTCGGATGCGACCGCCACATCCTTCGGCAGCGTGGAGACCATCGCGATATCCGCGAAAAACCGCCTGCCCTGGTATGCCAACCCCATGAACGCAGCGGCATTTGCGCAGTTTTCGGCTGCCTGCACGGCGGCGGACAAGCGGTTGTGCACGGCCGAGGAATGGTTTGCCTCCTGCGGCGGCCCGGACCACACCACGTACGCCACGGGCAACAGCTTCGACGTGGAAATCTGCAACAATGTGGCCACGTTCTGCGACGACTACTGCGCGGACCACTCCATCCCGCCCGCGTCGTGCAACACGAACATCTCCAACTGCGGGTACTACTGCGGCACGGGCAGCTCCTACAACGTCTGCTGGGAAATCACACCCACTGGCACTTTTATCAACTGTACCAACGGCTTCGGCACGTTCGACATCAACGGCAACCTGTGGGAAATCGTCACGTCATCGTCTGCCGCATCCGGATATCAGATTCGCGGCGGCGCCATCAACTGCGCGGCCCCCGCCACGCGCCTGCAGTGCACCTTCGCCGCCACCTGGACCGATCTGTTCGCCGGCTTCCGCTGCTGCCGGGATCTGTAGCCATCAACCAACCGGATGAAAATCGTCCTTCGAGGCCCCGCACACAGGGCATCGAAACGTTCCGGGCAGGTCGTCAAAGGCCGTGTGGCTCTTTACGCCGGAGGGCAGGTGCCCTTTTGCGGGATCGTAGATGTACGCACACATGTCGCACTTGTATTTCTGCTGGTCTGCTTCTGTCATAACGACTCCTTTCATGCGCACAGGTGCAGGATGGCGGCCACTTCGTTTTCGCCGATATCCTGATGCTCGCCGATATGCCCATCCCGGCCACCGATGGCCGCGGCGGCGGGCAGGCACTGTTCCACGGTCAGTCCCCAGCTGCCCAGGCGGGTGGGAATGCCCACTTCTTCAAAGAATGCGGCCGTGGCGGCAATGGTCCGCTCCACAATCTCATCCTGTGTCGCGCCGCTGATACCGAGCACGCGCTGCCCGAACTGGGCAATCTTCTGTCCCTTCTGCGCCTTCTGATGGCGCATCACCGCCGGCAGCACAATGGCCAGGGTCTGCGCGTGGTCCAGTCCGTGAAGGGCGGTCAGCTCGTGGCCGATGACATGGGTGCTCCAGTCCTGCACGGTGCCGCAGTTGATCAGGTTGTTCAAGGCGTTGGACGCGGCCCACATGAGGGTTGCCCGGGCGTTCAGGTCCGCGGGATCGGCCTTGAGACGCGGCGCCACCTCAATGAGGGTGGAGAGGATTGCCTCTGCCTGGCGATCCTGCAGCCGGGTGTCCACGTCATAGGTGAGGTACTGCTCCATCACGTGGACAAACGCGTCGACGATGCCGTTGGCGGTCTGGCGCCACGACAGCGAAAGCGTGGTGGCGGGATCGAGCAGGGAAAACACCGGCATCACCATCGGCGTTGAAAACGCCAGTTTCTGCCCCTTCGCCCGACGGGAGATGACCGAATTGCCGTTTACTTCGGAACCGGTGGCCGGAAGGGTGAGCACGCAACCGATGGGCAGGGCGTCTTCCACCGGGGCGGATTTCTCCACGATGTCCCAGGGATCGCCCTTCTTCCACGGGGCGGCAACGGCGATGAACTTGGTGGCGTCCAGCACCGAACCACCGCCCACGGACAAAAGGAACGTTGCGCCGGATTCCCTGACCCGCATCACGGCTTCCATGCACTTTTCATATTCCGGGTTGGGTTCAATGCCGGAATACTCAACGACTTTGCGACCGGACAACCCTTTCATCACCCGGTCGTACACGCCATTGGTGCGGATGGAGCCGGTCCCCGTCACCAGCAGCACCTTTGCCTGCGGGGGAACGAGATCCGCGAGGCGCTCGATGGCGTTCGCGCCGAACACGACTTTTACGGGATTGTAGTAGGTAAAATCTTTCATGGCGGTTTCCTTTCGTGCTGACCGCGGAATGCTACTTCGTTCCGGCGGCGGATGACAAGTGTCTCTGGAGTCGACCGCTTGCGCGGCGTTGACCTGTACATGTGGTTCGAGGGAGGTTGTGTGGCTCGTGGATCTTCTTTTTAGCGAAGGTCACCGGTCAATCGCGGACGCCCGTTCTCATCTCTGTCCGATGCGGGTCGCGCGATACGGGTCGCGCACTCCGTCCGGGAAAGCGGAAATCATTCGCGAATTTGAAAAAGTGAAGGGGCGGAAATTTTTTTGGCACAATTTGACCCGCAGCGGCCGAAAGAGGGGTGACGGTCGGCCATTCTTTGCCCCGGCTGTCCGGAGGGGTCATGACGAAATACGACGAGGCGTACCGCATCCTGTATTCCACAAGGGAGTTCATGGAAGAATTCCTGCGCCACTGCGTGCAGGAGCCGTTCATCGAAGAGCTCGATTTTTCGAGCCTCGTCC
>JAKQNG010000078.1 GCA_029565915.1 Deltaproteobacteria bacterium
GCTCACAGGGCGGCAGCCCGGAATCGGTTTGCGTGTCGTCGGTGGTGTTGCCGGAGCTTCCGTTCTCTCCGCAGCTTTGGAGCATCAGAAGGACCGAGATCGTTGCGAACAATGACAGAATTGAGTTTTTTGAAATCATCAGTTCCATACTCCGTGGAAAAGAAACATCGATGGGTTGTGGGAGACAGTACTATTCCTGCGCGGTTCTGGCCAGTCGCATGCCGCCGCCGGGGAACATGCTCAACCAGCCAAACCAGGGCGATGAGGTCCAGGTTGGTATCGACCGCGCAGTCGCTGTGCTTCGAGTGGCATTCAGTGTCGCTGCCAGGTAATCTGTGCAGACGACAGCGGGGTGCCACTGGCAAGGAGTTCTTCCACAATGTCCCCGATGCTGACGTTGGCAGTCTCCAGATACTCGTTGAAGAAGGCACAGGGATAGAAGTGGAGCAGATCCATGTCCTCGCTGCCGAGATCGGCGAGGACCGCAAGGGCACAGTCCGGGTCGAGGTCGACACCATACGGGGCGTCTTCCCGGGTGGCGGGTTTCAGGTCGCTGTCAAAGGACGGATCGCAGCTGAGCGCCAGTTGGTCGGCAAGCCGGTCCGGAAGGAGGGCATTTCCCAGACTGGCCATCTCGCCGACATTTTCCGTGTAGAACACAATCGAAAACAGCGGTTGCCATTCATCGACTTGAACAGAGACCGGAAATACTGCGCTCGTGGAAACCCCGTCGGTGGCCGTGACGGAAACCTCGTGCAGGCCCACATCCGCCTCCTCCAGAATCGTCTCTCCGGAGTGCAGGAGGCCGCCTTCCCCCGTCAATGGGGCCACGTCGCTCTGTGCGGACCAGCCGTTTTCCAGGGAGCCCATACCCCACGGCGCCGTTGCCGCACAGCGCAGCCGCAGGGGCTCGTTCACCCAGGCGGACAGCACGTAGCAGGAGTCGATCCGGATGGCCTCACCGTCTGCCCGGTAGTGGAGATACTTTGAAATCCAGCTGTCCCAACCGTCCAGCAGGATCCCGGCTCCCATGGCACACGGGTGTTCTCCTTCGTCGCTGGTGAGCGCATCAATGATGATCTCATCCCCATCCACCAGCCCTTCCAGGGGACAGGTCACATGGGCCATTGCTCCCTGGGGCACCGTGCCGCTCCAGCAGAGATTGTCCACCATGGAATCCTCGTCCCCGGCGATGCCCCAGTATATCTCGATGTCGATGCCGAGCTCCGGCGGGTAGTTGTCGGGATCCGCCTGTGGCGCCTGAATGTCAAAGGAGAGGGGCAGATACAGCTCGGTCAGCGTCGCCCCGTCGCCCAGAAACAGATCCCCTTCCTGTCCGTATGGAAAAGACGGGGCGTTGTACAGGCAGTCGCCCGTGTCCGTGTCGCCGTCCGCGTCCGTGTCGGTATCACTGTCCGCGTCCGTGTCGCTGTCCGTGTCCGTGTCACTGTCCGTGTCACTGTCCGTGTCACTGTCCGTGCCTCCGTCGGCACCGTCACTGTCGTCACAGGCAGACAACGCCATCGACAGGCAGATGACCATCAGCAGATGCCAGTGTCCGTTCATGAAAGCCTCCAAAGTTAATTTGCCTGCTCCCGCAGGTGGTGTTGCCATCAGTCTGAACTGCTGTCTGTATCTGCTGCAAGGGACAATGTACGAACGGGCCGGAAACCATAGTTGAATCCTCTGCCCAGATAGTCAATCATGCCCATAGAAGCAGCCCGATTCCAACCAGAAGGAACATCATCCCTGAACGAATCTTTCCGTCCTCGCGGTTCGCGTTCCAGATTGAACGGCGCCCCAACCGGATTCACCAGCGGCCCGCCCGGAATTCCTTCATCGTCGTCGATGCTGTTTTCGGTGTTCTGCGCGTCGAGAAACTCTACAAGGTTGCCCAGAAGATCATACAGCCCCCAGTTATTGGGTCGCAGGGTGGCGACTTCATGGGCTATCCCACCGGAGTTGGTGCAGTACCAGGCGATGGGCTCCAGCGCTGGCTCCGCCTGATAGGTCGCGTAGCGGATGGACCCGTTGTACGTGGCAGTTCGTGTACCGGCACGGGTGGCGTATTCGCTCTCGGCCTGGGTGGGCAGGCGATATCCCGGACACTCGTAGCGCTTCTCATACAAATGGGGATCGCCCTCACAGACATACAGACCGTCCACCCTGTTTTCCGGCGAACCCTGTACGCGTTCACAGCCCCATTGATAGAAGTCACCTTCCGGGCACCCGGAGCCGATGTCTCCGGTACACGAGGACAGATCGTAGCAGGGTTCCAGCCCTTCCTTGATCGACATGGCGTTGCACCATGCCGCCGCTTCGAACCAGTTGACCCAGGCCACCGGCAGGTTGTCGCCGGAGGTATTGTTGGGCGGCACATCGAAGCCCGCATCGGTCCATTGTTTCTGTGTGACCTCGGTGGCTGCCATCGCAAATGAATAGGTCAGCGTGATCTGCACCTGATTCTCCGTCCACACGCTGCGGTTGATTTCCGATTCCGGCGAGCCCGCGATAAAACAACCCGGCGGGATCGTACACCATCCCTCCTGGCAGTCGGCCTCAACCACCGGATGCACGCAGTCCCCGTTGGTGTCCGTATCGAAGAGTTCATCCGGCGTGAAGGGATAATGATAATCCGAGTAATCCGTGTCGATCATGGAGCCTGTATCGGAGTCTGACGCGGATGAAGAGTCGCTGACAGATGATGACTCGGTTGCCGTATCCCGGTTCTGCGTGTCCGTGTCGGGTTGATCTATGCCTTTTGACTTGTTGCAGGCAAACAACATCAGGGCGGGAACGACTATTGATCGGCCCCATCTAAATACATTGTTGTTGACGACGACCATCAGTAATTGACCCCCGCCAATGCTCCAAGATTAACAAACGCAGATTTCTGTGGACTATTAGACCCCCACTCATCCTCCACCGTGTTCACGATATCATTCCATTTTGAACCGCCGCCGTTGGCGTTTTCTGCCGTCGCTGCCCAGATGTCGGACAGTTCGTCCATGGAGAACTGGTAGTAGTCCGTGTTGGTCCACAATCGCCAGAAGAAGCTGATCCAGTCTTCATTGGTGCCGGGCGCTGCCTGCACATCAGCGGTATCGGCTGAACCGGTCTCGTCCAGTATGGATACAGGACGCTCGTCGAGGGGGGCCAGTTCCGAAACATCTTCACATCCCAGAAGAGAAACTGCGGCGAGCAGGATCACCGTTCCCTTCCATGTCACCCTTTTTTTGGAATCTCCGGCGTCATTGAGAATGTGTGGAGAAAATCTTGACGCTGCGATCATCGGGGCACTACGCCCTCGTTGCGTTGCGTTGCGTTGCGTTGCGTTGCGACACGCGCATGAAACACACCTCCTCCGGTTACGAAAATGGTTAATGAGGCGAATGCTAGAAGATCCCGCCAAAAAAGATAGGGGAACAAAAGTGACAAAAGGGTCGTGCGTGGATGAATCTGCCATCCGGGAGAAACGCTGCTATTTCAACTGGTTTTACGAAAAACGACGGACGGAATTTCAGAAGAAGCTGACGCTGGCGCGGAAGCCGACGGTCTCCACCGGGTCGGAGCCGATGTCATCCACGGCGGCGATGAGGATGTACTGGAACTTGTCGAGCATGGCGGAGCAGGCATGCCAGTGGGCCAGGGGCTCCTCGGTGCCCGGATCGAAGTCTTCGCCCTCCGTGCAGATGCCCGCGGGAGCCACGGCGCCACCCGGCGCGCAGACGTCGGGCAGGATGAAGCCCACGTTGGCATCGCCCCACCAGTAGGGGAACTCGAAATCGCTCCAGGCGATGTCCGCGCAGTTCTCCGCGTCCGGCGACACCCGCATGGCGAAGAACGGATGGGCGCAGCCTTCGCTGGTGCAGTGGCCCGCCGTGTAGGCGCTGGTCTTCGAGGTGTAGTCCGTCACGAGATACACCCACGCCATGTTCTGCACTTCGGTGGGATTGCGCGTGTCGTCGGTGATGTCATATAGGCCCTGTTCCACATAGCGGGTCTTGGGGAAGGCGTTCTTGATTTCGCCCTGCACGCAGACCCGCACGCCGCTGTAAGAGGAGGCATCCATGCACACCTTGGGCGCCGCCACGAGTCCCGCATTGGCAAAGGTCATCTGGGCGCCCCACTGCTCGCCGGCCGCCGGCGCATAGACCCGGTCCGTGAGGGTGCAGTAACCGCCGCTCATGGTGAGGGAGTTGTAGCCGCCCGGATAGGACACGTCACAGTAGTCGATGGCGCCGGCCGCCCCGTAGGAGCCGCAGGCCCCGCCGTCGCCGGTGATGGTTGCTGCTTCATCGTAGGCATCCACCGCGGGAATCTCTTCCTGGCACTTGCAGGCGCCCAGCGGCGCACAGCCCGCTTCCGTGCCGCAGGTGGCCGTGTCGAAGCCCCCCGTGAACGAGTCGCAGGAGGCCGTGGCCACGGGGGTGGTGCCCGTGCCGAAGGTCACGTTGACAGACGTCGTCGGGTCCATGGTGACAAGGACGCGGCCGTTGGGCAGGTTTGTGTATTCCCCCGCCGATACCGCGGTGATGGTGGTGTCCGCCGGCCCCTGGATGGCCACGGTGACGGGCGTCGCGTATTTTACGCAGTCCGCGTTCGAGGCGTCGGAAAAGGACAGGGCGTTCCCCGCAAGGGTGGGCGTGCCGCAGTGGGCGCGGCTGCGGCGGTATTTAATGATTTCGACGTTCTGTCCCATCCAGATCTGACGGGCTTCCTGACGGCACACCACGTTGTCCAGATGCTGCTGGTACAGGCTGAGGGTGACCGGGCCCCATCCGTGGCCGCCGGCGTTGCAGTCGGGCCGGATGGAGTGGAGTTCCCGGAGCCCCCATCGGCCTTCGGCCACGGCCGCGTTCAGGTAAGTGTCGAGCATGTGGTCGAGGCCGTTTTCCGTGTGGTGGGACGCCCAGCTCGCGTCCTCGTTGTAGGCATCGAACAGGATCTTGAAGTCGGCCAGCGGGTCGGCGGTGTCCACGTCCCAGCTGTTCAGGGTGCCGTTGGCCTCCCGGTCACCGCCGCGGGAACCCAGATATCCTTCACCCTGCAGGATGGTGAACATCTTGTCGTCCGCCACATCCAGCGGATAGACGTAGAAAGCCATGTCCAGACCCACCGCAGCGCTGATCATCTCGCCGGAGGTGATCAGCTCGTAGTCCAGTGCCTCCTGGGCCGCTGCGGTGAGGGTGGGGATGTCCGTGGACAGCAGGTTTCCGTCCACGTCCTTCATCACCGACGGGCACACTTCCTCGCAGTTCGCCACGTCCGTGCAGGCGGAACACTGGGACAGGCCCCGGATGTCCGGATGGGTGATGGAATGGTTGACGATCTCCTGTCCCTCGCCGTTCATGGCGGTAATCATGTCCCAGTATTCGCCGGTCGCGGTCTGGTATCCCGTGCGGGTGCAGCGGCTGACAATGATGCCCCATCCCACGGGAAGGTCCCGGTCCGCCGCTTCGTGCCAGCCGGTCTCCGTTCCCGTCATCTGGTAGTCGCAGATGTCGTCGTGGACAATGGAGTAGGCGGCCCGTGCGCCGTAGCGCCAGTCGGTCACGCCCTCAACGGCGATATCCGACGAAGGAGAAGGGGGCACCAGCACGCCGTCCATGCTGACCGCGCCCTCGTTGATCGAGGCCTGGGCCTCTTCCACCTCCGGATCCGGCGTGTCGATGGGGCCCACATATCCGTCCGAGTCCCCGTCCGAGTCCCCGTCCGTATCCGTATCCCCGTCGGTATCCGTATCCCCGTCGGTGTCCCCGTCCAGCTCCGGACCCCGGGAATCCTCCCCGCAGGACACCAGGGCCGTGGCAAGGAGGGCGGCGGGCAGCGCCGTCAGCAGTTGCAGCAGTTTCGTCCAGTTCATCGTCCATTCTCCTTTTTGGCGGTTGAAGTTTTCATTTCTGTTCAAGAGTATATACGATTTTAATCGACGGGGGTTCAATTTTTTCGTTCATTCCCTGTCGGGGAAGGGTGGCGGATGCGTTTCCAGTCCTTCCGGCAGCCGGTGCCCTGTGGTAAGGTGGCGCCGTTTCAACAGACCAACGCTGTTTCAGGAGGCACCATGGCGGATTTAAAAAAGGCATACAAAACGATCATCGACGACCACTTTCCGGCAGAGATGGCCATTTCTTTCGGTGGACAGACTCTTCAGTACCGCAAGCGGATGTGGCGCATCGAAGACGATGGCCAGATGGTCGAACGGGGCCTGCGGTACGGTGAAAACCCGGGACAGGAGGCAGCCCTGTACGAGCTGGTGGCGGGCAACCTGACCCTGGGCGACTGCCGGTATATCGACCCGGGCAACGGTCTGGTGTCCGGGCTCGATGAGGCGGCCATGCGCCAGTTCGGTAAGCATCCGGGAAAAATCAACCTGACGGACGTGGACGCGGCCCTCAACATCCTCAAATACCTGATGGACGAACCGGCGGCGACGGTGATGAAGCACAACAATCCCTCCGGTGCGGCTCTGGGGGCGAATGCGGCGGATGCCATCGAAAAGGCTTTCATGACCGATCGACTGGCCGCCATGGGCGGCTGCATCGCCGTCAATCGTCCCATCGATCGGGCGGCGGCGGAGTTCATCGCGGCGAACTACGTGGAAGTGGTTGCCGCGCCGGCCTACGAGGAAGGGGCCGTGGCCCTGCTCAGTGAGCGCAAGAATTTGCGCATCGTGGAAATCCCGAAGATTGACCAGCTCGCGAAGTACGCCGACATGACCTTCCTCGATTTCAAATCCCTCATCGATGGGGGCATCATCGTGCAGAGCTCCATGAAAAGCCGCATCCGCACGGCCGCGGATTTTCTGCCTGCGGAAGTCGTTTCCAAAAAAGGCGACGGGGTTGCCTGTGCGCGGAAGCCGACGACGGCGGAATACCGGGACCTCATTTTCGGGTGGAACGTGGAGCTGGGGGTGACGTCCAACTCCGTGCTCTTCATCAAGGACGGCGTCACGGTGGCCATCGGCACCGGTGAGCAGGATCGGGTGGGCTGCGCCGAAATCGCCGTGGTGAAGGCCTATACAAAGCACGCGGATCGACTTTGTTTTGCGCAGTTCGGCGTTCCCTACAACGAATTCAAACTGGATGTCGAAAAGGAACGCCGCAGCCAGTCCGATCTCGATGCCATCGACGCGCAGACAACGGCCGAAAAGGGCGGCCTCATCGGTTCGCGCATGATCTCCGACGGCTTCTTTCCGTTCCGGGACGGCGTGGATGTGGGCATTCGCCAGGGGATTACGGCGGTCGCACAGCCCGGCGGCTCCATGCGGGATAAGGAAGTCATCGAGGCCTGCAATGAGGCGGACCCGCAGGTGGCCATGGTCTTCACGGGCCAGCGGGCCTTCAAGCACTGATCATGTTTGAGATCATTCAATCGGAGATGTTCAACCGGCGGGGCTTCACGAAGCACGGGTTTACAGCGGGAGACGGGTTCGGCCGGGATCGCGGGGAGGAAGAAGCGGTGGATGCCCGCTTTGTCGAACTGAAGAACCGGCTGCAGACGGACGCCCCCCTGGCACAGCTGCAGCAGGTCCATGGCGCAACGGTGGTGAATGGCGCAGACCCGGCCGTGCGCAGTGTTGCATGGACCGATCGGCCCACCGTGGAAGGGGATGCCCTGGTGTCGTTTGACAGGGACGTCGTCCTCGCCGTGCGCACTGCGGACTGTGCGCCGGTGCTCATCGCCTGCCCCACCACTGGTGCCGTGGCGGCGGTGCACGCGGGCTGGAAAGGGCTCGCAAAAGGGGTGGTCCGGGACGCGGTGAAGTCGCTGGTGCGCGGTGATGCGTCTCCCATCGGCCTGCTGGCTGCCATCGGCCCGTGCATCTGCGAAAAGTGCTACGAGGTGGGGGAGGACGTGGCGCGCCACTTTCCCGAATCCGTGGACCCGGTGAAGGATCATCCGGGCAAGTTCATGATGGAGCTGGCCCTGGCCGTGGAGGTGTCGCTCATCACCGCGGGCCTCACCAGCGACAACATCGATCGCCTCGACATCTGCACCGCCTGCGGCAACCGGGGGCTCCATTCCCACCGGGCCAGCGGCGGCAACTGCAGCCGTCAGCTCGCCTTCATCTGCGGATAGTTTTTTACCGGCGTTGTTTGAAGGGCAGGGGCGTTCAATCGAGGCGCACCAGTTTTTCGAGGAAGGCAATCCGTTCATCGATTCGGGTCTTTGTGAGGGCCGCAGTAGCCGTGGTGCCAAAGCCTTCGCAGGTGACCGATGCCACCGCCGTGCCGCAGCGCATGGCCCGGCGCAGGGCCGGTGCATCCGTCCTGTCCTGCGATACCAGATATCCCGCGAGGCCGCCCACGAAGCTGTCCCCGGCACCGGTGGGATCGATGACTTCCTCCAGGGGAATCGCCGGACAGAAGAAGACGTCGTCTCCGGTGAACAGAAACGCGCCGTGCTCGCCCCGCTTGATGATGACGGCCCGGAGGCCCATGGCGAGGACCTTTTTTGCCGCATTGCGGATCTGCTTTTCACCGGTGAGCTGCTGCGCTTCCTCGTCGTTGATGACCAGCAGGTGAGTGCGGGCGATGACCCGCTTCAGCTCGTCCGCGGCCACGTCGATCCACAGGTTCATGGTGTCGGTGATCACAAAGGGCGCGCCGCCGATGCGGTCCAGGGTCTTTTCCTGCACCGCCGGATGGATGTTGCCCAGCAGCACAAAGGAAGGGCTGCGGTAATGGGGCGGAATCTTCGGATCGAAGTCGGCGAATACGCCCAGCTCCGTCTTCAAGGTCTGCCTGGTGGAAAAATCATCCGCATACACGCCGGACCAGCGGAAGGTCCTCCCCTGCGCCATTTCAAGGCCGTCCAGGTTGACGCCCCGCCCTGTGAGCAGTTGCACGTGTTCGTCGGGAAAGTCGCCTTTGCCCACCACGGCCACCAGGTTCACCGGGGCAAAATGGCTTGCGCACAGGGCAATGTAGGTGGCGGCGCCGCCCAGGATGTCCGTCCGCTCGCCGGCCCGGGTTTTCAGGGTGTCAAAGGCCACGGAGCCGACGACAAGCAGTGCCTTGTTCATAATACCCTCCCGAATACGGGTTTCATCCGCTCCGCAAGGTCGGGTGCAATGGCCGACCGGTCCGTCAGGATCGCGTTGTCCAGCGCCCGGGGGCAGGGGCAGCGGCGGGGAAGGTCGCCAATGCGGCGGGCGGTTTCCACCACCATGGCCCGGGCTTTTTCCACGTTGCGGTGCAGCGTGGCCACCACCTGTTCCACGGTGACGGACTCTTCGGATTCCCGCCAGGCGTCGTAGTCCGTGGCGAGGGCCAGGGTGGCGTAGCAGAGTTCGGCTTCCCTGGCGAGCTTTGCCTCGGGCATGGCGGTCATGCCGATGAGGTCGCCCCCCATCAGGCGGTGCAGCCGGGATTCCGCGCGGGTCGAAAAGGCGGGGCCCTCCATGGTGACAAGGGTGGTGTTCTGGTGCATCCGGTGGTGGAGGTGGTCCGCACCGGTCGCCAGCAGCGTCGCAAGCTCGGGGCACACCGGATCGGCAAAATTCACGTGGCCCACGAGCCCTCCGCCGAAGAACGTGGACGGCCGTCCCTTCGTGCGATCGATGTACTGCGAAGGAACCGCCAGATCCCCCGGACGGATGTCCTCCTGCAGGCTGCCCACCGCGGAGATACTCACCACGTGGGTGGCGCCCATCTGCCGCAGCGCAAAGATGTTGGCCCGGTAGTTCACCTCCTGCGGAAGCAGTCGATGGCCCCGGCCGTGCCGCGTGAGAAACAGCAGTCTCGTTGCGCCGATGCGGCCTTCCACGATGGGAGACGACGGTGCGCCGAAGGGCGTGTCCATCGTTGTTTCCCTGATGTTTTCCAGTTCCGGCAGGCTGTACAGCCCCGAGCCGCCGATGATTGCCAGTACGCGCTCTGTCATGTTCGGTCCTTCCTTGTGGAAACGGTTCAACGTCGGCGGGCCGGTCCCTTTGACGGGCGGATATCTTCGGGTGTGGATTCCTGCGAGAGGTCGATGACCACGTATTTCAGGTTTTCTTCAAACAGTTCCACCCCGTGGGTCAAGGACAGGGCGTCGATGGTTTCCTGCACTTTTTTTTCGTGCAGATCGCGCGCCACCAGGGAGCCGATCCGCGTCCGCGCGTTTTCAAAGGAGAGGTTGACGGGACTCCGGTGGCCGGTGCGCATGAGGATGTGCCAGCCCTTCGCGGTTTCCACGGGCTCCCTGCTGATGTCGCCGTTGTTTCGCAGCGCGAAGGCGGCTTTTGCGATCCGCATGTCCACGGGTTCTTCATCCGGTCCCCGTCGGCCGTCCTTCGACAGGAACGACAGGTCGCCGCCGCGGTTCTTTGTGTCCGGATCTTCACTGTGTTCCTGGGCCAGTTTGCGGAACCGGTACTGGGTCAGCTTTTCTTTTTTCATTTCGGCCAGCAGCGACCGGGCCCGGTCCGGACTCCCCACGAGGATATGGCGCACCCGCACGGCCTCGGGTCGACGGAATTCATCGATGTGTTCGTCGTAATAGCGCCGCAGGTCTTCTTCGCCGGGTTCCCGGGCACCGGACTGTTCGGAGATGCGCGTCTGCATCAGCGTGGCGAGCCGGTTCTTGCGCACGGTCAGCACTTCCGGATCGGCGTCATAGCCTTTTCGCGCTGCCTCCGCCGCAAGGACACGGGTGTTGATCAGCTTGTCGAGCAGGGACATCCGCGCATCCCGGTCCGTTCGCAGGGATGTCCGCAGTGCCGGGCTCTGGGTCATGGCCACCGATTCGTAGTCGTGGAGGGTGATGCGGATGTCCGTTCCCTCGGCAACGGTGAGCTGCGGGCGGTTCGATGGGTCCGGCGGCGCAACAGGGGCGGTCCGGGCAAGGCAGAGGCCCGTCAGGGCAATCGACGCGGCGACAGCGGTGACGGCGACAATCGAGGTCTGGTGTTTCATGGAGCGGATACTGGCACAGGGGAGCCGGACCGGTCAAGGCCGGTATCGGTTCATCCTTTGCCGGGGCTCAGATGGCGCTGCCGCCCGTTTCTCCGGTGCGGATGCGGTAGACCTGTTCAAGGGGCAGGACAAAGATTTTTCCATCGCCGATTTCCCCACTGCCGTGTCGGGCGGAGTCGAGGATGGCCTTGACGCAGATGTCCACAAAGGTGTCGTTACAGGCGATTTCCAGACGCACCTTGGGAATCAGCGTCGGCGGCACGATCTGTCCCCGGTAGAGCAGTTCTTCCGGGGTGGCGTTTCCTCTTCCCGTACAGCGGCTGACGGTGATGCGGGTGATTTCCGCCTTGATGAGGGCTTCGCGCACCTGGTTCAGCATGTCCGGCTGGATGATGGCAATGATCAGTTTCATGTTGTTTCTCCTGTTCCTGCGTCGGTTGTCAGTTCAGGTGCAGCATGCCGTAGGCGTGCTCCCCGTGGACAGCGTGGTCGATGCCGGCCATCTGATCCCGGTCGGTCATGCGGAACCGGAACAGCTTGTCCACCACGACGACGAGGACAATGGTCACCACCGCCGCATAGCCGATGGACAGCAGCACGCCCTCCAGCTGGTACCAGAACTGGGTGAGCAGTTCCGGGCGACCTTCCCGCGGCCGCAGGAAGAAGGTCAGTCCCAGGGCGCCGACAATGCCCGCCGCGCCGTGAATGCCGAACACGTCGAGGGAGTCGTCATAGCCCAGCCGGTTCTTCATGGCGATGGCGCCGTAGCACACGAGAGAAGCGATGGCGCCAAGGGCCAGTGAACCCACCACTGTCACGTCGCCGGCGGCGGGGGTGATGGCCACCAGTCCGGCGAGGATACCCGATACCATTCCCAGGGATGTGGCCTTGCGATGCCGGATGGCCTCAATCAGGATCCAGGCAAGGGCCCCGGACGCGGCGGCGGCCTGTGTGACCGTCAGCGCCTGGGCTGTCTGGAGTCCGCTGGCAATGGACGAGCCCGCGTTGAATCCGAACCATCCCACCCACAGGAGTCCCGCGCCCATCATGGTCATGGTCAGGTTCGACGGGTGCATGGCAGTCCGGGGATAGCCCCGCCGGACCCCCAGGTACAGGGCAGCCACCAGTCCCGCCACGCCCGCGGAGATGTGAATGACCGTGCCGCCGGCAAAGTCGATGGCCTTGCCCGTGAGGAAGCCATCCGTCGACCAGATCCAGTGACACAGGGGAACGTAGACCAGCAGCGACCACAGGGCGATGAAGATGCAGTACGCCTTGAAGCGGACCCGTTCGGCAAACGCGCCGGCGATCAATGCCGGTGTGATGATGGCGAATTTTCCCTGGAACATGGCGTAGACCAGCCAGGGGATGGCCATTTCCTGGCCGTTCACGGTGATGGGATACAGCTTGTCCTCAATGCCCCGGAGCAGGAAGAAGTCCCAGTGCCAGCCCACCCAGCCGGTTCCCGGCCCGAAGGCCATGGCATAGCCGACGACGACCCACAGCACGCCGATGATCGACATGGCGGCGAAGCTGTGCATCATGGTGCCGAGGACATTTTTCGTCCGCACGAGGCCACCATAGAACATGGCCAGGCCCGGGACCATGAGCAGCACGAGACCCGTGGACACGAGCATCCAGGCCGTGGTGCCCGTATCAATGGGAAGATCAGAAGGATAATTCATTCTTGCACCTCGTTTCTGTCCGCCGGTCATCGGCGTTCGGAAAGGAGAGAGCAATTTCGGTGCCCGTGACGGGATGTTTCTTAACTGACTGAAATGACTTACTTATTCGTCAATGGAGCCACATTCGAGGGATGGCGGAGAAGAACATTTCTGTGCGAAGCGCAAGAAAACGAAACAAATTTGTGTAACTATTCCACTGTGTCGTCATCTTCTTCGGACTCATCCATTTCTGTGTCCGGCTCCGTGACCGACGGGTATTTCGAGATCTCCGCCTTGGCGATCTTCCAGGCCTTCTGGACGATCCACGACAGGGATCGATCCTGCCGGGTCGCTTCCGCGGCAATTTCGTTCAGCATTTTTTCGGGGAAATAAAGACTCTGTTTTCGTTTATCACTTTTTACGTTCATCGGATTCTCCCGTTCGGGTTTGGTAGTACCTTTGACCACAGAGGCGAAGTTATGCGACATGAGCGGGTCTGTCAAGGAGATGTATCCGTTTGTAGGAGTGGACCGTTGCCGGATCAGGTCCGCAGAAATGAAAAAGCCTCCCGGATCTTTTCCGGAAGGCTTTTTCATGCGCGCACGGAGCGATTCGAACGCCCGACCGCCGGCTCCGTAGGCCGATGCTCTATCCAGCTGAGCTACGTGCGCATGGGACGGAATCAATTGTCAAACAGCGGAGAGGGAGGGATTCGAACCCTCGGTACCGGTTGGTACACACGCTTAGCAAGCGTGCGCCTTTGGCCGCTCGGCCACCTCCCCATTGATGCGGAGGACCAGGGATTCGAACCCCGGGTGCCTTTCGACACAACGGTTTTCAAGACCGCCGCCTTCGACCGCTCGGCCAGTCCTCCAGTCCACTGCATGTGAAAGAACCGGTTGTCGTTACCCGACAACATCAAGGGTATGGCTTTTGCCACCGCGATTCCGGATTGTCAAGGGAACACATTGAACGCCCGGAAAAAAAATGGAATAAGAACGCGCATGAAACCCGTGGAAATTCAATCTCTTCTGGAGCGGGAAAGCGGACTCCGCATGGCGCGCGATGTGTCCCTGCACCGCCACACATCAATCGGTATCGGTGGGCCCGCGGCGCTCTTTGCGCAGGTCGACGATCCGTCGGCGCTGGCGATCCTGTTGTCCACCGCTGTGGGGCATTCCATTCCCGTGTTCATACTGGGCGGTGGCACCAATCTGCTGGTGAGCGATGACGGTTTTTACGGGCTGGTGATCCGTCCGGCCTTCGATGGGCTGAAAGAGGGTGACGGATGGATCCGCGCCGGCGCGGCGGTTCCCGCTGCCGGGCTGGTGGCCCATGCGGTCGAGCGAGGACTCGGCGGGCTGGCGTTCGCCGCCGGCCTTCCGGGAACTGTCGGCGGTGCGGTGGCGGGTAATGCGGGCTGCTTCGGCAGTTCGTTCGGCGAGCGATTGCGCGCGGCAACCATTGTTACGGCAGATGGACGTGTCGAAGAAGTGAAGAATGAATGGTTTGAATTTGACTACCGTCACTCCGCGGTTGCCCGGAAAGGCGCAGTCATCGTCGATGTCACCCTGTCGGTGGCGCCCGGTGATGTGGAATCGTTGCGCAGAACTGCGGAGGAACACATCGCGTTGCGCCGGACAAAGCACCCCGCCGCCGGCACCCGCACGGCCGGTTCCTGGTTCAAGAACCTGCCGCCGCTGTCGCCCGGCGAATTCCGGCGTCCGGCGGGCGCCCTGCTCGAACAGGTCGGCGCCAGGGGCGAATGCGTCGGTGACGCGGTGGTGTTCGAAAAGCACGCTAATATCTTTGTCAACCGGGGAAGTGCCAGCGCCGCGGACATGCTGGCGCTGGAGCGGAGGCTGCGCGAACGGGTGGAAGAGCGGTTCGGGGAATGCCTGGAAACGGAAGTGCGGTTTGTCGGAAACCGGCCGGTGCTGCCGGAGGCCGGGAGCCGGGTTCAGGCCTGAACCCGGAACAGCTGGGCGCCCATGAGGATGAAGTCTCCGGTCTCCAGAGCTGTTTCACCGGTCAGCTTCAGGTAACTGCCGTTGGAGCTGCCCAGATCCGTGATGAAAAATTTATTGTTTTCGGAGTGGACGCGTAGATGGACACCGGAAATGTAGCCGTCCTCGGGAAAGAGGATGTTTCCCCTTTCGCGGCCGCAGATGACCCCTTCGCCACCGATGGGGAACGCATTGCCGAGACGCCCCTTGCCCACGATGAGGGACATCCGACCCCAGAGGCCTTCGATGGGAGATCCCATCCGTTTCGTACCGTCCGGTCCGGCGGCACCCTTGTCGATGGCTTCAAAGAGGATGATTTCCTGACCCATGCGGAAGATGGCGCCGGATTTCAGCTCCATGGGTTGATTGGGCATGATTTTCTTGTACACGCCGTTCAGGCTGCCGGCGTCCTTGACGAATACCTTTCCGTCCCTGGCGTGGAAAATCGCGTGACAGGGAGACAGGTAGGCGTCTGTTTCAAAGAATCCGCCCGCATCGCGTCCCACGGCCACTTCGGAATCGGGAATTTCCACCATTCCACCTTCTGAGCCGTCGGGTTGAATGAGGAACAGCATGGCGGGTTGCTTCGTGCCGTGGGCGGCCGCCACCGGGGCTGGACGCGCGGCGCCGCTGACCGGTGTGCCGCAGGCCCCGCAAAAGGCAAACCCCGCGGGAATCTCCGTTCCGCAGCTGGAACACGCGCGGCCCTGAGGGGCGGATGCCGCAGGTTGCTGGGGAACCGGCGACTGCTGCGGGGCCGGGGCTGGTGCCGCAGCGGGGGCTGCCGACCTGGCGGGTGTCGGGGCTTCGCCTGTACGGGCAGCCGCAGCGGGTGCCGGGGCCGGAACCGGAGCGGGAGCCGCCACTGCGGCCACACCCGCCGGTGGTGTCGTGGTGGCCAGAGGTTTCTGGGCACCGCCCGGACGCGGCAAATCGGAACCACAGCCGAGGCAGAATTTGTAATGGTCCTGGTTTTCTTTTGCACACTGTGGACAGACTATCACCGGAGGACCTCCTAGTTCGTGATCTCAATTCTGAGAAGTTGATGTCCGAGAAACAGGTAATCTCCATGGGAGAGAACCTGCTCTTTCTCAATTTTGACAAACGTCCCGTTCTTGCTGCCGAGATCGGTGAGAACAAGTCCGCCGGCCGTGGCCTCCACCTTGACGTGATTGCCCGAAATATACGGGTCGGTCGGGAAATTCATATCCGCGTCTTCGCGGCCGATGACCACCGCATTGTCCTTGGGATTCACCACCATGCCGTCGCCGCCGCCTTCGAGGATCTGGACCACCCGGAAGGTGGCGCCGGAGAAGGGGCTGGAGAAGAAGTAGGTACCGTCGGCCTGGGGTGTCTGGTTGAGAGGGGCCACGTCTTCCACGCGGAAGAGTTGTTCGCCGGCCATGAAAACGGCACCCGCGGAAATCGGTGTGGTGGCGCGGACGGCGACGAAAATGCCGTTCAGGCTGTCCTCGTCGCGGACCACGAGCTGGTCGTTGATGTACAGGAAATTCGCATGGGTGGGGGACAACCACGGATCGTCGGCAAAGATGATTTCGCCATGGCTGCGGCCGGCGAGGTGTTCGTCGGAATTGAGGTGATAGCTCATGCCGTCCATGCCTTCACCCTTGACCAGAATCAGCTTGGCCTTGCCCGGTGTCTGCAGATGTCCGAAGTAATC
This sequence comes from Deltaproteobacteria bacterium, assembly GCA_029565915.1. Taxonomy (GTDB): domain Bacteria; phylum Myxococcota_A; class Polyangia; order JAAYKL01; family JAAYKL01; genus JAKQNG01. The sequence continues at coordinate 16,256 of JAKQNG010000078.1, forward strand.
CGGATCCTTGACGACGTTCCGCTCCAGCGGTTTGCCGCATTTTCCACAGAATTTGTGGCCGGCCGGAACCGGACTGTAGCAATCGTCGCAAACCAGATGTCGTGCCTGCTCCATGGGTTCATCCTCTTTCGTATCAGGGGCTGCTTCGTGCAGCGCCGCATCCGTTTTTTCGTTCCCGTCCGGAGGTCCGTCAGCCTGTGCACTGAGGGCCAGGCTGGACCCGCAGGACGTACATTCCCGTCGGTCCACCGGGTTCAACTGGTCGCATGTTCCACAAACGATCCCCGCTTTTACGGTCATATGCTGTGCTCTTGCTCCGGACAGTGAGGGAAATATTGTGTGATAACAACCTGATAATATCAACCATTTTTCCCATTTTCAAAGGCGCGCAGAGATGTACGTTAACCAGTGATGCACCTGTCGCCATATGCGGAATCCACAAAAGGTGGAGTTGTTACTTGTACGCTTTGTCCCCATCGCTGTCGATTGCGGGACCAGGAGACAGGGAGATGCGGAACACGGCGCGCGATTGGCGGGCGGTTGATGGTTCTGACCTGGGGTCGTTTTCCGGCAGTCAGCGTCGATCCGGTGGAGAAAAAGCCGCTCTTCCATTTTTTCCCGGGCTCTTCCACGTTTTCGCTCGGCGCGCAGGGATGCAATATGACCTGTCCGTTCTGCCAGAACAACCACCTCTCCCAGATGCCGGAGGACGGGCCTGCCATGAACCACCGGGATTCGTGGACACCTCAGTCAGTGGTCGAGGAGGCGCTGCGGTGCGGCTGCCGATCCATTTCCTTTACTTATTCCGAACCGGTGCTGTCACTGGAGTTTGCCCTGGAAACCTGTGCGGCGGCAGCTTCGGCGGATATCCCGGTGATATTTGTCACCAACGGACAGCTCAACTCGTCCCCGGCCGCAGCACTGGCAGGGGCCATCGGTGCGGCCAACGTGGACTTGAAATCGTTCCGGAAGGATGCCTACCGCCTGGAGCTGGGCGGTCATCTGGGAACCACCCTGGACACTATCGACCTGCTCCGCCGGGCGGGTGTCTGGGTAGAGGTGACGACCCTCGTGGTGCCGGGGTGGAATGACAGCGATGGAGAGCTTGTCCGGATCGCCCGATTTCTCGCGGATCTGTCGGTGGATATCCCGTGGCATGTGTCGCGGTTCCATCCGGCCTGGCGATGGCCGGGATGCGAGGCAACGCCTCTGTCCACGTTGAAAAGGGCGTTTGAGATTGGGCGTGCCGCCGGATTGCGCTATGTATACTGCGGCAATGTCCCCGGCGACGACGGGGAGAAGACGCGATGTCCTGCCTGTGGCGGTGTGTTGGTGGACCGGCGGGGATATCGCGTGATCGGGATGAACCTCCGCGGAGACGAATGCATCTCCTGCGGACAGCGGATTGCGGGAGTCGGGTTTGTCTGAACCCATGGAACAGAGAATTCTGGTTGGAACGGTCGGGTATCCCATTGCACCGGGGCTGTTTGCCGATGACGTGGACTGCATCGAAATGACCGGCGCGAAGTACATCCCGCCGGGCAGGAAGACCGCGGTCCACGAGCGGTCGGGTCTGCCGTCCCCGGTGGAGTGCACGGTTCAGGTATCGCGCTATTTTGCATCCCCGCCGCCTTCCGAGGCGTCTTTGCGCGGCGACATCCGCGCCTACGGGGATTTTCAGGTGAACGATGAGACGCGGGACCTGTGGAAGCGACAGCGGGAATACGCGCTGGCGCTGTCGGCCCGGATGCTGGTGCTGCTCACGCCGCCGGAAATCACGCCGTCCGCCTCCCGACTTGCGGCCATGTCGTCGTTTCTGAAAGAAATGGATCGGGATGGGATAGCCATCGTCTGGGAGCCACGCGGGCCATGGTCCGCCGGGCAGATCCGCCAGTTTGCGCAGGCCCACGATCTGGTGGTGGCGGTGGATCCGCTGCGGGACGCCGTCCCGCAAGGAGATGTGGCCTATCTGCGGTTCGGTCCCTTTTCCTCGTCCGGTTCGCGGATGGGCACCTATGAGCTGGAACAGATCGCCGATGCGGCGCGGTCCTGCGACGCCGCCACGGTGTATTGTGTGTTCGACACGCACCGGGCCGTGGATGACGCCCGCAACCTGCGGCGGGTGCTGCAGGAGGAACCCGCCGACGACGACTTCGGCTATTGACGGGCAAACAGATGACACAGGAAACCGGAACGCCGCCGTCTGTCAGCAGCAGATACCCGTCGCTGGTGATTATCACCGGCCTGTCAGGCGCCGGAAAGTCCACCACCATGAGGGTGTTCGAGGATCTGGGGTACTACTGCCTCGACAACCTGCCGCCCGCCCTCATCCACGAGGTGCATACACTGTACGCGAGAGGGATTACCGGCACGAAAGGTCTGGCCATTGTCAGCGATGTCCGATCGGGCGTCCTGTTTGACGATTTTCAGAATGTACTCCATTCCCTGCAGGAAGACGGCGTCAACTGCACCATCGTGTACCTCGACTGCAACGTGGACATTCTGGTGAACCGCTATCGCGAAGTGCGGCGTTCCCACCCGCTGGAGTCCCGATATCCCATTCGCGAAGCCATCGCCCGGGAACAGGAGCGACTGGAACCCATCCTCGCGCGGGCATCCTGTGTGATCGACACGAGTCGCATCGATGTGAAAACCCTGCGCGAGTTGATTCTGCGCGAGGTAATTGGCGTGGAAGAGTCCAGGGTGACGGCGTTGCGCATGACGAGCTTCGGATTCAAGTACGGCTCCCCGACGGATGCAGATTTCATCTTCGACGTGCGGTTTCTGCCGAACCCCTATTACCTGCCGCAACTGCGCCATCTGACCGGCGAAGACGATGAGGTGTACGCGTATGTGATGTCCAGTGAAAAGGCTGGCGTGTTCTTTGATCGGATGGTCGCCCTGCTCGATGTGGCGGTGGCGTCTTCGGTTCAGGTGGGCCAGTTTTCGGTGAACGTGGCCATCGGTTGTACTGGGGGCCGTCATCGTTCGGTGGCATTTGTCCGTCGCCTCTGTGAATTCTACTCCGCCGCGGGGCGGTCGGTGACGCGCAGTCACCGGGACCTGAGCCGCGAGCTCTGATTCCAGTCGTTCATGCTGCAGTTGTCATCCATCAGCTATCACGTGGGGACGCGGGCGATTTTCGAGAACGCGGGTGGACGGGTGCCGGCGGGGCACCGGGTGGGACTGGTGGGGGCCAACGGTTCGGGAAAGACCACGTTGCTGCGGTTGATTGGCGGCGAACTGGAGCCGGACCGCGGCACCATCCACATCCGGCGTCACTGCACAGTGGGTACCGTGGCCCAGGATGTGCCGTCCGGATCCCGCACGGCGCTGGAGGTGGTGCTGGCCGCAGATGGGGAGCGCCAGCGCCTGCTGGCGGAGGCGGATGTGGCCGTGGAGGCCGATCAGGTGGCGCGGGTGCACGAGCGGCTGACAGATATCGATGCCCACAGCGCTCCGGCGCGGGCGGCGGTGATCCTGGCCGGACTCGGATTTGATGAAGCGGCCCGGATACGCCCGATGAGTGAGTTCTCCGGTGGCTGGCGGATGCGTGTGGCGTTGGCCTGTGCGCTGTTTCAGGTGCCGGACCTGCTGCTCCTCGACGAACCGACCAATCATCTGGATCTGGAGTCGGTGCTGTGGCTGGAAAGCCATCTGAAACAGTATCCCGGAACGCTGTTGATCGTCAGCCACGATCAGAACCTGCTCAATGAGGTCGTGAATGGCATCCTTCACGTCAAGGATGGACAGCTGGCATTCTACAGCGGCAACTACGATGCGTTTGTCCGGGCGCAGGCAGAACGGGAAGCACTGGAAGACGCCATGGCAGTGAAGCAGGAACTGGCGCGGCGACACCTGCAGTCGTTCGTGGATCGGTTCCGCGCCAAAGCCACCAAGGCGAAGCAGGCCCAGAGCCGATTAAAGGCACTGGAACGAATGGCGCCGGTCACGCGGACGGTGACCCGGAATCCCTTCATCCGGTTCCGCTTTCCAGAGCCCGCGGCCACGCCCTCCCCGCTGGTGCGATTGATCGATGCGGCGGTGGGTTACCGGACGGATTGCCCGGTGCTGACGGGGTTGCATTTCAGCATCTTTGCGCAGGATCGGATTGCGCTGCTGGGGGCCAATGGCAACGGCAAGAGCACTCTGGCGCGCCTGTTGTCGGGACACCTGCCGGCCTTGTCCGGCGAGATCGTGCGGGCCCAGAAGCTGGTGGTGGGCTATTTTGCACAGGATCACTTGGAACAGCTCAATCCGTCGTTCACTGCGATGGAGCAGGTGGCGACCGCGATGGGCGATGGATCCGCCCAGGCGGTGCGGGACTGGCTGGGGCGGTTCGGTCTGGGGCAGGAGCGCTCCGAAGTGCGCGTGGGTTCCCTGTCCGGCGGCGAGAAGACGCGGCTGGCCCTGTCGCTGGTGACCCTCGGACGGCCCAATCTGATGATTCTGGACGAGCCGACCAACCATCTCGACGTGGATTCGCGCCGGTCCCTGATGGACGGGTTGAATGAATTTGAAGGCGCCATCCTGCTTATTTCCCATGATCGGCAGCTCATCGAGACGACCTGCGATCAACTGTGGCTGGTGGGCGGAGGCACCTGCCGGGCATGGTCGGGAGACATGGATGAATACCGGGACCTGCTGCTGTCGGAGCGGAGTGCTGGACAGCGGAACGCAGCCGGCAGTGATGCAGAACGGACCAGTCGACGGGATGTTCGGCGCGAGGCAGCGAAGAACCGGGCGGCCCTGGCGCCTCTGCGGAAGCGGCTGGCGCAGATCGATCAGGTGCTGGCATCCGCCGGCGACGAAAAGAAGGCACTGGAAGAACGGATGGGTGATCCCTCCTTTTACGGTGGAGACAAGGACAACGTCGTTCGCGCGGTGACCCGGGTTAAAGAACTCGCGGATATCATCGAGACAGCCGAGGCGGAATGGCTGGAGGTTCAGGAGGCGCTGGAACAGGCGTTGGCGGAGCCGTGATCCGTGTCAGCGGTTTTCTTCGTCCATGCGACGCATGCCTTCAAGCAGCAGCATTTCGGCGGTCATCTGGATGACTTTCCCGTCGGACTGGAAGTTCGGATCGAGGGAGAAGCTGCCGTCCCGGTATTTCAGCATGGACCAGAAGGCATCTTCACCGCGCTGGTTGCCGTACAGGGCGTTGTGGATGTCGCCCTTCATGAAATGGACTTCGCCCTTATGGCCGTTGGGAAAGGACAGGCGCAGGAGCCCCGTCTTCTGACCGTGGGCGAGAATCTGGACCAGGTCCGGAATGGACATTTCGCGCAGGGAACCGGAAACACCGCCGGCACCCGCCTTGGGCGCTTCGCGGGCGAGGAACTGCTGGATCTTGGTGGACACGACTTCAATGTTCGAGGGTTTGACCAGGTAGTCCGCGGCGCCGAGTTTGAAGCCCTGATCCACGTCTTTCCCGTCCGCCCGTGCCGTAAAATAGAACAGAGGAATCGACGCGGTGCGTTTGTCCTCGTTCAAGCGGCTCTTCATTTCGAATCCATCGAAGGGCTTCAGCTCCACTTCGGACAGGATGAGATTTACGGGTTCGACGAGCAGGATCTTGATGGCATCGTCCGAACGCCGGACCGCCCGCACCTTGAATCCCCGCGCGGTGAGCTGCATTTCCAGGATGGCGCACTGTTCCGCGTCGGAGTCCACCACCAGCACCACCTGGGCACCCGTCAGGAGCTGCCGCTTGATGTCGTCGCCCGAGACCACAAAGGCGAACAGGTCAACGAGGTTCGGATCGAAAATCGTCTTTTTCCCTTTTTCGATGACCTTCATGGCCTCCGCGGTGGTGAGCTGCCGACGGTAGGGGTTGCGCGGGTTTGAGGTCAGGTCCGCAAAGGTGTCCGCAATGGCGATGATGCGCGATCCGAGGGGGATTTCGTTGTTCCGCAGCCCGTCGGGGATTCCTGTGCCGTCCACCCGTTCGTACATGTGGCGCAGGGCCTTCAGGGTTTCCCTGGGCAGGTTTGCCGATTCAAACAGCCGCACCGGCGTTTCCAGCCGTTTTTCCGCGTTGGTTCGGTGTCCCTGCCATTCGGCCACGTTGAATGCGGTGAGGTGATAGGGACCGCCCTTGCCGATATCGTGCAGCAGGGCCGCCATGGTGATGGCGTCTTTGTCGAAATCGGGCAGCCCCATCTTTTCGCAGACTTTTTCCGTGTTGTTGGCGGTGAGCACCGAGTGTCCCGACAGGTTTTCCCTTGTGCTCTCCAGAAGCGAGATCATGATCCGGGCGATGTCCAGGGGCAGGCCGGCCGCTCCCGTGGCACCGCTTTTCCCCGACTCCGCCGCGCGGGCACCCCGCTCCATGTCTTCGGCGGACAGCACCTGTTCGTGCCCCCCGAACGTGGAGTTGGCCGTGGCCGCCACCATGGTTCCTTCGTCGAGGAGATTGCGCTCGTACACGTCCATCATGCTCTGGAACGCCGCGATGGATTCCTTGTCGATGGCCGTGAACGCGTGGATGTCGCCCCTGTAGTATTTGTTGATGGCGGCATCAATCGCGGCCGGCCTCGCCAGAAACGAACGGATGGTCATGGCGCCGGACTGGCGCCGCAGGGTGTTTTCGATGGATGCGTCGCCGGGGCGGCTGGTGACGATGGACAGGGTGGATATTTCCTCCTCGAACATCAGCGGAAATACATTCAGCTCCCTGGCCATCTCGATGGGAATCCGGGACAGCACCTTCTGGCCGATCTTTGCCTTTTTCAGTTTGGAGGTGGTGACGAACTTGGTTTTGTAGGCCTGGGCCAGATACTTGATCAGCGTCTCTTCGTCCTTGGCATTGCTGTCGATAATCGCGTCAATGATGTGGCAGTTGAAATTGTTCATGTATTCAACTGCATTGCGGTGCTGACCCGGTGTGAGGAAGCCGTCCTGCAGCAATCTGTCGGCGATGTCAGTGGATTTCATGTCTCCAGTTCCTCATGCCGTCGCCTTCCCGCAAACGGGAGGCGGTCCGGCCGGTTCGATTGGCGCGGTTCCGATAATACGGTTTTTGGAGCGATAAAGTCAACGCCGCACGGGATCAGGTGGCCACCCGGCGCAGGAAGCGTGCGGCAGAATCGAGGGCCGCGGCTTCCGAGTCGATGAGCAGGGAGCACAGCTCGTTGGTGGAGTTCCGGATGGCTTCATAGTATCGCTGCCGCTCCGTCGAATGAATGACCGCCGGAAGGAATCCGTTGCGCATGAGGTAGACGTTCATGGCCGCCCGTCCCACTTTGCCCGATGTTTCCGGATAGGGAAATATGTGCATGAAGCGGTGGTGGAAACGGGCCGCGAAGGAGAGCGGGTGGGACGATGTGGTGAAGGCCTCCTCGTTCAGCCACGCGAGCATTTCTGTCATGTTTTCCCGGATCTGCCGGGCCTGATTGATTTCGTGGAAATAGGTCCGGTGCAGGGGAATGTCCCGCCGGAAGCCGTCCCCGGATGGTTCGGTTTCCGCACTGGAAAAGAGCAGGTGCAGGGATTTGAAGAACTCGTCGTTGAAAACGATTTTTTTCTGACGGGCTCTGCGGCGGCAGATCCGGAATGATTTCTTGTGATTGCGGATGGCTGTGTACAGGGCCAGGTTGGTGGCATCCGTGACAATCCGCGGATCCAGTGCCGAATTCAGCTCTTCGGGGGAGATGACTTCTCCCTCCAGCGCGCAATCGTGATAAATTGTTGAAATGTCGAGTTGATTCCAGAATTCCGCCAGAACGTCGCCGGGAATCCGGCGCATGAGGTGGCGGACCTCCTCGACCCGGTCGTCGACGCGATCGAGCTGGGCAGTCAGGGATTCGCTTTCAATCTGAAATCTTCGTATGCGCAAAAGGTAACGCTTTCAGTAAAGAATCAGTTTTTTGGCCCCGGAACATAATGTATTTCGCACCGGTTTGTAAATAGAATTGTGGCATCCACAATCTTGATTTGTTCATAACTATTTGTAACCATTTTATTTTTCAGTGGTGGACAGATGGGGCGGCGATCAGGAACGGATTTGTTTTTCGTATCTGGATACATTGTGGGCAAAAATTTCCATCCGCGCCAGTACGCTCGGAGCGTAGGGTTGTCCATCGTTTTCCAGCGCGATGTAGGGGAAATGGCGCTCCCTTGCCCAGGGACCATACACTCCTTCCACCAGCCGGCCCGGGAGGCAGGCGAACGGGGAGATGATTACAGTTCCATTGTATCCGTCGAGCATGCCGGTGGCAGCCGCGCCGGCGGAGCAGGTGGCTTCGCTCTCCAGTCGCGGGTCGATGAAATATTTTTCGGCATTGCCCACGATTTCGTGCATGTCCGCGGGGACGTCGGGAACAAGGCCGGTGGGCTTCAGGTGGCGGGCGATCTTGTGAACCACCATGGCCTTGTAGAATTCTTCCACGTGATACATGGCGTGGGATTTCCATTTTCCCGACGTCAGGAGCCCGGAAATGCCCAGCTGTTTCTTTTCTTTCTGGAGGCGTCTCCAGCGGCAGTGATCTGTGTAGTCAAGCCATTCGGAGATGCCCGCGATTTTTGGAAAGATGTTCTTTGAAATGAGGAAATCGGAAATTTCCCGCACAGAGAAGGTGTCCCTGCGCACGAAGATTTCGCCGACGATGAGGACCTTTTTCAGATCCGCCAGAGTCTGCCTGCGGGGAATTCCCCGGAGGATGCGCCCCGCTTCTTCGAGGGCGCGCTCCACGTTACCATTGGTGCTGAACACCTGGATGACGTTTTTCCAGATTTCGTCGAGGGTGGCGAGGGCGCTGGCCACATCCGCCGCCATCAGGCGCAGGCCCGTCTGAATGTCCGTGAAGAAGTCGCCGAGGATGACGCCCCACCATGCATCCTTCGTGAAGGATTTGCCCAGCTCTCTGTAAGAGTTCGAGGAGTCGCACACGAGGATCAGCGCATTTTCCCATCCGAACTCTTCGAACAGGCGTTCATAGAATACGTAGTACTGGCCTGTGCGGCAGGGTCCCAGGGTGGAGGGCATGTAGAAGAGGAGGATTTCGTCCTTCTGGTTCGGCGGATGCTGGGCGAAGAACTGGAGGATGCCGCCGAGCACGATCAGCGAGGGAATGCACTCCTTGCCGGACGCCACGTTGCGGGCCAGCTGGGTGGTGTGCACATCGGGAATCGGCAGGTGCATGGAATGGATGCCCGCCTTGCGCGATGCGGCGGCGATGGCAGAGCTGGAAAACTCGCCCATGGAGGACCAGATGAATTTCACCCGGGGATCGCGCATATCGATCCGTTCTCCCGTCTGCGTGTCCACGATGTCGGCGAATTCCTTCTTCTGCTCCACCACCCAGCGACGTCGGTGGGGTTTCACATCGGAGTGAAACCCGGCCTTTCTGTAACTGTCGATGATATCGAGAAATGCTTCGATGCGCGTGTCGATACCCGCGTCGGCGGAGTGGGAATCGATTTCCAGCACCAGGTAGGGCTTCTGGCCCATCATCCATCGCAGGTAGTGCAGCATGAACGAATCGGGCGCACAGGAGAAATTGGAAATCCACACGGGATAGAGGTTGTCCATGTCGGTGCAGCGGCGGACGGCCTTCATGTCCTGCTGGCCGTAGTGCCAGTACATGTTCGGGTAGATTTCCGCATCCGGGTGGTAAATCATGTCAAAGGGGATGACGCTGACGCCGTTGGATACCAGTTTTCGCGGAATGCCCATGTTCGCGTCCCTGGTGAACGCGTTGTAGGGACGGCCGAGGAGGCAGACGAATTTCTCGTCCGGATGTGCCGCGATGTGTTGCAGCACTTCGTTTCCCAGTTGCCGGTAGGCTGCCAGAAAACGCCGGTACTCCTGCACGCCCCGGCGATAGGCCCGAGCGCCGTCTTCGGCGGAGCGACCGAGTTGCACGGCTACGCGCGCGAATTCGTCGCTGGCGTCTTCCAGTGTATTCTTGAGATTCACCACCGGCCGCAGGATGCGATCCTCCTGCAGGTTGAACGCCTGTTTCAGGAAGAACGGCATGCCCTGGGTCAGGGGACAGACCGTGGCGTGCACCGGCGCCTCTTCGTGGGATGGCATTTTTTTGAGGAACGGCAGGAAGATGAAATCCGGATGCCGGTTGAGAATGTCCTGCAGGGCACCGTGGGCGATCTCCGAGGGAAAACAGTAGTTGCTCTCCACCCGCGCGATGCCGTCGGGCAGGATTTTTTCCGATGGGATGACGCGGACACCCAGACTGTGGAAGAACCATGCGTACAGAGGCCACAGGGAGTGCACGGAGAATGCCATGGGAATGCCGACGGACAGGTCGCCGCAGGCCAGCTGTTCTCTGGACGGGGCGAATTCGCCAAACAGCATGTCGGTCCGTTTCTGCACATAGTCCGTCGCTTCGACGGAACTCCGACGACGCCGCGAGTTGGTGAATTTCGAGCAGCGACCACCGAATGGGTACTTTTTTTCGCCCGCCCGGAGATTGCGGATCGTGCAGTAATTCTCGCAGGACCGGCACACAAAGG
>JAKQNG010000147.1 GCA_029565915.1 Deltaproteobacteria bacterium
CACCGACACCGGTGACACCGACACAACGGACACCGACACCGGTGACACCGACACAACGGACACCTACGCCTCCTGCGGCGGCTCCCCGCCCGTCTGCCTGCAGGATCGCAGCGGCGACTTCAGCTCCGCCGGATGTTGCGACTACTGGTCCGTTGCCGCCCTCTGCCCCAACGGTGAATGGGAGTGCCCGCCCGGCTACACGGAGCTGTCGGAATGCCTCAACTTTGTTCCCGACTGTCCGCCTCTGCCGCCCGTCGGGTGCGGTTTCCACTATCCGATTTTTTATCCCGTGGGCGACAACCCCAACGCGGTCGCCCTCGGATATCTGGACAGTGACAGCTATCTCGATGCAGCCGTCACCACCATTTTCGATAACGGATTCACCATTCTCCGGGGCCGGGGCGACGGAACGTTCGAAACCGCCCTGACAGTAACCGATGCGGGCAATTCTCCCTCGGCGATCAAGCTGATCGATCAGGACCGCAACGGCATTACCGATCTGCTCATTTCCTTCCGGGACGACAACCAGGTGGGCCTGTATCTCGGCAAAGGCAACATGTCCTACAACGCACCACTCTGGATTCCGGTCCACACGGATCCCTACGATCTGGCATCCGGAGATTTCAACGGTGACGGGGTGCCCGACTTCGCCACCACGTCCAATGTGTGGGATCAGGCGCGAATCTCCATCCGCATCGCCCGCGTAACGGACGGCACGTGGATGGGCACTTTCCTGCCCCTGCAGACCCGCTATACAGACGCCGGGCCTACGGGCATCGCAACCGGCGACTTCAACGGCGACGGAGATGCAGACCTGGCCGTGGCCTGCGGCCTGTCAAACACCATGAATGTCCTGTTCGGTCAGGGCAACGGTTCGTTCAACACTGCCATTTCCATGGCAGCGGGCAACAACCCGATGATGGTTACCGCATGGGATCTCGACGACTCGGGCAGTGATGACATCCTCGTCGGCAACCAGTTCTCCGACACCATTTCCATCTGGTACAGCAACGGCGACGGCACTTTTGAGGTGCGGGACGATTTCGCCGCCGGCAATGGCAGTCGCGCCGTCGAAGTGGTCCGGTTCGACCCGGACCCGTTGCCCGATCTGGTCGTCACCAACTGGCAGGACGACTCTCTGGGACTCCTGCTCGGCACTGCCGCTCCCTACGGAACCTTTGTGCCGGTGGACGACTTCTTCAGTGGTGACGGACCGTCAAAGCCGGCCATCGCGGATCTGAACGGCGACGGCATGCCGGATGCGGTGGTCGCCAGCCGCGGAGAAGACGCCATGGCAGTCCTGATCGGATACTGCAACGACCCGCCATGATTCGGATCGGCACAAGCGGTTTCCACTATGACGACTGGATCGGACCATTCTATCCGGAGGGTTGCTCCACGGAGCAGTTCCTCTCCATCTATGCCACCCATTTCAATGCGCTGGAACTCAACTTCTCGTTTTACCGGATGCCAACCTCCGGCCAGATGGAATCCTTCATCCGCAGAACGGACGGAAAAGTCGTCTTTGCGGTCAAAGCGCACCGCTCCTTCACGCACGACCGAACGGCGGGCCACAATGACCTCCTCGCCTTTCAGGAAGCCCTCCGCCCGCTGCGCGAAGCAGATCTCCTGTGCGCCACTCTGCTGCAGTTTCCCGGCTCGTTCCGCCAGACCGAAGAAAACCGCCGCTACCTGAAAAGCATCGGTGAACAGCTCCACCAGCCCGTTTTTGAATTCCGCAATGTGGAGTGGAGCGAACCGGCAATCCTGAAGTGGCTCTTTACACTGCGATTCGGATACTGCTGCGTGGATGAGCCCTCCCTTCCAGGCCTCATGCCACCCCTGGCCGTCGCGACTTCACAAGTTGCCTATGTCCGCTTTCATGGCCGCAACACCGCCAGATGGTATGCGCACAATCAACCCCACGAACGCTACGATTACCGCTACTCGACCGCCGAGATCAGCGAATGGGTGGGAAAAATCATCAACCTTGACCGCCAGGCCGAACACACGCTGGTTTTCTTCAACAACCACTTTGCGGCAAAGGCAGTGGACGGTGCAAAGAATCTTGCCCGTCTGCTGCAGGCCGCATCACATGGAGAGATGTCCAGATGAAGCGATCGCACTGTTTCCTGCTGATCATTGGAATTGCCCTGCTGCCCGGATGTGTCTATCCGGTTCCCGTTTCGTCCGAGTGCTCCCGGACCATCAGCGCCTGCCTGCAGCAGTGCAATAACGACACGCCGAGGGACGGCGGCCAACCGACGGGTGACAACCGGATATTGACGGACTACCGGAGCCCCTGCGAAGAATCCTGCCACAGCATCTGCCACTGACCCCTCCTCTCAACGCCATGCGACATGGATTCCGGGGCGTTGACTTCTGCGTTCCCCGTGCGCATGTTTTCACCTGGAGGATGTCCAGCAACACTGGAACTAAAGTGGACCCCGTGTCCAGGACCACCTGGACGGTTGTTTAATGTGATTCCTCCGGTTTCCTTTTCGTTCCATCCATTCAGATTCCAGAGGGTTCGTCCGGAGACGACCGGTTGTCTGTCACCATGTAGCCGCATCGAA
>JAKQNG010000148.1 GCA_029565915.1 Deltaproteobacteria bacterium
TTCGATGCGGCTACATGGTGACAGACAACCGGTCGTCTCCGGACGAACCCTCTGGAATCTGAATGGATGGAACGAAAAGGAAACCGGAGGAATCACATTAAACAACCGTCCAGGTGGTCCTGGACACGGGGTCCACTTTAATTCGTAGTCCGGCAGTGCAATCATCTGGATTTTTAAATCAAATCCGCGGGTGAACTGCTCAAATGCGGCCTGCTGGACCGACTTGTCCAGAAACGCGACACTTCGTCCGTTCAAATCGAGAAGCGAGTGTATGCCGCTGTTTTTTTTCGCATACACCTGATACCAGGACGATAGAACCACCTGCTTGTGAAACGAATATACTTCTTCCCTTTCGGCGGACCAGGCCACATCCGGCATGACATCAATTGAGCCCTGCTCCAACCGCTGCAGACACTCCACCCAGGAACCTCTGACGTATTGCAGTTTCCAGCCTTCCTGCGCGGCGATGTATTCCAGAATATCGATGAAGATGCCCGACGGTTTCCCTCTGGCATTGGTAAAAATCTTCGGCGGGTTTTCGTATACACCGACACGGACCACCAGACCGTCAGAATCCGCCGACAATGTCCCCGGGAACGACAGGCAAAGCACCAGCGCAAAAACCGTCATGACAAGTGAAATGCGGCCTACCAGCGGATGCGGCAACGATGTGGTGTCTGGTTTCATTCTTCCCCTCAACACCGGAACGACAGATGAAATCCGGCGAGCTGACGACTCAGGGCCCGGGCGTGAACCGGTCCGGCGACGTCCATCCGATAGTAGCACCCGATGGACACGTGTTTCGAAATTTTTCTGGTGATGCCCACTTTGAATCGATGCAGAACCACAGCACCATCGCGATGTTCATAGTACATTTCCCAGCCGAGGGACGGCTGGAGCGGCAGGTCCGGCAGGGACAATCCCGCCGTGTTCTTGATGCGGTAGTCGTACCCCACCGGACCGAACAGATATTCATAGCGAAGCTGGTTGGTCAGTTGCAGCCTGCGGACTTTTTTCGTCAGCACCACACTGACGCTCGGACGATGCTCGCTTCGCCAGTTTCCGTTGTCTGTTTTCGAACAACCCACCTGGAAAAAAAACAACAGGGCCAGCCATTCTTTGCGAGTCCGAACCAGGACACCGCTTCCCCATTCATTGTAGTTGAAGTTCGACATGCCGTCATTTGCCTGAAAAAACAGATAGGACACCGACTGGAAGTCCCGATTGAATGCATGGGAAAAATTCAGATCAAGGCGAAGGGAAGCATCCTGGCCTGCGTGAAGCGGTGCAGAAAAAGTCAGAAACGCCGGAATAGCCATGCGGCGAAAACATCTGACGGATGGATGGAAAATCCTCACTGGTGTTCCGGCTTTCTGTTAACAGTCTGATGAAGTATACAATGCGTTTGTGGAGAGTCACGCACGTGGAAACATTTCTGTATGGGAAAACAAGGAGTCAAAGATGAATCGAATGCTTCAACTGCTTTTTTGGGGAATGTGCCTTCCGGTTATTACAGCCCCGGGCTGCACGGAGGAGGCGCAAGGGCCCGTCATCGACGGCGACAGCGACGCGGACAGCGACAGCGACGCGGACAGTGACAGCGACGCGGACAGTGACAGCGATTCGGACAGCGACAGCGACTCGGACAGCGACAGCGACAGTGACAGTGATGGCGATCCGGTGGACTACGAGACGGTGACCATCAACTTTGATGAACTGGACGCCTACGACACGCTGTCGGCCGATTACAATCCCCACGTGGTGTTTTCCACCGTTGCGGAGACGGACGTCATCATTCCGCCGAGTCTCGAAGAATATTATTCCCTTCCGTCGCCGCCCAATTATACGTGTCCCTACGGCTGGGGAGGCTGGTGCCACGCAGACTTCTACATGGATTTCACTGTCCCGGTCCGGGATCTCACATTCTACGCCATCGGCATCGACTCCAGCGGGGACATTGCGACCGTGCGCGTCGAATATGACGGCGGGGAACAGGAGGAAACCCTTTCCATTCCCGGCTACGCGGATCCCTTTACCCCCGAGCTGGTGGATCTCTCCGACTACGATGACGTGACGCGGGTGGAAGTTGTGGAAATCACCGATGCCGGCGGCATCGGCTACGACGACATCCGTTTTCTTGTCCCCGAGTGAGACCACCTTTCCAGCATCCCCTGCCACCCTTCCTGCAACCGTGGAGCCATGTCAGCCTTGTTTCTGCGCACCCTTCGCGTCATCGTCCTTGGGCCAGGTGGTGAGGGCCAGCATCCGGTCGTGCAGCAGGCCGTTGGAGGTGATGGCGCCGGTGGCGTCGAGGGTGAACGGGCCACCCGTGTGGGAGGACAGGGCACCGCCCGCTTCTTCGAGGATGAGGGCGCCCGCGGCAAAATCCCACTTGCACAGGCTGTATTCGAAATAGGCGTCGAAGCGACCGCAGGCCACCCACGAGAGATCGAGGGCCGCACTGCCGAATCGCCGGATGCCCCGGATGCCCTGCTCGAACAGGGTCCGGACCGTATTGAGGGTGTTCACCATCAGCGTTCCCCGATCATAGGCGAAGCCCGTTGCCACGATGGCGTGGCGCAGTTCGTCCTTGCCGGACACATGGATGGGGCAGCCGTTCATGGATGCACCCTGTCCCCGGATGGCCGAAAACAGCTCGTCGCGCACCGGATCGAACACCACGCCGGCCTTGACCACGCCGTCCTGCGCAAAGGCGATGGACACCGCGTACTGGGGAATGCCGTTGGCGAAGTTGCTGGTGCCGTCCAGGGGATCGATGATCCACAGCCGGGGCGCCACAAGAGAGGCCCGTTGGGCGGATTCCTCGGCAAAGAATTCGTGGTCGGGAAACGCCTGCCGGATGGTTGCCACAATGGAGGCCTCGGCGGCCCGGTCCGTTCCGGTCACCACTTCGGTGGCGGATTTGAAATCCACCTGAAGCGCGTTGCGCTGTTCGAGGATGATCTGTCCGGCGCCCCGGGCGGCCCGGATGGCGGTGTCGAGTATCGGTGTCAGGTATTCCACGGTGGGGCGACCTTTCTGTTATTGAAATTGTATTAACATTTTGAAAACTAGTAAATATGTCTTAAAATGTAAATACATTATGGTGAATTTCAAGGAACCACAGCATCGGGCCAGCGAGACCGCCACCTTCCGCTTCACCCGGGAGGACAAGGCGCTGCTGGCGGATCTGTCGCGAATCGAAGGATGCAGCCGCACGGAGTTGCTGCGACGGCTCCTGCGGGAGCGGGCGATGCGGTCGGATTCGCCGGCATGGGACGGGCGGTTGCCGGAAGTCCCCGCGGAATTCCAGGCGCCTCCGGAGATATTGACGCCGCCTGTGGAAGAAGCCGTTGCCGTTCCGGACGAAGAGCCGGTTGTCATTTCTACCTTCGGTCAGCTGCTGTTCGAGTTTCAGGCACACTCCGGGGTGCGGGGTGCGCGCGTGCAGCAGGAACTCGACGACACGGTGCGGTTTGTCACCGGCGCGGATGGTGGGGAGGCGCTGCTGTCGAAGGAGCTGTCGCTGCAGTCCATCAACGGGACAATGCTCCAGGATGTCCGTGAAAAGATCCGCGTGCGCCAGCTGCGGTTTCCCGCGAAGAACCTGCACCTCACCTACCTGCGGATGATCTTCAATTTTGCCGTGACCCGGGGACTGCTGACCGGCGTCGATCCGGCGGAGGATCTGCGCTCCCTGACCGCCCGGGAAGTGGCAGACGCGCTGCCCCTGTCGATTCGCACTACCTGAGTGGGATCACCTGTGTGAAGCCCTCGGGGCGTCGGGCTATCCCGCTTCGCAGCGCCGGAGACGGCGTTCACCGATGCCCATGGTCGTCTGGCCGAAACAACCACTGACATCGGCCGCGACCGGGTATACCGGCCTCATGAGCAACACAACCTGCACCATCGAAGATTCCATTTCGACCGTTCTTGAAACCTATTCCAACGTCCACCGGGGCAGCGGCCCCCACGCCCGGGTCACGACGGCGCTGTTTGAGGCCGCAAGGGAAAGGGTGCTGTCCCACTTCCAGCTTTCCCCCGAAACCCATGTCGTCATCTTCTGTTCCCCGTGGGGCGCACAATGCCTCACCGCGTCCCTGCTACCGGGCACATGGCAGACGTTGACGAGCGAGTCCACAGGGCTGGCGCTGGGGGTAACCGCGGTGGCCGTGGCGAAGCGGGCCATGCGCCGGCTCCGACCGCCGATGTCCGGAGGCGGAACCGCCCGGTTGATGGGAGAGGACTGGATCGTTCCGGCGGCCCTGCCCGATCGATTTGAGCCGGGGACACCGGCCATCGTGAACATCATCGCGTTTTCCCGGGCATTGACCGCCGCCGGAGGCTCCGCTGCACGCCCTGCCGCACCGGTGCCCGACGATGATCCGCTCCACTGCGCGGAGCTGTCGTCCCTGTCGGGACCAGCGCTGTTGACCAGATTCCGCGAAACCCTGGTGGGAACAAGGACGCTCGTTCCTGCGCAGGATGGGGAACAACCTTATGTGCATCTGGACAACGCCGCCAGCACGCCCGCATCCGGCGTGGCGCGGGATGCTTTTCTGCGCACCCTGCGGGCGGACGATGCGTCTCGACAATCCGTTGTCGAGCGGGTGGCGGATATCTGCACCGCAGCCATGGGTGCATCCCCGGACACCCATGAGGTCATCTTTACGGCCAACACCACCGAAGCGGTGAACCGCGTGGCCGCACACTTTCCGTGGGTTGGCGACGACGGGGAAGAGCCGGTGCTGCTCACCACCCGAGGGGAGCATTCCTCCAACGATCTGCCCTGGAGGCAGGTGCCCGGCCTGACCATCGTCCGCGTGGACGTGGATCAACGGGGCCTTGTGGATAAAAACCAACTTACGTGTCTGCTGAAAGAATTCAACGAGGAGCATCGACACGGGGCAAAGCGGATTCGACTGGTGGCCATGTCCGGGGCATCCAACGTGCTGGGCGCGTGCAATGACTTGTCGCAGATCGGAGAGCAGGTCCGCGCCCATGGTGCCCGGCTGCTGGTGGACGGCGCGCAGATGGCTGCCCATCGGCAGATCGACATGGCGAAATGGCACATCGATTTTCTCGTTTTCTCGGGACACAAGATCTACGCCCCTTTCGGGGCCGGTGCCCTGATAGCCGCCCGGGGCGTGCTCCACTTTTCCGCAGATGAGAAGGAAGCCATGGCCGCTGCCACCCCGGGCAACGCGGCGGGCATTGCGGCGCTGGGCGCGGCGCTCCGGGTGCTGCAGCGCATCGGGTGGGACACCATCGAAGAGGAGGAACGCTGTCTCACCGCCCACCTCCTGTCGGGCCTGTCGCGCCTGTCGGAGCTGACGGTCTACGGAATGACCGATACGAATGGAGAAGACGGACAAAGAAAGCTGGGCGTCGTCGCGTTCGACCAACCGGGCCACATGGCCAGCCGGATGGCGCGGGATCTGGGAGATGCGGGCATCGGCGTGCGCGCCGGTTGCCACTGTTCGCACATCCTGGTCAAGCAGATGCTGGGTGTGAAGGGCATCCTCGCACAGGTGCAGCGACTCATCGTAACAGCAGTTCCGTCGCTGTCCCTGCCAGGCGTAGTCCGGGTCAGCCTCGGCATCGGCAACACCCGCGAGGACGTGGATCGATTTCTCGCCGCCCTGGAACGAATCCTCCGCAGATCCTCAGGACGTCCGGTGAAGCGACCGCGCTATCAGAACAACCGGGCGGCGTGAGCGGCGGCGCCGGGAGTGTCCACGTCCTGCCAGCGTCCGTCGCCGATGTCGTGCACCCACGCCAGCCCCGATGCCGCCAGGGCCTTCACGCCGTCGGACAGGGTGCAGTCGCCGTCCGGCCTTGTGGCGGCCACCTGCGACAACCGTTCGAAGAGGGCCGGCGTGCAGGCAAACAGCCCCGTGTCCACCGCGTCGAAGGAGGCGAGGGTCTTGGATATCTCCAGGATGACGCGTCCGTTGGTCTTCACCTTGGTGGCATCGTCCTCGTCGTAAATCTGATCGAGCTTGCGGTCCACGGCCAGCAAAAGTCCGTTCGATGGCAGCGGGGCGGTGCGCAGGCCGGCGATGAGGGTGGCGTCGAACACGTGATCGGCCATGGACAAGAAGAAGTTGCGTCCGCCCACCGCTTCTCTTGCGGCGAGAACAGACAGGCCGTTGCTCATTCTGTACCGGGGGTTGTTGACAAAGGACACTTTTGCCGGATGGCCATCTGCCAGCACTCCTTCGCGCACTTCGTCCGCGCGATGACCGACGACGATGATCGCCTCAAGGATGCCCGCCTCGACGAACCGGTCGAGAACCCGCAGGATGAGGGGCCTGCCGTTCAGGGGCAACAGGGGCTTGGGCGGACCGGAATCCGATTGCAGGCGGGACCCGGTGCCGGCGGCGGTAATGACGACGATTTGCGGTGGGGTGGCAGTCATGGGCGCTCGTTAGCGGGAATCGGGCATTCCGTCAACTTTCACAGGTAGCGCCGGACCGTGGCCCGCACGTTGCCGGCATAGCCGCCGCCGAAGAGGTTCAGGTGGTTGAGCAGGTGATAGAGGTTGTACAGATCCCGCCGCTGGCCATAGCCGGGTTCCAGGGGCCAGGTGTTGCTGTAGGCGTCGTAGAAGTCCCGGGACTGTCGTCCGAACAGCTCGGTCATGGCCAGATCCGCCTCCCGGTGGCCGAAGTAGACCGCCGGATCGATGAGGACCGGTTCCCCCGACGGGCCGCTCATCACGTTGCCGCTCCACAGATCTCCGTGGATCAACGTGGGCTCCTCCGCGGGTTCGATGAGCAGCTCCGGAAGTCGGTCCATCAGTCGATCGAGTTCCCTGCGGAGCCCGACGTCCAGCAGCCCGGCATCGGCGGCCAGGGCGATCTGGGGAGCGAGGCGGGAGTGCCCGAAGAAGTGGATCCAGCTGGTGTCCGGGTGGTTTCGCTGGGGCGTCCGGCCGATGTAGTTGTCCGTGTCGAGCCCCCACGTGCGACATCGAATGGAGTGGTGCAGGTCCGCAAGTTGCCATCCGAGCTGGCGGGCATGGTTTGCGGACGGCGGCGCGCTGTCCAGGTATTCGAGAACCAGATAACGGGTGGCGCCGTCACTGAAACAGGCGACGGGACAGGGCACGCGGATTTTTTTTGTGCCGGCCATCAGAAGGAGTCCGGCTTTTTCTGCTTCAAAGAAGTCTGCAGGAACGTTGTCGTTGGACTTGACGAACAATTTCTGTCCGTCGGACAGGGTGAACACTGCGGTCCGGTTGATGCTGCCGCCGGAGGTGGAACGGGTTCCGGTGATGTGACCGCCGTCGCCATACAGGTCCATCAATATGTCGGACAGGGTGCTCATTTGTCGCTTTCGTTCTCCGCGGTGTTCAGCAGCTGGTCGAGCAGGCCCGCGCAGGTGCGGTCCGCAATGCGGAATACTTCTTCAAACCCTTCGGGGCCACCGTAGTACGGGTCCGGTACCTCCGCATCCGGTCCGGCCTGTCCGTCGAAGTCGCGGAACAGTCGGATCTTCTCGCGCTGCTGCGGATTGGCGGCGAGCTTCAGGATGCCGGCCAGATTCGCGCGATCCATGGCCAGAATCAGATCATAGTTATCGAGATCGGCCTTTTTCAGGTGGCGTGCGCGATGATCGATCCTTACGCCGTGGGCAAGGGCCGTTTCGCGCATCCGCGCATCCGCCGGTTCCCCTTCGTGATATGCCGCCGTGCCGCTCGATTCCGTCTCAAAGAGATCGCCGGCGCCCCGGGTTGCTGCCTCGTGGTCGAATACCGCGTGGGCAAGGGGTGAGCGGCAGATGTTGCCCAGGCAGACAAACATGATTTTCGTTTTTTTCCTGCGTGTCACGGATCCGTCCTCTTCATCGCCGGTCAGGAAGTGCTGTCATCATACCAGAATGGAAGTGGATGGCCAGCGGACGGCCACGGCCTGCGCGGGCCAGGGCCGCGTTGACCGGAAGGGGAGTCTGTGGTATCTTCTGGCTCCTTTTTGGACCGGAACCATTCATCCGTCCGGAATAGAACAGGACGGTCGAATGTTGACGCGACAAGGACCTTCTAAATGACAGCAGCCCGCGAATTCAAGATTGGTGACAAGGCCGTTTATCCCGCCCACGGGGTTGGCGAAGTCACAGATGTCCAGGTCCGGCAGATGGCCGGTCAGGAACGGCGGTTCTATATTCTGCAGATGCTGGAAAACGGGATGAAGATCATGGTGCCGGTGGCGACGGCTTCGGCCACGGGCCTGCGGTCCATCATTTCCGCCAAAGAGGCCAGGGAAGTCTTCCGGATCCTGAAGTCGGACGAAGTTGCCGTCACCACGCAGCCATGGAACCGCCGCTATCGCGAATACATGGACATGCTGAAGAGCGGTTCTCCTTTTGAGGTGGCGAAGGTACTGCGGGATCTCTACCGTCTGCGGGGCGACAAGGAGCTCTCCTTTGGCGAACGACGCCTCCTGGATACCGCCAACACCCTTCTGATCGTCGAACTCTCCCTGGCCCTCGGCAAGAAGGAAGAGGACATCAGAAAGCAGATCGACGCGATTTTCGCGTAGTCCCGCCTTTCTCTTCCATGATTCTGTTTACGGTTGTTTTGAGATGCGCTCTGCGCCGCCCATGTAGGGGCGCAGCACTTCGGGAATGAGGACAGAGCCGTCCTCCTGCTGATACGTTTCGATGATGGAGATGACCACCCGGGGAAGCGCAAGGCCCGAGCCGTTCAGGGTGTGCACGAACCGGTTCTTTCCGTCTTCGTCCTTGAAGCGGATTTTTGCGCGGCGGGCCTGGAAGTCCTGAAACAGGCTGCAGCTCGATACCTCAAGCCATTCGCCTGAGCCCGGGGCCCAGGTTTCGAGATCGTACTTCATGCAGGCAACAAAGGAGAGATCGCCGGCGCCGATGGTCAGAATCCGGTGGCGCAGGCCCAGCAGCTCCAGCAGGCGGCGCGCATGGCTGGTGAGTTCTTCGAGGGCGGCGCGGCTTGCGTCGGGATGCTCGAAACGGACGAGCTCCACTTTATCGAACTGGTGTCCCCGCTTGATGCCGCGGGTGTCCTTGCCGTGGCTCATCTTTTCGCGCCGGAAGCAGGGCGTGTAGGCCACGTGCCGGATGGGCAGATCGGAGGCCTTCAGGATTTCGTCCCGGTAGAAGTTGGTGACCGGCACTTCCGCCGTGGGAATAAACCAGTGTTCCCCTTCGATGTCCCGGTAGAGGTTTTCGCCGAACTTGGGCAGGTTGCCGGTGCCCACCAGACACTCTTCCCGCACCATGGCCGGCGGATAGAGCTCCACATAGCCGTGCCGGGTGGTGTGGACATCCAGCATCCAGTTGATCAATGCCCGCTGCAGCCGGGCCCCCTGTGCCTTGAGCACGTAGAACCGGGAACCGGAAATTTTCTGACCCCGGTCGAAATCGATGATGCCCAGATTTGCCATGAGTTCCCAGTGGGGTTTCGGCGTGAAAGGAAATCCGGGCTCCGCGCCGAAGACTTCCTTGACCGTGTTGCCGCTTTCGCCTTCGCCGACGGGCACCTCCGGCAAAGGAAGGTTGGGAATGGACAGCATGAGCGCTTCGAAGCGGGCTTCGACCTGCGGCACCGCGGCGGTGAGTTCCTTGATGCGGTTTTTCAGTTCGCCCATGGCGCCGATGAGGGTCTGCCGCTTTTCCGGATCCTTTTCCTGGCCGATGGCTCTGGCGTCGGCGTTCATCCGGGCGCGCAGCTCGTCCCCTTCGGTCTGGAGGCTGCGGCGCTGTTCGTCGAGGGCGAGGATTTCGTCCACCACGGCCGGATCGGTGCCGGTCAGGCGCAGCCCGCTTTTCACTGATTCCGTGTCCTGTCGGATTCGCTGGATATCAAGCATGATGATTCTCTTCGGATGGGTGGTGCTATTCGCTGAGCAGTTTTTCGATTTTTTCGCGGATGATGGTTTCGGCCAGGTCCGGCACCACTTCCCAGACGACTTTTTCGATGACGTCTTCGGTCAGGGCCAGAATGGCGGTGGCCTGCTCGTCCGTGAGTCCGGGCACCCGGCTGACGACCCGGGCGGCGGCTTCGGCGCCGGCAGTGCGGATGGCCTGCACGGCGGCAGGGGCTGCCACCGGAGGCTTTGGTGCTGCTGCGGGCGGCAGGGGCATGGGGGCGGGACGGGGCGCAGGGGCCGCATCGAGTTCGATAGCGTCATCCCGGTGTTCCTGAGGGACCGTTCCGCCGCCGGCATCCATCTGGGCGAGTTCCGCGAGGGTACCCACCTGGATGGCGCTGTTTTCTTCTTCGGCCACGGGTTCGAGTTCAATGGGTTCGGGTTCCCGTGCGGGCATGCGCATGTCCGCTGTTGCCCGGGGACCGGGTTTTGCGCCGAAGGGATTGGTCAGGGGCAGCGGGGCGTCCGGTCGTCGCGGGGCCACTGCTGCCGGAGAAGCATCACCGATGCCCGCAGGCTTGGGAAACGCGTGCAGGGTCGGCCCGGAAGAGGGGCGCTCGGGCCGAACGGGCGCAGCGGCCGGGGTTGGTGCCGGCAGGGGCATGGCCGGTTTCGGCAGGGATGGCGCGGCGGCCGGAGCGATAACTGCCGCAGGCATGGCGCCACACAGTTCCAGGACGCGTTCCAGCAGTTTTGCCGTGTCAAAGGGCTTCTTGATATGCTCGGTGGCACCCACGGCGGCGCCCTTCGCTTCGTCATAGGGGTTGGAAATGCCGCTCATGATGACGATGGGCGTTCTTGACAGCGCACCGTCTTTGCGGATGGCCTCACATACATCATACCCATTGATGCCTGCCATGCCCGCGTCCGCGATGATGATGTCCGGACGAATGTCCTTCGCTTTTTCAATGGCGGCCTGTCCGGACGGCACCGTAATCACATCGAAGGGTTCTCCCAGAAAGGTTTTTTCCATGATCTGGCGCATGGTTGCGCTGTCATCGGCGAATAGCAGTGTTTTTCCAGACAAGTCACCCTCCTTGGGTGCGATGGGCACCGGCATGTGGAAATACCGCGTCGATCCTACGCGTGAAATACCAAAACCGTCAAGAAAACTGCACGGATATTAAAAAATGTGCTAATTCGCGGACCCTGTTCTAGAATGGCGCAGAAGCGTTCCGCATCAGGAGAAAATGCATGTCCGATCCGCTGTTTGCCAGATATGGTCGAAGTGTAAAGAAGGGGGAAGTGCTGTTCCGCGCCGGCGAAGTGGGCAGCGAGATGTATGTGGTGAAGTCCGGTGCGGTCCGCATTACGATTCGCACCCACGGGGACGTGGACAAAACGCTGGCCGTGCTCGGCGCCGGAGAGTTTGTCGGCGAGATGTCCCTGTTAACGAATTCGCCCAGATCCGCCACCGCGGTGATTGAAGAAGACGCGGAGCTGCTGGTGGTGGGGGCCCGGGTGCTCGAAGAGATGATTGTCCACAACACGGAAATTGCGCTGCGGCTGGTGCGCAAGCTGGCGGCGCGTCTCGTCAGTGCCGATTCGCTCATCAAGGTGCTGCTGCACCGGGACGCCAGGGAGCGCATCATCGAAAACCTGAAGCGGCTGGCCAGACTCCACGGAAAAGACGGTGGCGCGCGGTTCCGGGCGGACTACGGCGATATGGCCGAGCAGGTGGGGCTGTCCAGGGAGGAGACCCAGGAGATCATGCTCAAGCTGAGCGGTGCCGGGTTCATTCAGCAGGACGGCGGGGACTGGGTGATCACCAACGTGGAAGACATCGATGAATTCCTCAATTTCCTGCGCCTCAAGGAACAGTACCGCTGACCGGTCTTCGGTTTTCATGAGTTACCAAACGGTTCTGCACGAGTTGTATGCCCTTTCGGCCAGGGGGATCTCGCTGGGACTGGCCCGCATGCAGGCCGCATCGGAGCGGATCGGCAGTCCTCACCTGGAGCTCCCCGCCATCCAGGTGGCCGGCACCAACGGCAAAGGTACCGCCTGCGCGCTGCTGGAGGCCGCCTTCCGCGCCGCCGGAAAAAAAACAGCGCTGTTCACCTCGCCCCACCTTCACCGCTTTGCCGAGCGCATGCGGATCGACGGCCGCGAGCTGCCCGACGACGAAGTGGCAGAGGCCCTGGAAACGGTGCTGTCCGCCACCTCCCGGGCAACGGCGCCGCCGCTCACCTTTTTCGAGGTGACCACCCTGGCGGCTCTGTGGCTGTTTGCGCGGCACCGGGTGGACGTGGCCGTGCTCGAGGTGGGACTCGGCGGCCGTCTCGACGCCACGTCGGTGGTTGTGCCCCGGGCCTCGGTCATCACCTCCATCGGTCGCGATCACACGGATCTGCTGGGTGATACCCCGGCGCTGATCGCCGCCGAAAAGGCCGGCATTGCGCGCCCCGGGGTGCCGCTTTACTGCGGCCTGCTTGACGTGGATGCCATGGCCTCCGTGGAAAACGTCGCGCGGCGCGCCGGCGCACCCCTGTTGCGGATGGGCGAGGACTTCTGTGGCGACGGACCGTTGGCTTTTCCGCTCCCGGGCATCCATCAACGGCGCAACGGGGCCCTGGCCCGGCGGGTGTTCCTCGATACGGCAGAAGGCTTCGGTGCCCCGTCGGACGGGGACATCTTTGATCGCGCAGCGGCAACGGTGCATATGCCCGCCCGATTCGAGCTCATTGACGGACAGCCGCCGTGGTTGCTGGACGGCGCGCACAATATTGAGGCAGTGGAGGCCCTCATTGAAACCCTCCGCGAAAAGGGGTGGCCGGTGCACGCGCTGATCTTCGGGGCCCTGCGCAACAAGCCCGCGGGGGCCATGATTGAGCGGTTGCGGCCGCTGGCCCAGAGGGTCATCGTGGCCACACCGCCCGTTCCCCGGGGATTTGACGGTGCTGCCTTTGCGGCACAATGGCAGGCGTCGTACGCGGGCAGCGTGGCAGAGGCCCTGCGGATGGCGGCGGCTGGTCCGGGCGCCGGCGGCAATCCGGCCACCGGGGTGAACCTCATCGCCGGATCGTTTTTTCTGGCGGCCGAAGCCCGACGGATTCTATTGCAGATTCCCTCCGACCCGCCAATGGCCCTGTAGGTTCTGTGCGGCGCGGTGGATCAGGACGGCGATGATGGTTTGCCCAAGCCGTGGTTTCGCGCCGACGATGACCTCCCGGATGTTTTCAGCATCGAGTTCCGGCACTTTTCTGAAGGCAAGCGGCATTTTTGATGCGTTTTCGATCTTCTTTAAAACGGTCTGCAGCCACTTTTCCGCAGCGCGTGGTTTGTCTGCTGCAATGACGTCGGCGATTTCGAAGAGCTGGTTTTTCGCGTTGTCTGACCAGACAATTTCAAACCGGCGGGTCATTTTGAAGGGATTCTGCGATAGCGCTGCGATGCCTCCGCGACAATCGAGGCATGGGAGACAGTACGGCCGGATTCCACATCCTCAATTCCCCGCGCAATCGCCTCCAGAAACGCCATGCGCTCCACCAGCTCATCGTATGCGCAGGGTGAGAGAAGCACTCCCGCGGCTCGACCGTTCTGGGTAATCACCACCGGCGACGCTGCGTTGAGCCGCTCGAACCACGACGCCGCATGGGACTTGAATTCACTCAATGACACAATGTTTTCTGAAACGCGGACCGTCCTCATAAAGCCTCCGTTCAACCTGATTCGTACTGAATTTAGACCTTATTCAGACCGAAATCAACCGTTGAACCAGCGAAAGGGAAGCGGGCGTCGTTGGCTTCTGCCGCGCCCACGAGGGGCGCGGTCAGGATGACCGTTGGTCAAGCCCGGCGGGCTTCCGGCCGTCGTTCCCGCGGAAAGCCCTCACCCCGGCCTTCGGCCGACCCTCTCCCGGTAGTCATTCGGTCGTTGGGAGAGGGTGAGAAGACACAATCCCCCTTTGCAAAAAGGGGTCGGGGGGGATTTCGAAAACCGGCAGTCTGGAAAATGTCATATGTCAAGGCCTGGCCCATCACCCTGACCCGTCACCCATGATGCGCCGATGGCCCTGCAGGTTTTATCCGGCGTGATGGATCAGCGCAGACCGCTCTTCCGATCAACATCTGCCTGCGGCAGGTTCAGTCA
Source organism: Deltaproteobacteria bacterium (assembly GCA_029565915.1). Classification (GTDB taxonomy): domain Bacteria; phylum Myxococcota_A; class Polyangia; order JAAYKL01; family JAAYKL01; genus JAKQNG01. The sequence goes on from JAKQNG010000148.1 coordinate 14,001, forward strand.
AACCAGTCGGAAAGCTTTTCCGCGGCCTTCTTTTTTACCTCGTCGTCGATGTACGCGGCCACTGTGCCGATAGCGAGGGCGAGGGCGCCCAGATCGTCTGCGTAACCGACCATCGGCACGAAGTCGGGAATGGCGTCCATTGGCCAGATGAAATAGCCCAGGGCGGCGATGATGATTGTTCTGGCCCATGCCGGGGTCTCAGGCCGACGCATGGCGTAGTACAGCCACAGGGCCTTTTCCACCACCTCCCTTCCGGCGGCTTTCGCAAACTTCACCAGCTTGTTCCAGAAGCCTTCTTCCGAAAAATGGTCACTGTGGTTTTCGGTCATGGAAATCATGCGGCTTTCTTGTCCAGAAGAACGGCCAGCAGGGATTCATCCAGCTGCGGGATAGCCAGTTTGTCGCGGTCGTCGCCGGATAAAGCCCTGGATGTCGCCAGGGCAAACTCCGCCAGCCGGATTTCCCACAGATATGCATACAGCCATTTCAATCTGGGCTGGGACTCAGGTGCCCGGCTGTATTTCCCATGGATTTGCAGCAGCCTGTTTTTATGGGCGTCTTCGTCAGATTGGATGGATTCAGTCAGCAAGACGGGTTGTTCGGACAGCGAACACAGCCTGCGCACCATGGAAGCATCATAGCTGTTCAGCCGGTTATGCGTTTCCACGAGATGGATATTCAGAACAGAGAGAAACGCATGGATTGGACGCGCCTGATCGATGATCCAGTTGGGAATCAGGATGTCACCGGTTCTTTTCCCGCCATTGCCGCTGATCTCTGACAGCGCTGTTGCGATATCGTTGGCGAAAACCGTGAGTGCCTCCAGCGAAACCGATCCGTTGCGCACCTTGTCCCGGAAATTCTGCTGGGAACCTGAAATGAACACATCAGCGATGGTCGCATCCTTCACGTCGCGAATATCATCCAGGATGGCCCGGGTCAGCGTTTCAATCGAATGGAGTGTGCGATGAATCCGATCAATGTCCCGTTTGATGCCATCCAGCTTGCCGTTGACGCACGCCAGATCCCTGCTGATGGCGTCCAATTGCTTTTCCTGCATCGACAACTTGTATGCACTGTAAACCGACGCACCTGCCGCCACGGCGCTGAAGCCCAGTGACAGCCATGTGGCCACTGGAGAAACGGCAGCGGAAACCACATCGCCGGCGCAGCGATGCGGCTCCCAGATGATGCTTCCTTTTCCATGGGTTACTTGCCAGAGATTTGTTGATTCCATGATGTCCGTCCTTGTTCCTTTTCATTCCGCAAAAAATTCCCGTTCGCACATGGCGAAGAGGAGTGCCATGTCTGCCGCAAACGCGTCCGCCCGTTGCTTGTCCACGCGGTCGTTGCGCATTCTTGCAATGTCGTGGAGCATGCGGCGAATCTGTTCGAAATTTTTGCGCCGCGCCCCGGCGTCGCGCGACAGACCGGACCAGTCGTCCAATCGCCTGATGATCGCGCCGCGTTTTTCGAGCAGCGTGGCGGCGGCGATGGTTTCCCGGTCGGTGCGGTAGCGCTGCAGCGTGTCGCAATAGTTGTCGTGGATAACAACAGCGGCATAGTCCTGATTCACCACGGCCCTGCCGGCGAAGTCCATCCAGCCACCCTTGTCAGGCCCATTTTCGATGAATGCAAACAGGGCCGACGATGGCGGCACCGCCGGGACGTCGCTTTTTCGGCCTTTCGCGCTCGAAACAATGCAGCCTTCGAAGTAGTAGTTGTGATCATAGTCCCTGGTGGAACAGGCCCAATCCAGAAAACCGTTCCATGGCCACTTTTCAAAAGCCGCGCGCTTCTCATCGGGATCGAACGTCCACACCTGCCGCCCGTCGTCCGGATCGGAATACGCGACAATCCAGTGCCCCGGCTCATGGTCGCTCTCGCGCTGCACGCCGATCATTACCGGATGCCCGGCGCGGAAGGCCTCTGTCAGTTTCTCCCGGGCGGTTCGATACAGGGCTTTCCAGTTGGATGCTTCTTTCCATTTGAACTTGTGGGGCACGTAGCCCAGGGCCCGGATCAGGGGCGCCACGTCATCGATGCCGCAGACGTCTGTTTCCCTGGTCTTCTTCTGGCGGATCAGCTCTTTCTGCTTCGCAATCACCTTTTCGCCGCTCAGCGAACGATTGCCCAGCAGGCGCATGCAGGTCAACATGGACGCATATCCGCAAGCGAATGGGAGGGCACACCACTTTTCAATCGTCCACTGCTTGCAGAACAGGGCCGATGACGGGTCTTTGGTTTCTTTTCTGGTTCTCCAGTTCATGACGATTCCCTCACGTTCGCACCAGCACTTCGCCGGTGGCGGCGCAGAAGACCATCCGCTGCACCGTTTCGCTGTTCCGGGTTGGACGCCGGCCGAGGATGCGCAGGGCTTCGGCGGGAGTGCTCCCTTCGAATCCGGCCGCCGCACAGAGGGCCGCATCAAAGCGCTCTTCGCTGTCGTACTCCGGGTCGTTGAACTGCCGGAACCCCCGACCCAGGTAGTGGTTCGCCATCGCCAGCACGCCTCCTTCCGGTTTGCGGATGCGCGCCTCTTTGCGGGTCCGCTCCACCACGCATGCGTCCCGGGCCCCGTTGCCCGTGACGAGAAACAGCACCGGCGCCGCAAGGGGCGTCTTTTTCAGCAGCTCCACGGCGGCGGCAAAATCGGCGGCCTCCTCGAGAACGTGGCGCAGCAGGAATGACGGGCCGAAATCGAAGCCCGGCAGCTCGGATGGCGGCGCCCAGTTGAGGGTGATGGCGAATTGGCCCTCCACCATCCCCGACAGCACCCCCACCATGGCGGGAAAGGACACGGTGGTGATGCGGCGGCGTCCTTTTGTGGCGTGGAGTACGATGGTGCGATCCCGCATGGCCTGAACGGGCCAGTCCATGTGGCGCACGTGGAACCAGCCCCTTGGCGCCCTCACCGCCACGGCCGTGCAGCCGAACACCGGCGGCCACTTCAGCATGGATAACCGGGGCTCCAGCCATCCGGCGACATGGGCGAGTTCGTAGCTGAGGTTTGCCGCCAGCACGTCCTGCGCGGGACGATCGATGCCCGTTGCCCAGGCGTCGATTTCGTCCCTGTAGAGGCCGCCGGAAATGCCGTACGCCGCTTCAAGTCCCTTGCAGAGGATGGGTCCGAGAATGGGGGAGTTCATCACGGGCACGTTCAGGCACTCTTTGAGGATTTTGCGTGCGTCGGAGCGGTGGGCGGCAATCAGCGGCGCCAGTCGCTCCGGCGCCGGATCCGCCAGATGGATGTCGTAACCGGGAATTTTTTTCATGAAACCTCCTGCGTTCCTGCTTTTACGGACGTCATTCACTCTCGGCGTCTGACAGAAGCATGTACCTGCTGTGATCATAATCCAGCCGCGGACAGTTTCTGTCCGGGCCATCACCATGGCCATGAATGCGGAGACCGACAATGTGTACGACATGAAGTTCACCTCCGGAGAGGTCGAGGACTTCCTGAACGTGGTGCTGCGCAGGTTCTACGCATGGGGATACCTACGGATGCCCAGTGGAATGCCATGCTCGCGGACGTGCGGGTGGCGTTCGATGTGCTGGCCTCCCACTGGGGCGGGGACACCATCCGCTACCGCTACGACTTCCTGACGCTGCTGCGGGTCGTCAAGGCGCACCTGAAGACCCCGACCATCCCGGGGCCGACCACCGAGTACTGGCGCTTCATCACTGAGAGTATTCCCTGCTGAGAAGGACACGGTGCACACGGTGCCTGAGGTCCAGGGGCTTCGAGTCTGAAGGTGTGTTGTTTTTTCCGTGTTCTTCGACGTAAAAGGAATCTTCCTTCGACCAGATGGTCGAAAGGCCCGCCCGGATCGGAAATCCGCTCTCTGTAAAATCAATGGGTTATCCCGCATGAAAAGGATGGTCCGATCCATGCATGTCAATGTCGTCCCCTGTCCAATCAGATGTTTTCGCCGGATGGAATCCGTTGCGGAACAGAAGGAGGAATGACATGAACAGAACATTCAGATGGTGGTTGATTGGCCTGCTGGTATTTCCATTGGCGCTGATGGGTGCCTGCAGTCACGATGCCGGCGAAGGCGATGACAACGGAGACGCGGACAGCGATTCCGACGCGGACAGCGATTCCGACGCGGACAGCGATTCCGACGCGGACAGCGATTCCGACGCGGACAGCGATTCTGACGCGGACAGCGATTCCGACACGGACACCGGGGCGGATGAAATTCCCTTTGACGATTGCACCGGGGTCTACGAAGGTGCGGAAAATACCCGTCAACCGGCCGACATTCTGTTCGTCATCGACAATTCCCAGAGCCTGTATGACGAAATTGAAATGGTGCGGGCAAACATGAACGAATTCTCCAGTCGCATCATGAGCAGCGGCATCGATCCGCATATTGTCGTCGTGTCCTGTCTGCCGGGGGATTGCGCCACATCGGGCGGGGGCGGAGGCGGCGGCACCAGCTACGGCATCTGCATCGATCCACCCCTCGGTGCGCCGGATGGTTGCCAGCTGGTCACGCCCGACACGGATACCACCCCGGATCCGCTGGCTGCCGTGACGGACGATACCAATCTGCCGTCGTACCAGCATATCAGCATCCGCGTGCCCAGCATGAAAGGCCTGGAGTGGCTGGTGACCACCTATGCGGACGACAACGGTCTGACCTCCGAAGGCTGGCATGCCATGCTGCGTCCGGGTGCCGTCAAACATGTGGTCGTCGTATCCGACGATGGCGACGAAACGACCGCAGACGCTTTCGACGCGGCGTTCCGGGCACTGGATCCGCTTCTCGACGAATATCAGTTCCATGGCATTTTCGCCTATTCCGCCAAAGACCTGGCAACAGACGGCGACCCCTGTGCCACCTATGCAGCACCGTCCAGCCCGGATGCCGACCCACCCATCTACTGGGACACCTATTCATCGCTGGTGGACCTCACGGATGGTGTTTCCGGCGACCTCTGTCTGCAGGATTTCGAACCGGTTTTTGATGCCATCGGTACGTCCGTGATTACCAGTTCACAAATCAACTGCGAATGGCAGATTCCGGAGCCGCCCGCCGGGGAAACCCTCAACCCGGACCTGGTCAACGTGGAGTTCATCTCTTCTGCTGCCGCGGACCCATACCTGGTGGGCCGGGTGGATGGTCCTTCGGATTGCGACGCCGTCGCGAACGGATGGTACTACGACGACCCCGTCACTCCAGGCACGATCTTCGTGTGTCCGCAGACCTGCGAATGGTTCCAGTCTCTTCCGGAAGCCCTGCTCAACATCCAGTTCGGCTGTGAGACCCATATCATCCTGGCCCGGTAGTCCATCCTCGTCACCTGCAGCGTCCGTGTTCTTTCACTGCATCCAACTGCAAATTCTGCGGCCCTTCCCTCGGGTAAGGCATCGGCCCGGCCTGTTCGACTCCCTGGCTGATGACACATATTGTGCCACCGGGAAATTTCTACCGATATGACCTTTTCAAATGATTTCAATCAGTTACATTGCTGGCCAACTTCGACGCCCCTGGCAGGAATCTTGCTGAAATACCGATAGAGCGATACCTGTGGGACCGGAACAGACTTGGAAGAGCGGATCAGACTGACAAATGAATCGGAAAGTTTTTGAAATCCTCATTATCTGTGCAGTGACCGGCGCAACGGTGGTCCTTCTTGGAAACAGCGTTTTCCGGCAGGACCATCGCGGCAGACACAATAATCATTTTTCGGATATCCATGCCGACCTCTACTACACGCCCATCGACAAGCCGACCAGCGATGCCACCTCACCTCCACTCGATGTCCTTTTCATCGGACATCTGCCGGACAACGCGCGGCGCGATTCCCTGAAACCACTCTTCCAACTGGCCGACCAGATCGTCACGCCGACCCGGGACCTGTCACCGGTCGATCACATTCCCTGCGAGGAAGAAACAGACACCTGCCTCACCATCATCCGTTTTTCCATGCCGCCGACGGGGAATGCTCCTGTCGATGATTTTTCGCTGCAGAACATGATCCGTCAGGAAAAGGTGGACCGTCCATCCACCCCCGTTGCCGTGTTCATCCACGGAGGCCACAACGGCGGGCGGACCGCCGCTCAGGAAATGCGGATGCGGCAGATCATTGACGCGGGCGCCACCTGGGTGATCAGCGCCAATGGCTCGACCATGCAGGAAATCGCGCCGTACGGAACCGGCTGGATTTTCTATGGATTGGGCGCTCCTTTTCCCGCCGGCGCCGGAACGGCATCCCGGGGAGGAGCGGCCTCCTATGCGCTGGCAGCGCGACTCACCATTCCCATGCAGGAACCCGGTGCGCCTGCCATCATGCAACTCTATCCCATCCATACGGGCGGGCCGGAACCGGTGCTGGTTGACCCGGAACAGAACAACCAGGCGTACTGGAACATGCTGATGCGGGTGTTCCGACCGACGGATCGCTGGTTGAAACGACGCCTGCTTCCGGGCCAGGATGAGGGCGGCCGCTTCTGGCGCCTTGTACAAGAGATTAAGTGATGATCAATCCCAAACGCTTTTTCGGTGTCACGTTCTTTTCTGCCCTGGTGCTGCTGGTCGAAACGGTCCTGTTTCACTTCCTCATGTATCTCCATGACTATTTTGTGGGAACGGCCGTCATCGCGTTTGCGGTGTGCGGCATCGGTGTCGGCGCCTTCATCGCATCCCGGGTCCGCATTTCTGACGAGCGGTTGTTCACCGCCTGCTGCATCGGCGCCACCGTCAGCCTGTACGTCGTTTCTGCGGTGCTGGTGCGATACCCGTCCATCTGGCTGGTTGCGGCGTCCATCGCACTGTGTGTCATTTTTCCGATCATCTACATTACCGTGCTCTTTCGCGAACACCCCGGCGGCCGTGTCTATTTCTACGACATGGCGGGTGCATTTTCCGGTGTTGTCGCGGTCGTTCTTCTCTACACGTTTCTCAACAGCGAAAGCATCATCCTGCTGCTGATGGCCATCGTTCCCCTGATCGGCCTTGCGGCGCTCCGAAAAAGCACCGCTGTACCGGTGAGCACCCGCAAGGTCTGGATTTCCGCATCGGCGATGCTGGCCGTTGTCGGCACGGGACTGCTCGTTTTCCATCTCGCCACGGATCGCCTGAATTTCGTGCGCATCTATAACCGGGAATGCAGCCTCATCAGCGGCAGGACCTACACCACAGTGCCCGTTGAACGACTGGTGCGGAGCTATGACAGCCTCATCGAGCGCATCGATATCACCGACCATACGGGCGCAGGCAATTTTCACCTGGTCTGGTACAACGGGCACGCCAACGACCATTTCCAGGCCATCCGTCGCCCCGGATATGCGCAATTCAAGAAAGAGAACCGGAAATGGCCCCTGGCAGACCAGCGGATTTTTTACGGTTTCAAGGACGCGCCATCGGTTTTCATCATCGGCGCAGCGGCCTGGGGAATTGTTCCGGCCATCAAGTACATCACCCCGGCGAGTCAGTTGACCGCCGTGGAGATCGATCCCTCCATCGTGAAAATCATGACAAAGGACTTTCACGGTGTCTCGGGTGGCGCCTATGACGGACTGGACGTGGAGGTCGGTAACGCCATTTCCCGACTGAACGCCACTCGCCGCAAGTTCGACATCATCACCCTGATCAACACGCACTCCGGACGCACCATCGGTTATCCGTCGGGGCCTGATTTCCTTCACACGAAAGAAACTTACGGGCTCTATTTCAACCGCCTGAGTGAGGACGGCTATCTCCTGTTCGAAGAACGGGTTTTCAACCGCGGTGGTGACCTCGCCTTTTATCGGATGCTGAACACCCTGTGGCACACCCTGAAAGACCGGGGCGCTGCGGATCCGTCCAATCATTTTCTGATCTGGGAATGGGATGGAGCCAGCTATCCTCATATCAACCGCAGCTATGATGCCGACCTGGACCGCTACAAAACCGCCGAAAAACACTATTACGGCATGATTGTCACCCGGGAGCCGATCCTCGGCCCGCTGCGGAGCAAGGCAATGGAATGGCTCACCCACGGCGTCTCGAACACCCGCGTGGACTACCTCAAGGGCCTGCTGGAATGGGGTGAATTTTCGCAGGTTTTCAAGATGATCGAAAAAGATGACTTCAGTGCGCTGGCGTCAGAAGGGTTTGATTCCCGGCCGGTGACCAATGACATCCCGTTCCCATCCCTGTCCCGGAAAACCGTACCGCAGATCAGGGAGCTCATCATTCCGGCCCTGTGGGTCTTCGGTTGTCTCATCCTGCTGTTTTCCATCGGCACGGTGCGCGGCAGCCATTCACGACATGCGTTATCCCTGCTCGCCATCAACATCCTCATCGGTCTGGGCTACTTCTTTATCGAGATCATGCTGCTGCAGGTGTACCAGAACATTTTCGTATCCGCCTCCTGGTCACTCATCCTCGTTCTCGGACTTCTGCTGCTCAGCTCGGGCATCGGCGGCATGTACGCCAGGCGGCTGCGGCCCTGGCTGGTGACGGCGATTCTGATTCCCGTTGCCATCTCGGCGGTGTTTCTGCCCGGCGTCATGGCCGTATCAAGTCTGCCCTTCGCCCTCATCAAACTGTTTTCTTTGCTGCTCATCGGTTCAACCGGTTTCTGCATGGGACTCTACTTTCCCCACGGACTGGAAATGGCGGACCGATGGGCAATGTCCCATAAGGTTCCCCACCTGTTTGCGGTGAACTCCGTCGCCGGTTCGGCGGCGGTCCTCGTGGCGTTGTACCTGGGGGTCAGGGTGGGATACGCGACGACGGTCATCATCGCCGCCCTGTGCTACTGTGTGGCCGGAATTCTCATCACCGTCCATCAGAAAGCCGCCGACTGAATCACCGGATTTGCACCACGTGGTCTGCCGTATTCATTTGAACTCAACGCGTTCAGAAAACCAGTGCGTAGAGGGAATCCCGCAGGGACGCGGGGGAGGTGGCGCAACCGTCGCTGCCCGTGCCGACAGCGTCTTCTTCTTCGCCTTCGAGGGGCAGGCATTCCCCGGCTGTGCACTGTTCGTTGTCGCCGCAGACATTGTCGCAGCGACCGCAGTGATCGGGATGGGACGAAAGAAGGATGCACGCATCGCCGCAGGTCGTGCGCGGTGCAATGCACGGTTCGTTCCATGGCGGATCCGGGTTTTCCACCTTTGCCACCATCTGCCTGGTAAAGTCCTCGATGATGGCGCAGGTCGTCACATCCTCGGGGCAGAAGATGTCAAAGTTGAATTCGATGTCGTGGGGCACTGCTTCATCCGAATACCAGGACTGCAGGCGGCTCTGGCGCAGCAGGGGCCCTTTGTAGACCACCGCCTCCGGATCGTGGGAGGGAGTGATGTCCCAGTAGACCATGCCATCGATATCCGTGGTGGCGGCATAGTCGTAGGCCGCTTCCATGATGCGATCCCGATCCGGCACGTCTGAGCCGGGAATCCGCAGAATCTGAAATCCGAATTCGCCCAGGTACAGGGGTTTTCCGATTTCGTCGGCCAGGCGCTGGTGCTCCGCAATCCATTCGGGGATGAACGTGGACAGATCCGGATACTCGCCGGCCTCGTCCTCCGTGATGTCCCGCTCGCTGGTGCCCCACAGGGCCCACTGGAAGGGCCAGGCGTGGATGCTGAGCACGTCGATATCGGGAATCTGCGCGTTGGCCACCCAGTCGAGGCCTTCACCGGTGGCGCAGGTCCATGGGTAGGTATTGTGAAATGTCGACACGTCTTCCCGCTTCAGGAACCCTTCTTCTCCGGCGCTGACCAGGTGGTTCGGATCGATGGACTTGATGAACGACGCGGCCTCGGCGAGGAAATCCCGCACCACCATGCCGCCGGTGGGATCACCCGCCCAGGGTCCGAACCTGGGCTCATTCATGATTTCCCAGATCATGATGGCCGGGTCGTCCTTGTAGGCCAGCCCGGTGTAGACATTCACGCGGTTGAGGACGTACTCCACATAATTGAAGTACAGCTCCTGCGCTTCCATGTTGGTCCAGAACTGGTCGCGGAAGGACTTGATGATGGCTTCCCTTGCACAATGGCCCTCCGGCAGCTCCGGAAATTCCACCCCGGCCCACCGCAGATATTGATCGATGCCGCCGAATTCGGGCCATTCGTTGAGCAGCGGGATAATCAGCTTCATGTTGTACAGGTGGGCCAGGTAAATCACGTAGTCGAGGCGCCGGAATCCCTGTTCGACAAATACGCCGGGGCGGGACTGGAGTACGTAGTGTCCGTAAATGTCCGTATCCGGGGTGGCCGGCTTCACGATGTTGCCGTCCTCGTCCAGTTGCGGCTCGAGTTGTTCCCCGTTCCAGAAGCCCCACAGGCGGAATACGTTCAGGCCCAGATCCTGCGCCACTTCAAACTGCGCCTCCGCATCCAGCTCGGAATAGAGCATGGAATAGGAGTTGGCGCCGCTGAAGTAGAAATCGCCGCCGTTCAAGGTCAGCCGGGTCCCGTCCGCCCGCACAAAGCCGCCATCCCCCTGCGCCGCGCTGCCGAGGCTGATGAGAAACAGCGCCGCTGCCGCAACTGAACCGATTGTTTTTTGCCCCATCTGAACCTCCGCTTTCCGGTGCCGCGTTTGCACTGCAGACCGGATGATCGATTGTAGAAGCAATCCGCTGTCGGGGCAAGATAAAACGTTTTAGCCTTTTCGCTGGCAACGGAAATTCTTTTCTGCCATACTGGCGCTGTCGATGAAGGCATGAGATGGAATCAACAAAACGGTGCCTGTCTGCACCGTTTGCCCAAGGAGAACACCATGTGGAAACAGAAAATGACGTTTATTGCGGCCACAATGTCTGCCCTTTCGCTGATGGGATGGGGGCCTCTCGGGTGCGGCGAAGGCACCGACGATGAAAACCAGCTGACCGACACGGATACGGACAGCGACACGGATACCGACACGGACACGGACACTGACACGGACACCGACACGGATAGCGACACCGACACGGACACCGACACGGACACCGACACGG
>JAKQNG010000149.1 GCA_029565915.1 Deltaproteobacteria bacterium
CCGCATGTGGGGCAGATCCGGACTCTTTTGAAGAAACCGTTTTTCGTTGCGCCGAACCGACAGATGATAAAAGTACAGGCTCGCGCCGGTGATGGCGCCGGCCGCGGCAAGCGCCGCACCGCCAAGTCCAATCAGCAGTCCGCGTGTGGTTTTGTTCATCGTGATGCCTCCGATTGCTGTCCGGTGAGCCCGCCTGCCGCATTCAGGGGAAAGGCGCGGTGTGGTTTCTTCACAGGGAACATGATATCATACCTGCCCGTAAAAGGATGGCGGGAGTACTAATACCCGATGGCGCGTTTTTCAGAGCTTTCCACGCGCAGGATGTCGGGGTCGGCTGTTGCCAGGGTGAAGTCTGCGGGTTCGAAGGTCAGCGGTCCGGCGGAGACCGACTGTTCCTGGGTTTGCGCGGCCTGACGCAGCATCGCCTTGAGCTGTACCCGTTCGGCGAGATTGCGCGCAAAGCGGGCGTTCCCGAAGTGCGGGTTGTTCAGCCGTTCTTCCGGCAGGGATTTGAACCAGTTTCGGGCCAGGTCACCGAAGACGGCCGTCGGCGTCCCCTGCCGCGACAACATGGACAGGAAAATGTCCGCGAGGGAATCCCTGTCGTATGACGGGAAATGCAGCCGGTACGGAATGCGCGCGGCCAGTCCCGGGTTGACGCGCAGGAAACGATCCATCTCCTCCTGGTACCCGGCGAGGATCACAATGAGCCGTTCCCGGTTGTTTTCCATTTCCGCAATCAGCGCGCCAATGGCCTCACGCCCAAAATCCTTACCCATGACGGTATCCTCGCCGAGGGACAACAGATAGGCTTCGTCAATGAAGAGGATGGAACCGTAGGCGGACCGGCAGACGGAGATGGTTTTCGGGCCGGTCTGGCCCACATACTGCCCCACGAGATCAAACCGGTTTACTTCAAGCAGCTCCCCGTTCGGCAGCAATCCCCCTTCCCGGAACAGTTGGCCCGCAATCCGAGCCAGTTCGGTTTTTCCGGTTCCGGGGTTGCCGGTGAACATCATGTGCAGACAGGGTGTTTCGCCGGATCCGGACTGTTGGGAGAGGGTTCTCGCCATCCGCGCGGCCTGGACAATTTCAAGGAGCTGCCGCTTCAGGGGATCCATGCCGACCATGGCATCCAGGCGTTCACGCGCGCTCATGGCATCCCGCGGGGCGGAGGGACTGATGACCGATTGGATGACGTCCAGGTTCATCGACTCCAACCGGTTTTGGGTGTCCCTTTCGGGATGTGCGGCAATCTGGGTCAGAGCCAGTTCGTCTGCCAGATTGTCCAGGGACCGCATCCCGTGGTACCGTCCGGCCCCCTTGAGGGTGAACATCCAACGCTGCAGCAACGGGCCGGCTTCCTCCGGCAGGTGGTAGCCGAAGCCCTTCATGCGGCTGCGAAGTAGGCTGAACAGCAAGGCCGGGTCGGGCTGGGGGAACCGGATGAGATCGACCGGGAGCCTGTCTGCCAGCCGCTGGCGGATGCGATCGAGCGCGGGATCATCCAGCAGCGGCACCACGAAGACATACCGGTTGGCCGGCGTGTGGCGCACGCATTGATCGAGCAGGCGCTGGAACCACACGTCGTCGAACCTGTCCACCCAGTCTGTCAAATCTATGGCGAACAGGCCCGGTTTGTCATCCTCGATGTCCATCTTGACCAAATCGTAGGCCTCGCGCCTGTTGTGGGTGAGGTGTTCGCTGTATGCCATGCGCAGGGTTGCGTGGTGGAGCGGGGTGAAGCCATCCTCGTCGCCCGGGAACAGCCCGGTGGCCGCCAGATAGGCATGCAGCGCGTCCAGGGCGGTGGTCAGGCCGTTGCCGGGATCTATCGCGAACAACAGATGCGTCGTGGGAAAATGCGGTTCCGTCCGCCAGGCAACAAGCTGTGGCCGGATGTGCTCCAGTGCTTCCACCCATGCCTTGAATTCCGTGGCGCCGACCAACCCGCGGATGTGCGCGAGCGCATGTTT
>JAKQNG010000150.1 GCA_029565915.1 Deltaproteobacteria bacterium
CCTCGATGGATGATCTGGCCCGCTCGGCGGGGCTCTCGCGGCAGGGGCTCTACCTGCACTTCAAGACGAAGGAGGAGCTGTTCCAGGCCGCGATCCTGAACATCATGGAGGGCGCGAGGACCGCATACCAGGACGCGTTGGCGCAAAGCGACCTCCCGCTACTCGATCGACTGCTCGGCGCCTTCGAGGCTTTTCACGGCTGCCACATCGGGCAGCTCGACGAACAGTACGTGGGCGAGATCCTCGAGGCCGCCTCGAGCCTGCTCGGCGACGCCCCCGCCGCGCACGAGCGGCAGTTCATCGCGGACGTGGCGAAGCTGCTTGGCGACGCGGGCGAGGCTCGCCGCGCGGGCGCCCCCGAGGTTGGCCCGCGGGAGCTGGCTGAGGCGTTGTGCGCGACCTCGTTCGGCTGGAAGCACCGGGTGGCGACGCCGGCCGAGTACCGGGACCGCATGGCCATCGCGCTCCGCATCGCCCTCCCCGGCAATCTCCCAGGCAACAAGGGCACCAAGACCGTGCCCGCCAGGAAGCGGTGACCGGATGAAGACTATTCTTGCCATCGTCATCCCTCTGGCCGTCCTGGCCCTGCTCCTCGCGTCCATGTGGTACGTGGCATATCGCCTGCGCGTGCTCTTCGGGCTGGAAGGGCGCTGGCCGCTGCGAGTCGGGGTTGCCGTCGTGGTCATCGGCGGCGCGGTCGCGGTGCTCGGGACGGCGAAGCTCGCCAGCCCGCTGGTTGGAGTGCTCAACGTCCTCGGCGGCTACGTCTTCATCTTCTACTTCTTCCTGCTGCTCGCGCTCCTCGGCCTCCATGCGTTGCAGCTCAAGTGGCGCCTGCCCCTGATGGGGAGTGGTGTCGCGTGCCTGGCCGTGGCGCTCGCGGTGACCGTCTCAGGCGCCCTGTGGGCCAACTCCTTCACGGTCACGGAGACCGAGATCCGGCTGCCCGGGCTTGAGCGCGAGCTGACGGTGATGCACATCTCCGACGTGCATCTCGGCCATCACCGAGGGCGCGCGTACCTGGAGAGGATCATCGAGGAGACCAACCGCCGGAAGCCGGATCTCGTGCTCATCACCGGCGATCTCGTCGACTCCAGGGCGGCGCTCGAGCCCGGCGTCCTGGAGCCGCTGTCCCGATTCGTCGCGCCGGCCTTCTTCGTGGGAGGCAACCACGAGAAGTACGTCGACCCGCAGCGCGCGTTCGAGCTGATCGCCGCGCACGGCGTCCGCGTCCTGCACAACGAGGTCATCCTGACCCACGGGCTCCAGCTCGTCGGGCTCGACTACATGAACGCGGATGAGGACACCTTCGACATGCACCCATCCGACGACAAACGCACGATCAAGTCGGTCCTGGCCGGCCTTGCCTTGAAGAGCGACGTGGCGTCGATCCTCATCCACCACAGCCCGATGGGCGCACGGCACGTCGCGGCCAAGGGCATCGGTCTGATGGTCTCGGGCCACACCCACGCGGGCCAGGTCTTCCCCTTCACGCTCTTCGCCGGGCTGGTGTTCCCGTTCAACCGTGGGCTGCACCAGGAGGGATCGACCGCGGTCTTCGTCTCGCAGGGCGCGGGCACCTTCATGCCGCGGGTGCGGCTCGGCAGCTCCAACGAGCTCAATCTGCTGCGCCTGAAGCCGGCACGGTAGGCAGGGTCGCCCCGGGTCTGACCCCATATTCCCGGGCCGCGGTCTACCAGTCCACAATGCAGTCCGCACCCGTGCGCTGGGAGCTCTGCGCCGTGTACTGGTGCAGTTCGATATCCAGTCCGTTGGGATCCTTGAACCAGATCTGAAACGTGTTGTCGCATCCCTTCTTAATCTCCGACACGGCCACACCGGCGGCCATCAACTGCTGTCGGGACGCTTCGATATCATCGGTCTCCAGGCACAGGTGCAAAAAGGGTCCGCTCACCCGGTCGCCCACCGCATCATCGCGAAACGCTTCAATGTAGTTGCCGTCCGACATTTCCAGATAGAAGCCGTACAGGTTACCGTCCTTGAAAAAGTCGAACTTCCGCTTCATCCCCAGGGCCTGGCAGTAAAATGTGCTCGTCGCTTCGAGATCCCTTGTCAGGATGCAGATATGAGCCAGTGAATGCGTCATGTAACCCTCTCCTTCAGGTATTCGGTCGTTTTACATGCGGTGATGAAATCGACCACATTGATCAATACAGTCGCATCGGAACACAAAAACGGGTCGCCGTTCGGCATGGCATGTCCGGCTTCCTTGAACATGGCCAACAGGACCGGCACCGACCTGAACCCGGAGAAATGGTTTCGGGCCATTTGCTTTTCGCGATATAGTCCGCGCCCATGACACGCATCCTCCACGGACTTATCAACGCGATCACCACGCCCTTTTCGGCAGACGACCGCATTGACGAAGGGGCCTTCCGCGCCCACCTCCAGTGGCTGGAGGCGCAGGGTGTTTCCCGTCAGCTCGTCGCCGGCACCACCGGCGAGTTCTTTTCGCTCACCATGGATGAACGCAGGCAGCTGCTGGTTGCCGCCAGACAGTCGTTCAGGGGCCATCTCTGTTTTCAGGCGGGCGCCCTCACCCTGCGCGACACCATCGCGCTGGTCCGGTTTGCCGGCGACAACGGCGCCGACAGCGTGGTGGTACTGCCGCCCTTCTACCTCGCATCCCCTCCCGAAAACGGGCTCACCGCCTGGCTGCAGGCGGTTTCCGCGGCCGCCACGGTGCCGTTTCTCATCTACAACTTTCCAAGGCACACCCAGGCGTCCATCACGGCGGACATCCTCGCCCGGGTGCCCCATGCGGGCCTCAAGGATTCAGCGGCAGATCTCCGCCTCATTGCCCATACACCGGCGTACTTCATCGGCAGCGACACAAAGCTGCTGGCATCCCGTGACAACGGCGGTGCCGGATTCGTGTCCGCCCGCTCCAACGCGGCGCCGGGACTGTATGCCGCCCTCGATGCTGCCCTGCGCGAAAACGATCAAGACCGGGCACAGGTGCTCCACGGCGATGTGCTGGCCCTGTGTCAGAAAATGTCCGGCCCTGCGCAAATCCGGTTGGTCAAAGAATCTGTTGCGTCGCAGGTCGCCGGTTACCCGACCGCTGTTCGACTGCCCCTCGTCTGATCGCAACGCGCTACTGCACGGTTCGGAGAAACGCTGCCGGATTGCCGCAGACCACCGTCCCCTGCGCCACATCCCTGACCACCACGCTGCCCGCGCCGACCAGCGCTCCCTGGCCCACGGTACGCCCCCCGAGCACGGTGCAGCCGGCCCCCAGATAGCAGAGGTCTTCGGCTGTCACACCCGCGCACAGGACCACACCGGAGGCGACGCAGACATGGTCGCCGATGCGACAGTCGTGGCTCACCGTCGTGCCCGGCAACACCATCGCGTGACAGCCGATGGTTGCGCCGGCGCACACGGTCGTATTGGCCAGAAGCACCGAACCGTTGCCGATGACCGCACTTTTCGACACCGCGCTGGAGGGATGGATGACAGTGGCAAAACGGTCCGCAGACAAACCGGTCGTTGCGATGATCTGATCCTTGCGAAAAAAGTTGGCCGGACTGCCGATGCCGTTCACAAAATCGCAGTTGTCCCAGCGACAGGCATCCGGCAGGGTTCCCAGCACGGGATATCCATACACGGTGCTGTTCTGACGATGGGCGGCATCGTCCAGGAACCCGGCAATATCGAACCGCGGAGAAATGGCGTTGATCGCGTGGACCGCATCGACAATGTCAAAACAGTTTCCTCCGGTGCCGAGGATGATGAGCCTGCGGGTCATGACGCGCGGATCTCCCGAAGTGCCGACAGCAGCAGATCGGTCTGTTCATCGGTCCCCACCGTGATGCGCAGGTAGTTGTCGATGCGGGGCCGGTTGAAACGGCGCACCAGGATGCGCCGCTCCCGCAGGGCCGCCATCAGTTCACCCGCACCCTTTTGCGGATGGGTGGCGAACACGAAGTTCGCCAGGGACGGCAGCACCGAAAACCCCTGTTCCCGCAGGCCGTCGGTCAATTTCTCCCGGGTGGCCATCACACGGCGACGGGTCGTATCGAAATAGTCCCGGTCGGCAAAAGCCGCGGCACCACCGGCAATGGCCAGCCGGTCCAGGGGATAGGAGTTGAAGCTGTCCTTCACCCGCTCCAGCGCTTCGATGAGGTGCCGCTGCCCCATGGCCAGGCCCACGCGCAGGCCCGCCAGGGAACGTGCCTTGGACAGGGTCTGCACCACCAGCAGGTTGGGATATCGGGCGATCAGCGACACCGCCGATTCACCGCCGAAATCCACGTAGGCTTCATCCACGACGACCACGCAATCCGGATGGTCGTCCAGCAGCACGCGGACCTGTGACAGGGAGAGAAACACGCCGGTGGGCGCATTGGGATTGGCAAAGATGATGCCGCCGCAGTTTCCCGCATAGTCCGTCACATCAATTTCAAACCGTTCGTTCAGGGGCACCGTCCTGAAGGGAATTCCGTAGAGTCCGCAGTACACGGGATAAAAGCTGTAGGTGACATCGGGAAACAGCAGTTCTCCCTTTTTTGTGAAAAACGCGAGAAAGGCGAAGGCCAGCACCTCGTCGGAACCGTTGCCCACAAACACCTGCTCCTTTGACAATCCGCAGAAATCGCCCACGGCCTCCCGCAGCGCCATTCCCGTCGGTTCCGGATACAGGCGCAGCCCATCGCCGCATCCCGCCGCGAGGGCCTCGATGACCCGGGGAGACGGCCCATAGGGATTCTCGTTCGTATTCAACTTTACAATGCCCGGAATCTTCGGTTGTTCTCCGGCGACGTAGGGTTCCAGCTCGCTGACGATGGGGCTCCAGAAACGACTCATGCACAGATCTCCTTCTGTGCTGCATTTTCCGCGCGAACCCGCTCGTTGTCCAGCACGATTGAACCGCGCGCGCGCGGGTGGTACAGTCCACCCATGTCACAAATCTTTCACGTCATTCTGGTTCGGCCATCCCACTACGATGACGACGGATATCCGATCACGTGGAGACAGGGCATCATTCCATCCAATTCCATTGCCACCGTGTACGGCATGCTGACGGACTGCGCCCGGCGCCGGGTGCTCGGCGACCACGTGGACATCCGCGTCCGCGTGATGGACGAGGCGAACCGGCGCATTGTGCCCGAGCGCATTGCCGCTGCCGTTAAAAAAGCAGGCAACCGCGGGTTCGTCGCCCTGGCCGGCGTACAGACCAATCAGTTTCCGCGGGCCATGGACCTGGCCGACCGGTTCCTTCGCGCCGGGCTCCCGGTCTGCGTGGGCGGATTTCACGTGTCCGGATGGCTGGCCACCATGAAGGACGTGCCGGAAGAAGTCCGCGAAGCCCAGAAAAAGGGCATCAGCTTCTTTGCCGGCGAAGGGGAAAACGGACGGGTGGAGCAGGTGCTGAAGGACGCGTGGAACGGCAAACTGGCACCTCTCTACAATTTTCTGGGTCAGCTCGTCGACTTGAAGAACGAACCGGTGCCGGTTCTTCCCGAAGAAGAAATCCGACAAACCGCCGGCTGCTACACCGCCTTCGATCTGGGGCGCGGCTGTCCCTTTCACTGTTCTTTCTGCACCATCATCAATGTTCACGGTCACGAAAGCCGCTTCCGGACTGCGGACGATCTGGAAAAAATTATCCGCGAAAACCACGAGCGGGGCTTTCATCGCTATTTTCTCACTGACGACAACATCGCCCGGAACCGCAACTGGGAAGCGTTCTTCGATCGAATGGCCGCCCTGCGCAAAGAAGGCATCCGCATCCGCATGCTCATTCAGGTGGACACGGGCAGCTACAGGATTCCGGGTTTCATTCAAAAGGCCGTCGCCGCCGGCGTGGACCAGATCTTCGTGGGCATGGAGAGCATCAACCCCGAAAACCTGGCCGCCGTGAATAAAAAACAGAACAAGGTGGCCACCTATCAGGAGGCCCTGCGCGCGTGGAAACAGTATCCGGTCGTCATCACCGCTGCTTACATCGTCGGGCTTCCGGGTGACACAAAGGACACCGTCCTGCGGGACATCGACACCATCAAACGGGAACTCCCCATCGACACCATCTATTTCACCAACCTGACGCCCCTGCCGGGCAGCGTGGACCATCAGAAAATGCGGGAAGCGGGCGAATGGATGTCATCGGACCTGAACCTGTACGACACCCACCACTGCGTGACAAACCATCCCCTGATGTCGGCCGACGAATGGCAGGACGCCAACCGGGCGGCGTGGCGGCGATTCTACACGGACGACCACATGACCACGGTCCTGCGGCGGATGGTCGCCGCGCGCAGCGATAAAAAGCTCACCACCATCAACCGACTGGCCCTGTACAGCTGGTTTGGCTGCCATACGACCATTCACCCCATTGACGGCGGCCTCATGCGCCGACGTTACCGCAGGGATCGACGCCCCGGCCTGCCCCTCGAAAATCCGTTCGTGTTTTATCCGCGCCACTTTGCGACCGCTCTTTACACCTACGTACGCATTCACCTGCGGGCCTGGCGGTTGTGGCGGAAGTATCGGCAGATTGTGTCCGATCCCCACAGCCTCAAATATGCGGACGCGGCGACCGGTACCTTTGGCAGCGCCCCGATCAGGACGGACGACGGTAGCTCACCAGATCAAACGTGATGTCTTCTTTCAGGCCGGAATCGTAGGTCACGCGGCGTTTGACCATGCCGATACCGGGCACAAACCACATGGTGTCCCGGCGGAACGGCTCCACGGTCAGTTCCTGCAGCACCTTGCGGCCTTTGCCCGCTTCGATGTCAATCCGCCCGAGCCATTCCACCCGGAGGGCGTTGTTGAAAATCCCCACCGGCACGATAATCTTTTCCGTCACACCCGCCATCGCCCGATCGGTCTGCATTCCCCTGGCCTGCTCGTCGATGATGTTCTGTTTTGCGTCCCTTGTCCGCCAGGACAGCTCGCGCACATAGTTGAAGGTCCAGACGGCCCCTTCCACCAGCTTCTCTGCGGGCGGCAGAAATTCACCATTGTATCCCACGGGGCGGTTTCCCAGAAACATCCGCGGCGCAATGAACGGAAGGCCGTCGAACTGGAGGCCACCGTCCGCCAGCAGCATGATGCTGCGCGATTCGCTGCCCTTGCCGTAGCCCACGTCCATCCGGCCCGGACTGCCGGCCGTGGGCACTTCAGCCAACCGCATGACAAAGAGCGGGTCCGGGATGATGTCCTTCGGTCCGGTCACCAGGTATTTCCATTCGCTGCCCTTCACCACGGGAAAGAAGGGATGGGGCACACCGGTTGCCGGTGCTGACAGGTCCTCCTGAAGCGCTGATGCGTTCAGCGGGTCCTCGTCGGTCTTCCCGGCCGACGATCCGGTCCCGTCGCCGGCCTCGTCGTTGTCTTTCTTCGTGCCGCCGATGGGCAGCAGCACCGCGGCCACCAGCACCACGGCCAGCACAATCAGAATCACGTCTCTGTATGATGTCATGACAGGATAGTAGAAAAAATTCCGATGATTGGGAATACGGGGAAAGAAGAATTACTCGGAGCAGAATTCCGAACAATAGGGACGGGGAACCGTAACGGTCTGTCCCGTCTCATCTACCTCTGTCACTTCCACATAGTACTCGGCATCCAGATAGTCCTGGCAGCGCATGGGCTGGTTCAGGCCGGAGTTGCAGGCCGCGGGATAGATCGCGGTCTGATCACAGAACGCAGCACACGGAGAGGCGAAACAGGGCTCCCAACCGCCATCCACACCGCAGTAAGTATGAATCTTAATGGAGAATTCCTGCGTTTCCACGTTCTTGCCGCCCTGGGTATGGCCCATGAACCGCACGACCGCATACATCGTATCGGGCATCTGCTCGCTGACCAGCTGATTGTATACCGCCATGTTGCCGGTCATGATGGCATCCGCAATCTGGCCGGGGGTGTAGTAGTTGCAGTTGAATGAGGTGCGCAGGGCCTCGATGGTGGTGGCCGACATG
>JAKQNG010000154.1 GCA_029565915.1 Deltaproteobacteria bacterium
TCGCCCTTCAGCGCCTCCAGAGCGATCTTTGCCTTCATCTCAGCCGTGAATGTTCTTCTCTGCTTTGTCATTGAAAACCCTTCCGTCGACAGCCGCTGCATTCATATTAGCAGCCTGTCCGATTTTCGGGGTCCACAATAGCCCGCCAGAGAGGCACCGGCCATCGTCAGTGCCACACCGGCCAGCACCACCTTCTCTGCCTTCCGATAATGTATCTGGTAGTACCGGATATATCCGGCCACTTTGTCGGGATCGAGCGTGCGGGGTGGTGTGGTCAGTGGTTGGTTCCATTCCAGCCTCGCCCGGTTGTTGCGCTGGCGGTCACTGCCACGGATGCCCGCAACGGTGAGGATGGCCAGGCCGGAGCCCAGCAGGCAGATGGATGGGAGAGACATGGCGAAGCCGGCGGTGACCCCGGCGCTGGCGTTGTCCGCATGGAGACTGAAGGCAAACGTCAAAATCGAAGCAGTGGTGGCGGATGCGCCGATGGCTGTCAGCAGCGCCCCAGTGACGACCAGTGGACGATCCTTTTCCGTTTCCGGCGTCTGTATCCAGTGCTCCCCTTCCTCCGGGGCCTGCAGGAATCCGGTTTCCTGCGCCCGGCCCGGATTGGGCTGTGAAACGACTGCAGTCAGGGTCACCAGACACAGGAATGATTTGATCATGACCGAATACCTTTTTTTCTGGACATAGGAATTTCAAAGCCCCTTTTGCCTCTTCGTGAAAACCACTGTTTCTCCCATCCGAGCCACTCGTTTCTGTCAACATGAGATCCATCGTACGTCTGTTTGATGGAAGACGGCAGGAATTTTTCGTGAAGGCGTGCAGCGAAATCGGAATGGTGAACGGTTGCTCGGGCCGAAGGCGCAGAGATGCGGTGGACGTCTTGTTTTGTCAGTGTCCAGTTCACTCTTCACTCGGCTACTGGGCACCGGACGAGTACGAGCGGATGTGGGAAACGGAAGAACTACTAAAACTCGGCATCGACCCGGGTTTCAAGTGGATGGGGCGGGGGTCAGGGTGCAGGGGCGGACATGGGCGCCATGTCCTCACAGAACAGCTGCTCCTCGAACACGATGGCGGAGAAATACACCTCCGACGTTCCCACATCGATGAGGACCACCTGCATGGGGCGTCTCCGGCTGTCCCGGCATCGTTCCATGGCGCGGATGCCGTCGGCGACAGACTGGAGGGCCATGTCCAGGTTGCCGGAACCGGCCACGGCCTTTGCCAGCACCACCACACTGCCCGTGCCGGGTACCCGCTCGCGACCACTGGCGGACACCCACTCGCCGTCCACCTTCGTCTGTGGCACCTGTTCGATGAACGCGAGCACGTCGGCCCGGGCCTTGTCGAGGGATTCCTGCGTGTAGCGGCGGTGGGCCGGCGCGCAGATGTCCGCCATGGTGGCCCGCAGGTCGTTGACCGCATCCACCCGGGCGAGGTCCTCTGCCCATTTCGCGGGAATCTGCTTCAGCAGGCTGTCCACCACACGGCGCCCGATGGCCTCCAGCTCCCGCACGTAGTCGCGCCCCATGCCCACCGGGCAGTCGTGGGGCACCGTCACCGTCTGTGACATTTCCATGCCGATGACCCCGGCGGGGATGGGAAACACGGCGGGACCGACGGCGCAGGGCCCCGACAGGCAGGGCTCGTAGGATTGCAGCAGCCCGTCATAGGCGGACAGGCAGCGGGCCTCCTGACCCGCGGGCCGCGCTGCCAGGGCGTCGTCGATTTCTTCGTTCCAGAAGGGCAGGGCCTCCTTCATCTGCCTGGAGAATTCCTCGGCCAGCACCTTGTTCAGCTGTTCCTTCAGGGGCGAAAAGTGTTCGGCCGAACCGCTGACGGCCGCATCCAGCGCTGCCAGCAGCCCGCTGCAGTCGCCCTGTCGCGCTGAGCGCAGTTCGTTCATCTTTCTTGAATCGGGCTGGATGATGTCCACCAGCAGGATGGCCCCGGCGCCTTTCAGCACGGTCTCCTTTGAGAGCCAGTCGGTCTTCAGGGGATGGTCCTTGGGCACCATGAAGGGACGGCCGAACACGTCGGTGCCGCCCACCTCCCAGGTCTGGCGGAAGGGAATCTCTCCGCGCTCCATCAGGATGTCGTCGAGGACGCCCCGGTTGCGCGCGACGATTTTTGTATCCGGCGCCGCGGCCTTCACCATCTGAAAGATCCGGTCGTCCCATTCCTCGTCCGTCATCCGCTCGCCGGTCAGCACCATGATGGCGCTCTGCTTCGACAGGGCCTGGGCCAGGGTCGCGGCGCCGCTGCCGCCGATGGTCACCGGGGACCAGGGCACCGGCTCCAGCTGGACCGTCAGCGCGGAGGGCGGGGGATCGATGGCGCCCTGTCCGTCACCCACGGCGGTGGAGGGCGTTGAGGCCAGGATGCCGGGCTGGGGTGCGCCGCAGGCGGCGCAGGTGGCAAATAGCAGGGATGGAAGAATGGCGGATTTCATCTTGTGTCTCCTCTGCAGGCCGTAAGGCGTTGATGGTTGAAAGACGTATGGAATGACAGAAGTTTACAACGCGCGCACGAAAAGTGTCGAGGGGGTTTGCATAACTGCAGGAGGTTATTCCAGTTTTTCGAGGACGGCGATGACTTCGGGGGTGGCGTCCCGGGCGATGGCCCGGAGCCGCGCCGTGTCCATGTAGACGAGCAGGCAGTCCGTGGCCGCCACGAATTCGCCTTCGAGGGGCAGTTCGTGCAGGGTGTCCCGGAGGCCGGCAAACTGATCCGCGTCGTACTCCCGGGCCACCTCGCCGCCGATGCGGTACTCGATGTGGCCATTGACGATCAGGTGGACATCCCGGGGCACATCCCCGGCGGGGTTGAGAACCGTTCCCGCGGTGACCCGCCCGATGCGGGAGATGCAGGAGAGCAACTGGTCGCGCATGTGGACGTCGAGGGTGGCCGTGCTCTCATTCATGGAGATGAACGAGTCGAGCTGGTGCAGGGTTTTGGCCGATTCGATGCGCATGCGGACTTCGGGGTACTCTTTTGCCAGCTGGCGCAGCTCCTGCCCGTCAAACTGCCACAGCTCGGTCCAGGCCTCTCCCTGGACGGTGGCCGTGCAGGTGGCGCCGGGCTCGCCGATGACGCTCGATTCACCGATGAAGTCGCCGGGGAAACAGGCCCGCACCACCCGCGCGCCCCCTTCGGAGGATTCGATGCGGATGGAAACGGTTCCCGACTTGATGATGAAGGCCATGTTCGCCACGTCGCCTTCCCGCAGGAGCACCTCACCCCGGTCGATGGACACGGGATGGGCCAGGCCTTCGAGGGCAAAATTCTCCTCGTCGCCCAGCCCGACGAACAGGGGGGCGTCCTTCAGCTGTTCGAGGGGCGTGAGGCGGTTGCGCAGCTGGTCGAAGAGCATGCGGACCGTGCTGGCGGCAAACTGTTCTTCGGGCATGATGCCGGCGGCGAGTTCCGCCACCATGGCGAGTCCCTCGATGTTTGCCACGTCCGCGTATTCCCGGGCGGCGGCTTCCAGGTGCCGCAGTCCCATTTCCAGCTCGCCCAGCAGCATTTCCAG
>JAKQNG010000156.1 GCA_029565915.1 Deltaproteobacteria bacterium
CGCCCTTGTGGGCAAACGCGCTGTGGCCCACATACGGATCGCGCTCGTTGAGCGTGATGTTGGAGATTTCCGCGATGCGCCGGGCCGTCACCGTGAGGTTCTGCATCTGCTCCGCGGGAATGCACGCATAATCGCGCTTGAGCTGCAGGTTGGCGATGATGGTGCTGAGGTTGGCATTGCCGCAGCGCTCCCCGTACCCGACATAGGTGCCCTGGACATGACACGCGCCGGCCTCCACCGCCATCACGCTGTTGGCCACGGCCATGCCGGTGTCGTTGTGGCAATGGATGCCGATGTCTACCTCCGGGTGTGCCGCCTTGACCGTCCGCACAATCTCCATGGTCTCGTCCGGAAAACAGCCGCCATTCGTATCGCACAGCACCAGGCAGGTGGCCCCGCCCTCGACGGCCGCGGCAAGGGTCTGCATGGCATAGTCCGGATTGTTCTTGTAGCCGTCGAAGAAATGCTCGGCATCATAGAGAACCTCCTTGCCCTTTTCCTTGAAAAAGGCGAGGGTCTCCCGAATCATGGCGAGATTCTCCTTCAGGGTGGTCCGGATGATTTCCGTGACATGGAAATCCCAGCTTTTCCCGAAAATGACGATGGCCGGGGTGTCCGCCGTGAGCAGGGACTTCACATTCGCGTCGTCCGCCACATGGATGCCCCGACGGCGGGTGCTGCCGAAGGCCGCCAGCTTGGCGTGTGTGAGCGTGACCTGCCTGGCGCGCTCGAAAAATTCCAGATCCTTGGGGTTGGAGCCGGGATTGCCAGCCTCAATATACCCAACACCCAGCGCGTCAAGCGACTTGAGAATCTTGATCTTGTCCTCCACGGAAAAGGAAATGCCCTGGGCCTGCGCGCCGTCGCGCAGCGTGGAGTCAAAGATTTGGATGTTTCGCTGCATGTCAATCCCTCCCCGGTTCGTGGGTGTGTCCTGAGCCTGGTGATGACAGGATGGAGTGCCGACGCCTCCATGGGTTCCGGAAAACAATGACTTGTATTTGTCATTCTTGTCCGGAATAGAGGCGCCGGCATCCGAACTTTTATGACCTGCCGTTCTATTTCTTCAACCAACTCATCATCTTGCGCAGTTCCTTGCCGACCACCTCAATCTGATGCTCGGACTCGATGCGGCGGCGCGCGTTGAAGTTCGGCCGGCCGCACTGGTTCTCGAGGATCCAGTTGCGGGCAAATGTGCCTTCCTGGATTTCCTGGAGCACCTTTTTCATTTCCTTTTTGGTGTCCTCGGTGATGATGCGGCGGCCCACGCTGTAATCGCCGTATTCAGCCGTGTCGGAGATGGAGTAGCGCATCATGGAGAGGCCGCCGGAATTGACGAGGTCCACAATCAGCTTCATCTCGTGCATACACTCGAAATAGGCGGATTCAGGCTGGTATCCGGCTTCCACGAGCACCTCGAAGCCGGTCTTCATGAGTTCGGACACGCCGCCGCACAGGACCGCCTGTTCACCGAACAGATCCGTCTCGGTCTCTTCCTTGAAGGTGGTTTCGAGCACGCCGGCACGGGCGCCGCCGATGCCCGCGGCATACGCGAGGGCCAAATCCCTGGCATTGCCGGTGGCGTCCTGGTGCACCGCGATGAGGCAGGGCACGCCCTTGCCTTCCTGGTACTGGGAACGCACGGTGTGGCCCGGTCCCTTGGGGGCAACCATGAACACATTGACATC
>JAKQNG010000163.1 GCA_029565915.1 Deltaproteobacteria bacterium
GGTTTCCTGGGCCGCATCCGGCGCACGGACCACGTCCGCGCTGATCTGACCGGAATGCCAGTGCCGCTTGTCGGGGGCGCCGATGAACTGTCCGAGGGCCACGCGCAACCCGCGCCGGGTCGTCTTCGTAAAAGAGCAACAGGCGGGGTCTGACCTTCGGGGATGCCCTGAATTGGGGAAAGGGAGATGGGGTGGAATCCAGCCGCTATTGCAACAGGTAGTTGATATCGGTGGCGTCACAGGTGTCGGGGGCTTCCAGCACGTCGGTTTCGATGGAGGCTTCCAGCACGTAATCGGTATA
The DNA here is from genome assembly GCA_029565915.1 of Deltaproteobacteria bacterium. Classification (GTDB taxonomy): domain Bacteria; phylum Myxococcota_A; class Polyangia; order JAAYKL01; family JAAYKL01; genus JAKQNG01. Next base: position 302 of record JAKQNG010000163.1, read on the forward strand.
GACGTACAGCGCACTGCCAGGGGCCGCGGCGTCCACGGTGGAGGTGGCCAACACCAGGCCCGTGCCGTCCACCAGCTCCATGGTCAGGGTTTCACCGGCGGGAATCTCCAGGCACGGGTCGCCGGTGGCGGTGTTGCATTCCAACGTAATGGCCGAAAGCGACAGCTCCGTGGAACCCGCCGTTACATTCAATGTCAGTTCGATGGGCATGTCATCCATCGACAACGTGTTGCAGAACTTGATGGTGGCCGGCGCGAGTTCTTCGCCCTCAGGCAACCACTGGCAACCCTCCTGGGCCACGCAGATGCTCGTGGTGGCAAGGGCTTCGCACTCGGTGGCCATGCCGCCGCAACCGGCACCCATGAAACACCCCGTCGTGCTGTTGCACGCGGTTTCACCCAACCCCGCGCAGGAGGCCCCCAGTGCCACGCCGGAGCAGAACCCCGACCAGGAGCATCCGCTTGCCATCGTGCAGGAAGTGGAAGTGAAATGGGAGTAGCACCCCGTGGCCACACCGCTGCAGCTATCGGAACTGCTGCTCCAGTAGCACCCGTCCACATCCGTGCAGTCCCACTCGGAATATTGGCTGTAGCAGGACGGCGCAATGCCGCTGCAGGTGCCATCCCAGAGGCAACCGGGTTCTGCGTTGCAGGAGATCTCCCCGATCAGGGCACTGCATGTGGTGGCCCCGCCACCGCCCGTACCCATACAGAACGTACCGGACGAGCAACCGTCCTGGGCGTCACAGCTTGTTGTTGTATCGCAGGACGCGGCCGTACCGATGCATCTTCCAGGTACATCTTCCACCGTGTCGGTATCCCCATCCGAGTCCGTATCGGCATCGCTATCCGTATCGGCATCACTGTCCGTATCGGCGTCGCTGTCCGTATCGGCGTCGCTGTCCGTATCGGCGTCGCCACTACCACCGCCACCCCCATCGTCGTTTTCCTCGCAACCCACCGTCCCTGCCAGCAGCATGGCCGCTACGAACAACTGAAAAAGGAGTTTCCATTGCATTTTCGACATACCCATCGGTCCTTTCTTTTGCACGATTGCGAGGGCCATCCCCCGTAACACATGGGAACAAACACACGTATTCCACAAAATGTCGTAATTATATCATACGGACAAACGAAGCCCCTTTTCCGTCTCTGTGAAAACCACTGCCGCTTCCATCCCTTCGCCTCATTTCTGTCATCTTGAACTCGATTTTACGCCTGTTTGATGGAAGACGGCAGGAATTTTTCGTGAAGGCGTGCAGCGAAACCGAAATGATGAACGAGCACCCGGGCGGAAAGCAGACGGGTGCGATGGGCGTGATTGTCCTGTTGTTCACGCGCCGGACAGCCGGCTGTCGCTGCTCAACCGGTAACGTATCTGATTCAGTTCAGATAGCCGAGTTCGCGCAGCTGCTGTTTCAGGTCTTCGGGGATGTTCTCGTTGGTTTCCTGGGCCGCATCCGGCGCACGGACCACGTCCGCGCTGATCTGACCGGAATGCCAGTGCCGCTTGTCGGGGGCGCCGATGAACTGTCCGAGGGCCACGCGCAACCCGCGCCGGGCCACCGGATACTGCTCGTCCACGTCCACGTTTTCGCCCGGGTCGTCCCCCAGGTGGTTGACATAGGTGTTGACGGGACCTTTCATCCGCATCTTCCAGTCGCCCATCCGCACCGCCCACTGCAGGTTCCGCTCATCCGCCTCCGAAAAGAAACTCGAAAACGCCGCTTGCAGCGGATTGACGCCGCCGCCGTTGGCGATGGCCGACAGGGGAGCGCCTTCCACACCCTCGGGAATCCGGTTGCCCGTGGCATCGAGCACCGTGGGCACCACATCGCTGAGGGAGGCCATGGCCGATATTCGCTTTCCTTCGGGAAACAGGCCGGGCGCCCGGACGATGAGCGGCACGTGCAGCAGCTCCTGATACAGGGTGTGGCCGTGCCCGACGGACTCGTGTTCGAAAAACTCCTCCCCGTGATCCGCCGTCACGACAAAGATGGTGTCGTCGAGAACGCCCGCCTTGTCGAGCGCGGCAACGAACGCACCAAAATGGCGGTCGTGATAGGTCACCTCGCCGTCATAGAGGGCCTCCAGGCGCAACCGGTCCCGCGTATTCAATTCCACTTTCTTGCGCTTGAAGTCCTCCAGCAGGTTTCCCGTGCTGCGGGGCTGCACCGGACCTTCATACGACCGCGCGTCGTACAGCCGCAGATCCTCTTCGGGCGGATCGTAGGGCACGTGGGGGTCGATGGTCTGAATGTAGGTAAAGAAGGGCTTGTCGCCGCTCTCCTTGATGAACGCGAGTGCATCGGCAAACACGTTCTGTGCATCGCTGTTCTTCGTTTCGCGGATGTAATTCACATACCGATCCCATCCCCGGTTGAACCCGAACTCGGTGGCCAGATATCCGTTTGCCACAAACGCACCGGTGCGAAACCCGTTTTCGCGGAACATCTCGGACACCATCTTCACCGACTTGCCGAGGACCGACGAATGGCCGCGGGCCTTGTGGGAATCCGGATGCTGTCCGGTCAGCACACTGGCACAGGAGGGCTTGGTCCAGTTGGAGTTGGACTGGCAGTTTTCAAACAGCGTGGCCTCCCTGGTAAACGATTCCATGAGGGCGGTTTTCACCCGCCGGTTGCCGTAGTCCTTCAGCTTGTCCGCGCGCAGGGTGTCCACCAGCAGCACTACCGCGTTGCGGAACTTCCGACTGGTCGGTTTTCCGGTTGCCGAACGCCGGATGGCGGGACCACCCAGGGCCAGTCGGCTGCCCGGTGGGCCTTCCGTGCGAATCTCGATTTTCACCAGTTGCCCCGCGAAGTCCGACAAATCGGCCATGGCCTCGGTCCAGTGATCGCCATCCACTTCGCTGGACAGCACTTCCCTTTGTGCACCGCCGGACGCCTTTGTCACGGACGCGATTAACCTGGCGGGCTTCGTCTTGCCCTGCCCGTCCACCACCGGCGCGGCCAGCGTACAGAATCGATCGCCCTTCGTCACATGGATGTACCACGCGATGGAACAGGGCGCCGGGAGCATGAGGGCGCGCTGCTCCTTTTGTCCCGCGCTGTACTGCTGCACCAGACGGGCCAGGTACGGCGGGTCGAAGCGGGCGGGGGCGGCAGTGCCGGCGGGAATAATGCGGATGTAATCCACGGCAAAGGACGCGGGCTCGCCGGAAGCCCGTTTTTCTCCGGTGGTGTAAATCAGTTTCAGGTAGTTTTCGCCCGCCACGGTCTGGGCGGCGGTGGCGCTGACCCGATAGGCGGCAAAATCCGACCCCGCCATGGTGATGCGCGACAGGGGATTGTCGTTCATATACACAGAGAACGTATCGGTTCCGCCCTTTTTGACGCGGAATTCCAGTTCCAGATCCGTTGGCGCATCCAGGTTGAAGTACAGCCGCGCCGGGCTTTCGGTGGCCCAGGTATAGGCCACGCCGTTCATGGAGCTGTCATTGCTCCATCCGCTCATCCAACCGCCCATCGTGTACTTGAATCGTCCCGCCGTCCCGAAGTCCATGAACTCGCCGAAGTGGTTGATATCCGCCAGGTGGACGGCCTCGCACAAGGAGAGCGTGGCCACCATATCTGCCCACGACGTTCCCTTTGCGGACGGATCCGCTTCCTTTGCAGCAGCACCCTTTTCTGCATCGCCGCCGCAGCCGAGGGGCAGCGCCGCAGCCATCGCGGCAGTGCCGCCGGCAATCATGAATTCCCGTCTGGTCCACATGTTCTTCTTCGCATCATTCATCTTCGCATCATTCATCGCAGGCATCGCTCCCTTCCGCCTCAAGTTCATTGAACGGATCATCAGTCCAATCTCATAACAGAATCCAACGCGCAGAAAAAAGAAAAGGACGCATTCAGAAGAGGCCGTTGAACTGCGCAGCCAGCGCACAGGCCGCCGCCAGCGCCAGTGCCATCAACAGCCATGGCAGCACCCGTTCCACTGCATCGCCGTGAACCATTGACACCGGAGGCAGCGGCTGACCGCGGCGCTCCCGTTCAAATTTTTCTGCCAGGAGATCCGGCGCACCATCAGACTTCCTGTCATCGCCCGCCTCTTCCACGTCCTGCAACAGGGACAGGGTAAACCGATCCACCAGTCCTTCCGCCGTATCGATTGGTCCGGTTGACGTGCCCTCGTTTTTACCGAGCTGCGCCAGTCGCGATTCCCTCTCTTCGTGCTGCTGCGCCAGCGCGTCACCCGCCGACGATGCCAGAAATTCCGCAAATCGGAACTGGGACACGGGCAGGCCGACCACATGGAGATAATCCTCGATGGCCCGCAGAAATTCCTGACCGTTGCAAAAACGCCGCTCCCTGTCCCTGGACAACGCCCGGCGCACGATGGCCGTCAGCATCTCATATTCGGGAAACCCCGCGTCTTCCACATCGGGAATGTCCGCCGCGAGAGCCCGCTTCAACGTCTCATCGGGATCCTTTGAACGGTACAGGCGCCGTCCCGACAGGAGTTCCCACAGCAGGATGCCCACGGCAAACAGATCGGCCCGCTGGTCGATGTCTCCCCCGGCCACATGCTCGGGCGCCATGTAGGCGATTTTTCCCTTGATGTGGGCGTCATCCAGATGGATGTCCCGCGCGGAGAGCTCTCCCACCATGACCTTGGCAATGCCGAAATCGCAGAGCTTCACCTCGCCCTCGGCCGATATCAGCACGTTGGTGGGCGACACGTCCCGGTGAATGATGTGCAGCGGCTGACCCCGATCGTCCCCTGCGCGGTGGGCGTAATCGAGGCCCTTCAGCACCTCGGCAATGATATACAGCGCAAACTGAACCGGCAGGGCAATGCCCTTCTTTGTCAGCACACCGAGCAGCCGGTTCAAATCCATGCCCTCCACGTACTCCATGGCAATGTAGTACTGGTCGTCGATGTGGCCGAGTTCGTAGGTTTTCACCACATTCGCATGGGACAGGTGGGCGCAGATGCGCGCCTCGTTAATCAGCATTTCACAGAATGACTCGTCCCGGTTGAACTCCGGCAGGATCCGCTTGATGACACACAGCCGTCCCGCGCCGATTTCCGTCCGGGCCCGGGCCAGAAAGATCTCCGCCATGCCCCCTTTTCCGATGGAGTCAAACAGAGTGTACGAACCGAACGCAACCGGCAGCGGATCGGCGGATGGATTCATGAATCGCTCTCCATTGATGCGCTGCGGTAAAAACGCAGTTCATTTTCTTCCACCGCAACGCGGATGCCGCCGCCTTCCTTTCCGGTTTCGAGGATGAGCCGGGCGGCGGGTCCTTCGACCAGACGCGCGATGGTGCGCCGCATGGGCCGGGCCCCGAGCTGCAGATCGTATCCGCCCGCATCGATGAGGAAAGGCACCACGCCGTCACCGAACGTGAGGGAAATCTGCCTTTCCTCCATTACCCGCGCGGCCAGCCGCCGGAGCATCAGGGCGGCGATCTGCGCCACGTCATCCCGCGTAAGGGGCTCGAATACCAGGGGCTCGTCAATGCGGTTCCACAGCTCCGGCGACAGGGCGCTGCGGGCCGCATCGATGATCGCATCGCGCAGGGAACCCGTCCCGGCAGTGGCGCTGCCGAAGCCGACGGGGCGCCGGGCTGCGGAAAATTTCCGCATGTCCGCACCCAGGTTGCTCGTCATGATGATCACCGTGTTTTTAAAATCCACCGTCTTCCCGCGGCCGTCCGTCAGGCGTCCGTCGTCCAGCACCTGCAGCAGGGCCAGGATGACGTCCCGATGGGCCTTTTCGATTTCGTCGAACAGCACCAGGCTGTAGGGACGGCGACGCACCGCGTCGGTCAACTGGCCCCCTTCCTCGTGCCCCACGTAGCCCGGCGGCGCACCGAGCAGCCGCGCCACCGCGTGGGGTTCCGAAAACTCCGACATGTCCAGCCGCACCATGGCATTTTCGTCGGCAAACAGCACCTTCGCCAGGGACTTGGCCGTTTCGGTCTTGCCCACGCCCGTGGGACCGAGGAACAAAAATGAACCGATGGGACGTCCGCTGCGGAAACCCGCCGCATTGCGCCGCAGGGTTTCGCCCAGGGCCCGGTGGACATGGGAATGGCCGATGATATCGGCGGACAGGGCCTCTTCCAGATGGAGCAGGCGCGCCCCGTCGTCGCAGGCCAACCGCTCCACGGGCACCCCGATGCGGCGGGCCAGCACTGCGGCCACATCCGACGGCATCACCTGTCCTCCGCCCCGGCGCTTCACCTGCGCTCCCGCCAGATCGACCATGGAAATCGCCTTGTCGGGAAGCCGACTGCCGGACACGTAGCGCGCAGACAGGCGCACGGCCGCATCGATGGCATCCATGTCGATCTGCACACCGTGATGGGCCTCATATTCGGGCGCAATGCCCGCAAGAATTTCTTTCGATTCGTCGATGGACGGCTCGGCAACCTCCACGCCGGTCACGAGCCGCGCCATGGCCGCATCCGAAAAATGCTTCTGGAACTCCTCGTCGTTCGTGGCAAAGATGCAGGGCAGTTCACCGCGGGCGATGAGGCTGCGCAACTCCGGAACCGCCTCCTGGGCCTCCGGACTGGACAGCAGTTCGTGGATGTCGTCGAAGAACAACAGCACACGCCCGCCCGCCCCCTTCAGCTCCTTTGCCAGATCGCCGATCCGGGCGCTCAGGTCGCCCCGGTTCGCCGTGCCGGCCAGAAGGCTTCCCGACGGAATTTCCACAATGGCATCGTACTTCATCCCGTCGATGTCGCCGTCCGCCATGGCGCAGGCCAGCCCTTGCACCACCGCGGTCTTGCCCACCCCCGGCGCACCCACCAGACACGGACAGTTGGCGCGCTTCTTGTTCAGCACATCCGCGATCTGTTCCATTTCTGCGCGGCGGCCGACGATGGGACGGATGTCCCCTTCCTGCGCAGCCAACGACAGGTTGCGCCCCAGGGCGGACAACAGCGGACAACGGCTCCAGTCCACGGATTTTCCAGAAACCACCTTGCGCCGCGACGGCCTCTGGGACGCCTGGGGAGGAGCAATCTGGGCCACCCGGGTCTTCTTCTGGGCCTGCTCCAGTTCCTTTCCCACGCTCTGGGGCACGCCGCTCCGGCGCCTCCCGGGAGTGGCCTCCGGTTTTGGTTTCAATCCGTTGCGGGCAACAGATGGCGCCACCGGCTGGGGAATGCCGGGCAGACTGGCAATGCGCATCTGCTGACCGTCCTTTGCCTGGTCCCGCGTGAAGCTGCTCATCATGTTGTGCATGGTCTGGTTGCGAATCAGCTCCGTGTTGGCCCCGAGTTCCGAGAGAATCCGGTGACCCCGGCAGTCCTTCACCGTGGCAATGGCGCAGAGCATGTGAATGGCGGACAACCGGGTCACGCGGAACGACGCGGCAATCCGCGACGCCGTTTCCATCAACTGGTCAATCGCATGGTCCGATTCGCCGCTGTCCTGGGAGTCCCGCAGCCGGCTGCGGATGCCCGCTTCGGTCACCCGGTGGAGCGCAAGGGTGTTGGCCGCCGTTCCCTGTCCGGTGAGCACCGCGAGGAGCAGGTGACCCGAGTGCATCGGCACCTTCGCCGTGGCGGCAAATCCGCGGGCCCGTTCGGTCAATTCCTTCACGCCCTCGGGAGGATTCATGCTTTTTCCAATAAAATCAATAGTTTACACATTTCAAAAAAGTATGCCACAAACCCGGTGTACTGATCAAATTTTTAGGCGTTTCCACCGGCCCTTCAGCGGTCCCTGATTTCATGAGTGAATAAAATTCCGTTTTCGTCGTCCATTATCCGTTCCCGACCACGACCGGAGCGGCTCTCCGGCAAAAGAGGTGGAAAAAGATGAGCGGTCCGTGCATTATGAAATCCCGTGCCGGCGCGACGCCGGTGCACATGCATCAGCAACCATCCGGATGGAGGCAGGAATCATGAAGAAAGCAATTCATCGTCATCTCGGCATCATCATCGCGCTGCTGTTTCTCGTCGGCGCCATCGGCACGGTCGTCGCCCAGGATGCCCACAACGTATTTGCCGGGCAGGTCATTCTCCTCAGCAAAATTCCACCGACCTATTTCAACACAAAGGACGGTTTTGTCCGCTTCCTGCGGCAGAACAAAATCACGGTGCTTCACGCGAATGCCGAAAATGAATGGGATTTCAAGTCAATGGCCTTTTTCCGCAAACCCCTTGGCGACTACGAAGTGGAAATGGTGTTCTTTGACGTGACCAGCGGCAAGGGCCCGGACGCCAAGGAATTCAAGGATTCCTTCACCCAGTACACCCAGGATCGGCAGTCCCGCAGCCTGCTGGGACGCGCCATTCTCACCCGCCCCCGGTTTGACGCCAACCGCAAGTACATCGTTGAAGTGCAGAGCCACGGAAAGACAGTGGCATCCGGATCGTTTGAGACCAAAGGTGCCACCCAGGCGCAGCTCGATGAACAAAAGCGGATCGACAACGAAATGCAGAAGATGCAGAAATCGATGGAAGAGCTCCAGAAGAAGGCGCAGGAGCAGGAAAATCAGCAGAAGGAGAAGGAAAAGAACAAGGACGCTGCCGCGGGTGACAGCCTGTTCTGATTTACCCGATCCGCCCGGACCGCTCTTTTTTTTCCTGAATGATTTCTCCCAGCCATGCACCCAGCGCACCGAGTCCGACACCCGGCAGCGCACCCACAAAAAAGGCGATCCAGCTCGTGGCACCATCCATCCTCATGGCGTGAACGATGAGGGCCACGGCGAGGGCCTGACCGATCAGTGAACCGATGGCGGCTTCGATGATCGTCTTTCCGTCGGACACAAAACCGACGATGATGCCGCCGATGAAGAACAGAATGACAGGGAGCGTCCAGTGCAGCGCAAAGGCGGTGGCATCCGACATGGCCGCCCGGGAACGCTGCAGGGCCACGGCCCGGGCCGCCGCGACTTCTTCCGGCTGGAGCTGCAACAGATTCTCGCAGGGTTTCTTGTCTGCCTCCCGCTTTTCGTTGGCCGCCTTCAGGATGCCCTGTTCATCCGGCGCGGCCGCCGCTTCCACCAGTACGCCCCCGGCCATGACGCCGATGGTGTAGAAAAAGGCAAAGAACAGAGCGGCGCCGGGAATCCACTTGAAATAGAACGCCGCCGGCGCGGCCACCGTATTGCCGCACTTGCTGCAGACCGCGTTCTCATTGGCATTTTTTGTCCCGCACGAATAACACTTCCAGCTCATGGATACCTCCCGGAATGATTGGAGCGATTGATGGCTACGACTATGAACTGCCGAAAAAGGGGTGTCAATCCGGTCAACCGCGGCTTGATGCGGAGCACCAACTTTTTTTCGTCAAGTCGGACAATCGTTTCATCTAAGTACGAAAATCACAGTGGATTATCATCGGAGGACTCGGGATCTCCAGAAAGGTAAATCATGACAAATCAAGCACGGAAGCACGGAAGCACGGAAGCACGGAAGAAGCTGGGTTCTCATATTTCTGATGTCAAGCCTCTGGTTGTCCTGCCTGACAGTATCCTGCGAATCGTCTGACACTGCGCCGCTTCAATCCGGAGTGCAGCGGATTCAGGCGGGAGAACCGGTGACATCCGCCAACCAGAGGCCCTGGACTGAAGCAACGGTCATGCTTCATCATGGTCTGCCCGGACCCGGCACATATGGAGCCCGCTGCACCGGGCTGCTCATAACCCCCAACCTGATTCTGACTGCATCCCACTGCGGGATGACCCCGTTCGCATCATTCTTCAGCACCGATCCGGCAGGCTCTGTCTACGTCGGCACTGTTGATATGGATACCGTGAACAGGTTTGACCTGGATTACGATCCTGCTTCGAACCGCTATTTAGATATTTCTATCCGAAAGCTAATGTCCCCCGCGCCGGTAGTTCCGTACTGGTTGCCGTATTCCACACGGGCCAACACTCTCTCGAATCCGCCGCAGTTCTTCGAATTTGCCGGCTACGGTTGGACGGGACCACCTGATGCCCTTTTCAGACCAGATTACCTGTCCTGGGCAGGAAACTGCCAACTATCGCAAGATGTTCATGAGAACACCGGCCATCAGGGTCTGGTTCCGGACATGCGGTTCAAGCACAGCTGCGATTTCCCGGACCCGATTGACACCGTAGGCATGGACGGGGACTCCGGTGCTTCCGTCTTCAGCGCTGATGGCCGCCTGATCGGCATTCACACGAATTCAGGGTACGACCCTCCTGACGTAAACAGAAACACCGCCATGTATCTTGACTACACCGACTCCGGTGAACGGATTTACTGGGACTGGATCTACAATGTCATCCGAACGGAAGATCCCGACTATTATTTCGATGAGCTTGTGTGGGGAATCGAAGCGGTTGACCCGTATTGTGGACCCCGAAAATCGGACAGGCTGCTAATATGAATGCAGCGGCTGTCGACGGAAGGGTTTTCAATGACAAAGCAGAGAAGAACATTCACGGCTGAGATGAAGGCAAAGATCGCTCTGGAGGCGCTGAAGGGCG
>JAKQNG010000164.1 GCA_029565915.1 Deltaproteobacteria bacterium
CGCCCTTCAGCGCCTCCAGAGCGATCTTTGCCTTCATCTCAGCCGTGAATGTTCTTCTCTGCTTTGTCATTGAAAACCCTTCCGTCGACAGCCGCTGCATTCATATTAGCAGCCTGTCCGATTTTCGGGGTCCACAATAAATCCATGTTCCGTCAGATCGCCGACGGAAAAGTGGACGCGGGGGTCACCAACCAGTTCTTCGGCGCGGTGAATGCCCGCCGATACAATCTGATGGATACAGCGGTCGTGTTTGAACCGTCTTCTTTGTTTTTTGCCACGCGCAAAGGAAAAAACAGGCACATCCTTGTTGCCATCGACAGACATCTGCATGACCTGAAAAAAAATGCCGATTCCATCTATTACCGGACCAGAAAAAAATGGACGTCGGAAGAACTGCCCTTTCGCATTCCCACATGGTTCATCGCCATTGCGTCCGGGATTTTTGTTGTGCTGCTGGTCAGCGCGGGAGGCAGTCTTCTCCTGAAGCGACAGGTGAATGCACGGACTTTCGAGTTGCGCCAGATCAATGCGGAAATGGAACAGCGCATTCTGGCACGGACAGCCGAACTCGCGGACGCAACGGAGAAAGCACGCGCAGCAGATCAAGTCAAATCCGCGTTTCTGGCAACCATGTCCCACGAGCTGCGAACCCCCCTCAATTCCATCATCGGCTTTACGGGCATTCTGTTGCAGGGGCTTGCGGGTCCGTTGAACGACGAGCAGCGAAAACAGCTTGAAATGGTGCAGAGCAGCTCCCGTCACCTGCTGCTGCTCATCAACGACGTGCTGGACATCTCCAAAATTGAGGCGGGACAACTGCAACTGTCCTGGTCGACGTTCCGTCTGCGGGACTCAATTGAGCAGATTACGAAATCCATGCTGCCGCTGGCACAAAAGGGGAATCTCGCTCTCGTGGTGGACATATCGGAGGATGTGGGAGACATCGAATCGGACCGTCGCCGGCTGGAACAGGTCATTTTGAATCTGGTGAACAATGCCGTTAAATTCACGGAGCACGGACAGGTCCGGATCTGTGTTCACCGGGAATCGGACGAATACGTGATTCGCGTTATCGATACCGGCATCGGCATCAGGCCCGAGGATGTTCCACAGTTGTTTACGCCGTTTCACCAGATCGATTCGGGCATTACGCGCAAGCGGGAGGGAACCGGTCTCGGGCTGTCCATCTGTCTCAAGGTTCTCGACATGCTGGGTGGAACCATCCATGTGGATACCGAATGGGGCCGGGGAAGCACGTTTACGGTGCGGATTCCGGAACAAAGGAGGACTCAGTCATGACCGATCGAATCCTGATCATCGAAGACAATGCGCAGAACATGTATCTGATGAAATTTCTGCTGGGAAAGAGCGGCTTTGACGTGGTGGGTGCAGACAATGGTCGCAGCGGCATCGAAATGGCTCTTACGCTGCGGCCTGCGATCGTCCTTCTGGATATCCAGCTTCCCGGGATGGACGGCTATGCGGTCGCGGCCGAGCTGCGCAGACATCCGGAGCTGGCACATGTTCCCATCGTCGCCGTGACGTCCTATGCGATGGCCGGAGACAGGGAAAGCATCATGGCCGCCGGCGCAACCGGCTACATTGAAAAACCCATCAACCCGGATACGTTTGTCGAAGAAGTCGGGTGTTATCTGCACGCGGCAGAAAATCGAGGTGAGTGAAATGAAAATTCTCGTGGTGGATGACAAGGACGAAAATCGATATCTGCTGGAAGCGCTGTTTCGCGGGCACGGCTATGACATCATCGCAGCCGCCAATGGAGGAGAAGCGCTGGAGTGTCTTCAGAAAATTGATATTTCCATTGTCGTCAGCGACATTCTCATGCCGGTCATGGACGGATTTGAGCTGTGTCGGCGGATGAAAGCCGACCCGGCCCTGAGAAGTATTCCTTTTGTCATCTATACGGCCACCTATACCGGCATTCAGGATGAGGAATTTGCGCTGAAAATCGGCGCAGCCCGGTTCATTCAGAAACCCTGCGAGCCCGATATCCTTCTGCAGGCGGTTCTCGACGTTGTGGCAGAACAACCGCGGCGGGTGGAGGAGGTGATTCCTCCCATTCGAGAAGAAGAAGTGCTGAAGCTGTACAACGAACGCCTGGTCCGGAAACTGGAGCAGAAAATGCTGCAGCTGGAGCAGGAGGTGAAGGTGCGGCAGCAGACAGAGGTGATACTGCGTCGCAGCGAAGAGCGGTATCGCACGTTGTTCAACAGCATCCGCGACGGCATTCTGGTATGCGACACCGACGGCCAGATTGTGGATTGCAACCCCGCGTTTCTTACGCTGTTTCGCTGTCCAAAGGATGTGATTGTGGGAGTTGCGACGCAGCGACTGTATGAATCGGAAACGGCGTTTAACGATTTTGACATTGTGCGGATGCACCCGACAACGGACAGGGATGGTGTCCGCATATCATTTTTCCGTCGGTTGGATGGAACGACGTTTCCCGCGGAAGTGCACGTGTATCCCCTGACGAATGACGAAGGTTCGGTTGCCGGTTATGTGGGTATCATCCGGGACATCACAGAGCGCCGACAGGCGGAACAGGAGCAGCACAATCTGCAGCAACAACTCATGCAGGCGCAGAAGATGGAATCCGTGGGCCGTCTGGCCGGTGGCGTTGCCCATGATTTCAACAATCTTCTGTCCATCATCATCGGCTATGGAGATCTGGTTCAGCGATCTCTGGGAGCGGCACATCCCTGCAGCCAGCCCTTGAATCATCTGCACGAGGCCAGTCTGCGGGCTGTCGATCTGACAAGGCAATTGCTGGCGTTCAGTCGAAAACAGGTCATGGAAATGAAGACCGTGAACGTGAATGAGGTGATTGTGAATTTTGAAAAACTGATTTCACGCCTGCTCGGGGAAGACATCCGGCTGACCCTTTCTCTCTCGAACGAACTGCTGATTGTCCGGACGGATACGTCTCAACTGGAACAGGTGCTCATGAACCTGGCGGTCAACGCCCGCGATGCAATGGAAGCCGGCGGCGAGTTACAGCTGTCTACGATGTCGGTAACACCGGAGAGTTCCGTTCCGGATGACGGGCAGGACATGCCTTCTTGCCCCTGCGCGCGAATCCGGATCAGCGATACCGGATGCGGCATGGACAAGGAAACACTGAAACACATTTTTGAACCGTTTTTCACCACCAAGGCAGAAAACAAAGGCACGGGACTGGGTCTGGCAACGACCTACGGGATTATCCGGCAGCACGGAGGGGTCATTCGCGTGTCCAGCGTCAAAGGGCAGGGAACGACGGTGGATGTATATCTGCCGCTGACGGACGCGGAGGTGACAACCGCTCATCCGATTGTCGATGCCCCGGTTTCCCGGACAGAAGCGGTCACCATTCTGCTTGTCGAAGATGAAGTTCCTCTTCGCGCATTGCTCCGCCAGATTCTGGAGAATGGCGGTTTCTCCGTCATTGAATCGGAAAGCCCGCAGGATGCCATTGAGCAGGCCGGTGCATTTGAAAGGCCATTGGCGCTGGTGTTGACGGATGTGGTGATGCCCGGCATGAAAGGGCCCGACGTATTTGCGCGGGTCAGAGTGCACCATCCCGAAGCACGCGTCCTGTTCATGTCCGGCTATTCGGAAGAAACGATTCTTCATCAGGTGGGTATGCAGGATGGATTCTCGTACATTCAGAAACCATTCACCGCACATCAATTGATCAATCGGTGCGAACGGGTGCTTCTGTCGGCAATCGGATGACGGCCACATCCGACGGTCCCATCGCAAACGCCTTCAGTGCCCATCGAAGGCCCGTTTTCTGCGCCTCGGAAAATGCTCGGGCGTACTGACGGTGGACGGCAGCCGGGGAATATCCGGCAGCAATGGCCGTGACGATGCCGTGGACGGTGGCCGCATGGGGAAAGGTGAGGTAGCGGTTCAGGGCAATAATATATGCACCGGCACCCTCAATGGCCGGACGGATGAAGGAGTCCCCCGCGCAGGACAGGGCAAAGACGCCGGTTCCCCGACCGCCCGAACCGACGGCGACGGACATCAGGTCGGCCCGGGCTGCGTCATCGACGTCCATGAACCAGTCATGGCCCACATAGCCGATGAGGTGCGCCCCGGACCCGTCGACCTCCCGGTAGACGCCCGCCAGCCAGGCCTTCATGGCCTCGTGGATTCGACAACCCCGCCATGCATGGCCGGTGAGCCGTGCCTCGAAGGGACCTTTTACGCCCCGCGCCGACAAATCCCCGCCGGGAAAGAGCCGCTTTGTCCACACGATGGTTTCCATTACATCGCCATCGCCGGTCGTCACTGACATCTTCTTCCAGCCCCGTTCCTTCAGAACGCCCTTCAGGCCCTCGGAGGTGGCCCAGTACATATTGGCGGAGGGATCGTCGCCGTTGCAGATGCGGCGATTTTTCACCGGGATGATGCCCTGACTGTCGTTGTCGCACAGGGCCACGTGAACCTCGATGCGCATCGGCCTGCCTTCCCGCAGGTCTGCCGCGAGGCGGTCATAAAGGGCGTCGAGGTCCGACGCGGAGGCCCGGCCGACGGAAGGGCACAGAACCGCTGCCAGAAATCCGATGACAGCAGCCGCTGCGATGCATGGGAAGGACAGGTTCATGATGGCATTGGACGTTCTGGCGGGGCAGAACTTCATTTTACCGCGGCCGGCGCAATCAACCGACGAACCATAAAGATGAACACGCCGGTCAATGCCAGGTTGAGCACCAGGCTGAGCATGGCCACGGACACAATGGGGCCCTGAACGTCGTGGCCCACGGCGATGATCAGAACGCCCGCACCCACCTCGCCCCGGGGCCACATGCCGATGGAGAGCGCCAGGCGTTCCCGGAGCGTGGCCTCCCCTCGATAGCACAGCAGGGGAAACATCTTTCCCAGATTGGAGAGCAATGTAATCATCACCACGTGGAACAGCAGTTCGCAAGGTGACATGGCATCTGACGCCCCGGTCGTTTCCGATGACACGGCCGGCATGCCGAACCCGACCATGAAAACAAACACCATGGAAACGATGAAGGACACCATTTCGTCGGTCTCTGCGCCGCGGCCGTGATGGGACGGTCGGATCACCACACCCAGCACAAATGCGGGTAGAAGCACCTCAATGTGCAACGGAACGCCGCACTGGCACAGGTGGCCCAGATAGCTGATCCCTTCGGTGAGCGCCACGAGAACAACCGCGTACAGGAGCATCCACTTCCAGGAGGAGGACAGTCGGACCATGTGCATTCTGGCAAAGGCAACCCACAGCAGCAGCACGATGACCGCCACAAGAATGAGAAGCTGCCACACGAATCCCACCATGATCATGGTCAGGGGAATCATCAGCAGCACCGTGTCCAGATCGTCAAAGATGGCCAGCACCCGGGCCTTCCGGTACACCCAGGTGGCACCGAGGCCGGCGGCCACCAGCATGGAAAACAGGATGCCCGCCGACGTAGGGGCTGCAAACCTTGAAACAAGCAGCGCCTCCGCCCATCCCGCTTCTCCGGCGACGGGCGATTGCGGCATGAGAAACAGCAGAAAGTAGATGAATACCAGAATCCATGGAAACGCGGCGGCTGTCATGGCCACCACATAGTCCCATCCATAGGAACGCAGGCGTTCCTTCTCGATGCGGAACTCAAGTCCCACGCCAATCATGATGAATGCGAGGCCGATCAGCGTCAACCACTCCACCCCGAGGCCGACGGCAGACGGAAAATCAACGGACAGAAACGTCCGGGCCTGTCCCAGGAGCAGGCCGAAAATGAGCAGCGTACTCAGGATGACAACCTTCTTCATGCTGTGAATGTAACGATTTGAAATCCCGTGTCCACGGGCTTTGACCTGTTTTCCGAAAAAAGGTCGTTCCGTGCGGTTCAGCGATCGGCCTCCAGCCTCTCAATGGCACCTCCGGTGACGCGGGACGGACGCCCGGTTTCCGGCGACGGGGAAAACAGGTTCTCCATTCGTACGGGCACCAGGCCCGACACCGTCGTCAGGTCCTGATGTCCCCGCAGGACCAGGGACAGGCTGGCCAGATCGCTGGAAAACGACAGCAGTTCGCCCTGTTCGATGGTGACGCTCAGGGTGACGGTGTTGAACCGTCCGCGGTCGGGTTCCGGTTCGTCAAGGGCGTCACCGACGGCCAGTACGGTGATATTCTGCAGCAGAATAAGGGATTGGCGCTCCCCGGACCCATTGCGACCATCTGGAAAGGTGCCGATAATATCGACCCGATGCCCGGGCCGTAACAGCCCGCCCAGGGACAGGGATGCATTGACGGGGATGGTCATGGCCCGCTGGCCGGCCTCAACGTACTTTGCGAGATCTGCCGGCCCCCTCTCCGGACGCTGGTCAAAATCTGTCCAGTGGATAATCTCGCCGGCGGCGACATCCACGCTCAAGGGCACGCCGACGATATCGTCCGCCCGACTCGTTGGAACAAACCGTTCATCGACAAAGGCCGAAGGAACCTCCCGCACGGCAATGTCCGGTTGGAACAGTTTCTGTCCTGTTCGTACATCGTTGACCGTCACCGCCACTTTGACCCTGGCGCCGCCTGTGGCCGATGCATCGAGATTTCGCACATACAGGTAGTGGGCAATGCCGGCCATCAGGCCGAAACCGATCGAAATCAACAGACTACGGTTCATCCTCTATTCCTCCTGTTGCAATGACAAACGCATCCGACGCGCCGCCCCGGGTCAACACAATGACATCCATCCATTCGTTCTGCCGTTTAAAACTGGCCATCTCGAGTTCTGCCAGTCGCCGCGATGCCTCCCAGCTGCCGCCGGTTTCGCGCCACCCGGAGCGTTGCAACTGTGCCTTCAACTTCGTCAGAGAGGTAATGACATCATCCTTCTGCACGATGAACAGCCCGCTGCGCCGGTTTTCATCCGCAATGCTGAAGGCCACGGCCATGGTGGCAAAGGGCGCGACGGCCCCTGCACGCGGAATGCAGCGTTCCTCCCCTTCAACGGGTGCCCCCGCCCACCAGCCCCCCGGCTCCGCCGCATGCAGATCGACCGTCAGGGTGCCCAGTGCAAGGCATCGGAATGGCGGACCGGAGTGTCCATTCAATCGCGCCTCCGCGACGCTGACAAACAGACAGAGTAAACCGGCCGCAAACAACAGATTCCACTGCCACGCTTTCATGTCACAGCCCCAGCAACGCCTTCACGTCCGCCACCACCAGCTCCATCAGACCGTCCACTGGCTTCGTATTGCACAGCAGGTAGCGCTCCCCATGTACTGAAGAAGTGGTGCGCAATCCTTCGGTCTCCACCTCCGCGCGGGTCTGCATGTGAACCAGGGCCAGCGGATGCACGCCACCCAACCGCTGCAGCAGTCCTGCCTGTTCTTCGGGCACGGGCGCCACGTCTTCCGTTCCCGGCAGGTCTTCACAGGAGATGCTCTGATCGGCGCAGTGACCTTCCCCGGCTCCCTGCAGGGCCTGTGTGGCCGCCATGGACGCAGCGGTCATTCGCGCGGTGTACATGCGCTCGAGGGCCGCAGTACCGAGCCAGAACAGGATGAACACCGGAATGACGGCAATGCCTTCGACCATGGCGACGCCCCGTTCGCCGGCGGGACGCCTCCGGAGTGTGTTTTTTTCAGTGAATGACATACGTTTCCAGCTCCTTCAGTTGTGACAGGCCGCCACTCAACTGACTGCATTCCGTTGCAAAGGCACCGCCGCAGTTGCCACCTGTTTCGTCCGCGTCCTTCGTCCTTACCCGCACCAGCCGCGAATACCAGTCCATGTGCCACAGATCGCCTTCGACAGAAGTAAACTGGGCGGCGGCAAATCCCATCCTGGCGCCGAATCCGGAACCCCGCCCGGCACCTGTGGGCACCGCAATCCGTTCACTGCGCACTGCCCCCCGGTTGCGACCGGCTGTCACGCTCAGCACCCGGAAGTCATTCTCCGTCGCATCGGCATCCACCTCCCGGTGAACGGGCCAGTCCGAAGAATCCATGGCATCGGGTGTTTCCTGCGGCGGTTGCTGCTCCTTCACCACGCAACTGTGCAGGGTTACCCAGGTGGTTTTCATTACCCGCACTGCCCCGACGGTGCCCGGCAGCATCACTCTTTCTTCCTTTACGCAGACTTCATCCGTGCCGCAGATTCCCTGTCCATCGCACGGATCGTCGGACAGGTTTCGCAGCCGCTCACGCCGTTGATAGCCGTGTTTCGACCAGACCCCGGTCGCCGTTTCCCGCTCCTCCCATTCCTCTTCCTGCACCTGCCACTGTCCCTCCCTGTATCCATCGCGACCGATGCGCGACAGGCAGGCGCTGCATCCCTGAGCGGCACATTGTCGACAGCGTTCCGTTGCACACGCGCCCACACTGGACGGTCGCGCAGACGCAGCGTCACAGGAGGCATCGAGGGCAATCGGATAGGCCACATCCTGACGGGCGGCGAGTGCCGGCGGGTCGCTGCTCCCGCCGCAGAACCAGGCAGAAAACGACGACGCCATGCCGCCGATGAGATCACCGACCACATCATTGGCCGCGGCCGGCAGATCTCCCGGCAGAAAAAAGGTGCTCACGGAGGCCACCTGGCGTCCCGCCTGATCGCACAGGTCTTCGAACCGGCCCTTTACGGTGGGCAGCTCGTCCACCACCGGCCAGGCGAATCCCACCGTGCACACGCCTCGTCCTTCCTTTCTGGACACATACACGGCGTCGGCCTGCGCGAGGATCGGCGCGGCCCGGTTCACCGCATCGGCCGCGTCTTCCAGTCCTTCGAGAACCCGGCGGACGGGCTGTTCCAGATCTTTTGCCAGAGTTCCCAGCTTGATCTGCACCTGAGTCAACGGGGCGATGGCGCCGCAGGCAGCCCCACCGGTGAAGATGCAGGCCACCCCCACTGCCACCATCGCCGCGGCAATGACCATCTGCAGCAGTCGGATGGCGACCAGTACCGCCAGTACCGTGGCCATTACCAGATTGATGAGCGCGATGGTGTTCATTCCCCGGGCCTTGGCCGTAGCCGCCGACCAGGCCACGCTGTCCGCTGCCTCCTGCATCAACTGGTGCTCCACCGCGGCATGGCCCACGCCGGCCACGTGGTATAACAGCCCCGCCAGAAACAACCCGGCGAAGAGGCCCATCACCAGCACCGCGCCCCTTTCCATTGAACGACCCATCACCGCCTCCCCTGATTGGGCAGCGTGTGGGCTGCCTGCAGCGCAACAAAGGTCCACCCCGCAGCGATTCCCACGAACGACAGGGGATTGCCGCGCAGCGTCAGCAACTCCCGACGGTCCTCCGGAATGGCCAGCCACGAGTGGCACATCAGGTTGTTTGCCAGAGGCACCCGGCACGGAAAAAGAAAGGTGATCTCCGCGGTAATCGGAACCCGGGCGCCGAAGGCGGACAGATACCCACCTGCGCCATCTGGAAAGCTCAATGCCACGGCGTATCGACTCCACCCTTCGAGACCGAGGAGTTGCTGAACGAAGCCTGTATCCAGGGCCCGTCTCACGCTGCTTTCCATCACTGCTGCCGGCGACGGCGACAAAGGCGACAGGGGCAGTCGTGCGGCCATGCGGATGGTTTCGTAGCGCCCGTTGTCCGGCGCTTGCCGATAGGCGTCCAGACCTTCGCCGGGGCCCACCCGGTTCAGTTCATCACCGGCGTAGTCTGCGCCCTCGCTGTCGTCGGGCAGCACCACCACCGCCGCCCGGGCCGCCTGCTGCGCGGCGTGGGCCACCAGCACTTTTGCGCCGCACAGCAGCCCGAACTGGATGAGGCACAGAAGAAACGTGAGCAGCGGCACGATGACGATCAGAAATTCCACCTGCACGATGCCGCGACGGTTTACCATGGCAGCACTTCCGTGCGCAGAGCGTGGGCGGCAATCACCATCAGCGCAGCCATCAGGATGAAAGGGGCAAACCGGATTTCCGTGCGTTCTTCCGCAGCATCAGCGGCCCGGAAGCGGCGGCGGCAGAATCCGGCGAAGGCTGCCACTTTGTGTGTCAGCAACCCTCGCCGGATCCACAGGCCGATGCCGAACAGGGAACCTGTGGCAAATGCCATCATCTGGATTTCCAGAGCCATGGCGGTGCCGGAAATGGCGCCGATGGCCAGAAAAAGCTTCACGTCACCGCCTCCCATGGCGTTTTTCCGAAACAGCAGAAGAGGTACCAGCGCTGCCACCAGCGCACCGCACACACCGGCGGCAAGGCCGCGAACGCCACCTTCGATTCCGGCGACAACCAGGCCGGCCATGGCGGCAATGGCGGTCAGGCGGTTGGGGATGAGGCCCGTGCGCAGGTCTGTCCAGGCGGCACAACCGCAGGCAGCCAGAAGAATCGCGATGGTGCCGGGTGACAGCGATGGCATGTGCCTACAGCCCTTCCACTTCGGCGGTGGCGCCGGTGATCTTGTCGCTCAGTACATCACCGAATTCCTGCCACAGGCTGATGCCCGCCACCGCGATGAGCACGAGGATGATGATGTACTCCACGGTGGAGAGCCCCTTTTCGTTCCGGGCGAGTTTCCGTTGGCTGTTCGTCTGATTGTTCGTCTGTTCGTTCATGGTCTGTTTCCTTTCGCTGGTCATGGGATCGGCAGAGACAGGATGAATTCGATGCCGCTGTGGTAATCGAGCAGCGCCGGACCGAGGGACAGCATCGCCGCCGCAAAGGCGATGGCCACGGTGGCCAGCATCACCAGTTGCTCAACGGTTGCCGTTCCCCGGTCTGCTCTGCGAAAATAACAGGCCGGTTGTTCGAAGTTCATCGCGCCTCCACCTTTCCGGTTGGGGTTGATGTCCCTCTTTCGGCCGCTCGGGGGTGAATTGTGCCAAAAAAATGCAGAAAAAATGCACGGAGGGCGTTTTTACCGGACAGTTAATGAAGTTGTAGTTGTTATGAAACAGCGGCGAATCAGGACGGCGGGCGTCGGACACAGCGATAATGGTGTTCTGTATAGCCGTAGCATGTCCCGGTCATGACTGCGCCTGTGGCAAAATTGACCACCCAGCAAAGGAGCGAATTCGCCGACGCGTCCGTTGCACTCAGAAACCAGTCGCCGGCGGATTGCAGAAATGGATCCATATACAGGCCGCTCTGGCCAGGCCCGTTTCCTTCGATGCACCACTGGCAATGGGGTGCTGTCTCGCACGGTTGTTCAAAGGGACATGGTTGCCCCGCCAGTCGACAATACGATAATGCGGACGAATCGTCAGTAGAACCGCCGGCACATCCGCGCAGAAGCGAAATCAGTTCCATGGCATTCGGGAGATCCCAGTTCGCTGAACCGGCCAGCACGAGGCTGGTACATCGATCCACCGCCTGATCCTGACAAACGGTCTCATCATTCATCCGATTGTCCCAGCACAGATTGCTGACGGGATCGTACCAGACATCTTCTCCGATACACCAGAGAGGCAATCCGGTATCCGTCGTCGTATCCGTTGGAGATACGCCGTCGGATTCAGTTCCACTGTCAGACCCGACATCTGTTCCGGCATCGCTTCCCGGGTGCAGTGTCATTTCCGTGCCTTCATCGACGTCAGGGCCTCCATTACTGTCACTGTGGAAAGGTTCGTCATCTGGCGGTTCCATTGTCTGGAAGGACGATTCCGAGTCCACATCTGCCGGGAGGGCTTTCCAGCAACCCGGCAGAGTCATCATTGTGACAACACCACAGCGGAACAGACAATTCCAATTCGGAGCACTCATGAACGCATACTAGCATTCCCGATGTTTATACCGCCACAAGCAATATGGCTCGGTCCTCGGAAAAACATCACTCCCGACAATGGTACTGTGTGATAGACTGGCGGCCAAACCATGATTCCCTGGAGGTCTGACATGAAACAGGCAATTTTTGTTCTGATGTGCCCGGTGCTGCTGGTTCTTTCGAGCGGTTGTGGCAGCGACGGCGACGCTGGTACCGATGCCGACACCGATGCCGATACCGACACCGATGCCGACAGCGATGCCGACACCGACGCCGACAGCGACAGTGATACCGATGCCGACAGCGACACCGATACCGACACATCGGGCTGCTATGATGGACACTATCTGATCAGCAGTATTGATGACCTGAACGCCTTTCAGCCATATCCCTGCATCGCCGGAAATCTGGAAATCCGGTTTTCAAATTTAACAACTGTTGACCTCCCGTCTCTCACCGCAGTTCATGGGGAACTGAGGATTGAAGGCAATGAAAACCTGACCAGCCTGTCCGGGCTGGAGAACCTCGCCAAGGTCGGCGGGCTAATCATCAGCAACAATGTCGCTCTGCCCAACCTTTCCGGACTGGAGAACCTTACCAAGGTCACTGGCGACCTGTGGATTGCAGACAATGCCGTTCTGACCAGCCTGTCCGGGCTGGAAAAACTCACCATAGTCTGGGGTGACCTGCGGATTACAGACAATGCCGTTCTAACCAGCCTGTCCGGTCTGGGAAAACTCACCGATGTAAACGAGGACTTGGTAATTACAAACGCCGTCTTGCCCAACCTTTCCGGTCTGGACAACCTCACCTCGGTCTATGGCAACCTGTGGATTGCAGACAATGCCGTTCTGACCAGCCTGTCCGGGCTGGAGAACCTCACCATGTTTTATGGGAACATGGCGATTAGATACAATGCCGTTCTGACCAGCCTGTCCGGATTGGACAACCTCATCTCGATTGAAGGGAGCCTGACGATTGAAGGCAATGCGTCCCTTGCCAGCCTGTCCGGACTGGAAAAACTCACCTCGGTCCCCGGGCTGACGATTGAAAACAATGCGTCCCTGACCAGCCTGTCCGGACTGGAAA
Source organism: Deltaproteobacteria bacterium (assembly GCA_029565915.1). Lineage (GTDB taxonomy): Bacteria > Myxococcota_A > Polyangia > JAAYKL01 > JAAYKL01 > JAKQNG01. The sequence goes on from JAKQNG010000164.1 coordinate 12,793, forward strand.
ACCTTACCTCGGTCCCCGACTACTTATGGCTGAACATCAGCAACAATGCCGTCCTGCCATATTGTGACATCTGTACGCAGCTCGCGGCGATCGACCCGCAAAACACCATCGATTCCTGTTCCGGAAATGCTGCCGATGGTTGCTACGTCAATGACGAACTGACGTGCAACTGACGCCATTTCCCCGGTCGGGCACCCCACCCGGGAAAGCGGAAATCATTCGGGAATTCAAAAAAACCGCCCTGAAGAAGCCGTCGACGATACAGCAGAAAAACGGGTTCAGAAATCCGCGCTGCCCGGTGTGCGGGGAAACGGGATCACGTCGCGGATGTTCTGCATGCCGGTGACGTACATGAGCGCGCGCTCGAAGCCCAGGCCAAACCCCGCGTGGGGCACGCCGCCGAACCGCCGCAGGTCCCGGTACCACCAGTAGTCTTCTTTTTTCAGGTGAAAGCGTTCGAGCTGTTCGTCCAGCACCGGCAGGCGTTCCTCCCGCTGGGAGCCGCCGATGATCTCCCCCACATGGGGCACCAGCAGATCCATGGCCGCCACGGTCCGGCCGTCGTCGTTCACGCGCATGTAAAACGCCTTGATGTCCCGCGGATAGTCGATGAGAAACACGGGGCGCTTCACCAGCTCCTCCGTTATCCAGCGCTCGTGCTCCGACTGGAGGTCGAGGCCCCACTTCACGGGAAACTCGAACGACTTCTTCGCGTTTTCAAGGGCCGCCACCGCCTCGGTGTAGGTCATCGTTTCAAATGACGACGACACCAGGGCCTCCAGCCGCCGGCGCAGCCCCTTTTCCACCCACTCGTCAAAAAAATCGATGTCGTCGCCGCAGCGTGTCAGCACCGCCCCCACAATGTCGCGGATGAATTCTTCGGCCACCCGGCGATCTCCTGCCAGATCGCAGAAGGCCATCTCCGGCTCCACCATCCAGAACTCCGACGCGTGGCGCGCCGTGTGGGAATTTTCCGCCCGGAACGTGGGCCCGAAGGTGTAGATGTTTGAAAACGCCAGCGCAAAAATCTCCCCTTCCAGCTGGCCGCTCACGGTGAGGGATGCGGGCTTCCCGAAAAAGTCCTTCGAAAAATCCACTTCCCCGTCCGCCATGGGTGGCATCGACGCCGGCAGGGTGGTCACACGGAACATCTGCCCGGCCCCCTCGCAGTCCGAACCGGTAATAATGGGCGTGTGCACCTGAATGAACCCCCGCTCATCGAAGAACCGGTGAATGGCCATGGACAGGGCGTGCCGCACCCGGAACACGGCGCCGAACGTCCTTGCCCGCGGCCGGAGGTGGGCGATGGTGCGCAGAAACTCAAACGAATGGCGCTTCTTCTGCAGGGGATAGTCGTCCCCCACGGGACCCACCACCTCCAGTTCAGCGGCGACGAGTTCGAATGCCTGACCGGCCGCCGGGGACGGCACCAGATCGCCGCGCACCCGGATCGCCGCCCCTGTGCCCGGCGTATCCGCGCTGCCTGTGCAGTTTTCGCCCACAACCACCTGCAGTGGTCGCAGGGTGGAGCCGTCCGTCAGCTCGATGAAGGTGACGTTCTTCGCGGTGCGGGCGGTCTGGACCCAGCCCTGCGCCACGACGTCCGTTTGTTGCTGTGTCAGGTGCAGAATGTCCCGGATGCGCATCATGCCGGTCATTCTACTCAGAGTCCGCGTCCGGGGAAAGAACGCAGATGGACATCTCGCAGGCATCGCAATCAAACCGCAGTCCCCAGCGGCACCCCTGGTCATCCACCAGCACCAGCCCGTCCGGCAGGGTTCTGCCCGATGGGGTCCGCAGGCAGGCGGAGAGCTCCCGTCGCAGGCAGTACTTCGACAGCATCACCCGGCCCGGACGGTGCAACTGCCGCTCTGCGAGTTCAACCGATGGCCTCGCGGGCGGCGCTGTCAGACGGCGGTTTTCCCGGAGCTCACGCAGGGCGCCACAGGCCCGGCGGCGCAGATCGTTCATGGCGGCCACCTTTGCCGCCGGCAGCGCCCCTTCCACCGTCACGTGGTCACAGACAAATTCCACATCGCCGGTTTTCTGCAGCTGCGTGCGCCAGCGCGCCTCGTTGGCAACCGGATCCACGGAAACCGGCAGCGGTCCATCCAGAGTTGCCACAGCGCACCCTCCCGCAGCGTCGGCGATCACCAGTTCCACACCATCCGCGCAGCGCCTCACCGTCATGGTCACGGGCACCCGCCGCACGGGAGGTCCCCGGCGGACCGCGTTGAAAAACGCGAGGTCCCGGTTGCGGTACACCACTGTTCCTTCCTGCGGTGCACCAGTCGAGGTTTCAACGGAATCACCATCGACGCGCGCCACAAACGATCCTTCGAGCACGTCGCCGTTGAACCAGCACAACCCGTCCCCGGGGCACAGATCACTTCCGCCGTGGAGCATCAGCGTCCGTCCCGCGCTGCGCAACACGGTTCCCACCGTTTCGCCGATATTCTTGGGCGAACGAAACGCCGCCATGGATTCGTTTCCCCTTGCAAAGCCTGCCACATACCCCCGCTGAAACGACTTGCGCAGGTCGGGAACAAACCCCGCCGTAATGCGATCCGTGGATCCGCGCATTTTTCGTTCTGCCAGCGCGGCATCCAGGACCCGACGGTAGGCCAGCACCACGTTCGCCACGTAGATTTCGTCTTTCAGACGGCCCTCGATCTTGAATGAGTTGACCCCCGCATCCAGCAGCGGGCCGATCTGATCGATGCGACACAAATCCCGCAGAGAAAGGAGATGCCCGCTGGCAAACACCTGTCCGCTGTGATCCTCCAGTCGATAACGCAACCGGCAGGGCTGGGCGCAGTTGCCCCGGTCCGCGCTGCGACCCCCTTTGTGGCGGCTCAGGTCGCAGCAGCCGCCATAAGCGGTGCACAGGGCGCCATGGACGAATACCTCCAGTTCCATGCGAGTGGCGGCCCGGATGCGGCGGATGTCTTCGATATCCAGCTCCCGCGCGAGGATGGCCCTTGAAAAACCGGCCCTCTCCAGTCGCTGCACCTGCGCCGCATCGATGTTGTGCATCTGGGTGCTGGCGATAAGGGGCACCGACGGCAGGGATTCGTGCAGCAGCTCCGGATCCGCGAGGATGATGCCGTCCACCCCCGCGTCGACGAGCTGATGAATCAACTGCACCGCCGCCGGACGCTCCTTGTCGTTCACCAGCGTGTTGACAGCGCCGTAAACCTTTGCGCGATATCGATGGGCGTACCTGGCGAGCTGCGCGATATCTTCCAGCTCATTTCCCGCCCTCCGCCGGGCGCTGAACCGCCCTGCGCCGATGTACACCGCGTCCGCCCCCGCGTTCACCGCGATTTCGCCCATGCGCCGTGTGCCGGCCGGCGCCAGCAGTTCCGCGGTCTGGTGCCATTGCGGCAATGGACGCGAATTCACCACGCGACAATGCCGCGTCGCTGTAAATCGGGCAGGATGTGGTTGGAAAAAATCGGGGTCAGTTCCCCCGGATCACTGTCTTTTCCGAACCAGACAAGCTCGGTGATTTCGCTGCGAGGCGACGGCTTCCCCCGCAGAATGCCCCTGTACAGCCGCAGTTCCAGCGTCTTTTTCACGGACGGATCGTCGCTGTGGGCCATGTCGCGATACACGCCCACAAAGGACACTTCCAGAGGCGTCACCTCGCCGAGTTCTTCGGCCAGCTCCCGTCGCAGGCACTCATCGTCCGTTTCGTCCCCTTCGATGCGCCCCCCCGGCAGAATGAGCCGCGAGGTGAAGTGATCCTTGCGGCACATGAGAATCCGCTGCGCATCGTCGAACGCGAGAAAACCCACTTTATTGAAATCCGCCATTTCCACATTCCGCCGTTTCCAGACTGTCCGCCAGGGAGGGACGCCTGCCTCGAAAAGTCGCTGATTTATGCAAAAAAATCATCAAAAACCTCGGGGTTGCCTGTCATACAGTTCTGCCCGGATCCGGGCGACCATCTCACTTGTGCAGATGGCCGGCCAGCGGACCCTGCAAGGTGATGCGATGAAGGAATTTTTTGAACAACTGAGCCGCGAAGTGCAGAGCCACAACTCCATCTCCAACGAGATGTTCACCAAGTTCAACGTCAAACGCGGCCTGCGCAACGAAGACGGCAGCGGCGTGCTGGTGGGCCTCACCGAGATTTCCTCGGTCATGGGCTATCACAAGTACGACGAAGAGCTGGTTCCCGTGGACGGCCGGTTGTTTTACCGGGGCATTGACGTGCGCGACATCATCGCGGCGGGACAGAAGGAAGACCGCTACTTGTTCGAAGAAACCGCCTATCTGCTGTTGGCCGGCAAACTGCCCGATACCAGCGAGCTGAAATTCTTCCGGCAGCTGCTGGCCGAAAACCGGGAGCTGCCCAGAAACTTCGTGCGCGACCAGCTTTCCACGTTCCGCACACCCGACATCATGAATGCGCTGGCGCGATCCGTGCTGACCCTCTACTCGTTCGACGAAAACCCGGACGGCACCTCCTTTGACAACCTGCTGCGGCAGTCCGTGGAGCTGGTGGCCAAGGTGCCGTGCATTGTGGCCTACGCCTACCGCGTCTATCTCGAAACGTTCCGGGGCCGCAGCCTGATCATCCATCGCTCCAACCGGGACTACACGGCCGCCCAGGATTTTCTCTCCCTCATCCGGGACGACGGGCAGTTCACCGAAACCGAGGCCCGGGTGCTGGACACTGTGCTCGTTCTGCACGCGGATCACGGCGGCGGCAACAACTCCACCTTTACCACCCGGGTGGTCACCTCCAGCGGAACGGACACCTATTCGGCCATCGCCGCGGCTCTGGGTTCCCTCAAGGGACCGCTCCACGGTGGCGCCAATGTGTACGTGGCCCGCATGATGAACGACATCAAGGCCAACGTGAAGAACTGGACCAACGCCGACGAGCTGCGGGACTACGTGGGGCGCATCCTGCGGGGCGAAGTGGGCGACCGATCCGGAAAGGTGTACGGGTTCGGACACGCGGTGTACACGCTGAGCGATCCCCGGGCCATCATCCTCAAGGACTACGCCCTGAAGCTGGCCCAGGAAAAGAACCGCATGGACGAGCTGAACCTGTTTTCGCTGATGGAAAAGGTGGTTCCCCAGGCCTTTGCGGAGGTCAAGCAGAACAGCAAGAAGGTGTCCCCCAACGTGGATTTCTTCTCGGGATTCGTCTACGACTGCCTCGGCATTCCCATGGAACTCTACACGCCCCTCTTTGCCATGGCGCGGACCGCCGGCTGGGTGTCCCACCGCATCGAAGAGCTGCTCGTCCAGAAGCGGATCATGCGTCCCGCCTACAAGAACGTCACGTCGCCCAAAGGCTACACGCCCCTCGAAAAACGCTGAGGGAATCAAAAATCAGATGTCGTAGGGATAGCGGATCGTCAGGCGGGGTCTCTCAAACATCGAAAACTGCGCGTCGCTCACCACCTTGGCCGCACAACGCCCGGTGGATGTTCCTTTGAATGTATCGTCGACGGTCTTTGCGGACAGCACCTTTCCCGTCTCCCCGGACACGACCAGCTCAAGGACAATCCGTCCGGACATCTCCCCGGCCCGGCAGCGGACCACGTCGGATGCCAGGCGGTCCATGGTACGCACAATTTCGTCTTTCTGCGGCAGCGCGGGCAGCGGCGGCGACAGCACCGGTTCGTCGGGAACGCGGAACGCGGGACCCGCAATGGATTCCAGGGTGGCCATGGCCGCCGGATCGGGAGTCTCCGCCTCGCCCCCGTCCGCCGGTGCATCCGCGATGATCTTTTCTTCCTCCGCGGGGATGGAGGCTTCCTTTTCCGGTTTTTCCGATTCAAACGTTTCTTCTTCGCTGAAGGTCATTTCGACCTCCGCTGGCGCATCTTCCACCACCGGGGCAGTCGGTTGTCCGGCCGTATCATTCCCGGGAAGGACTTCCTGCTCCCCGGCCGGTGCCGGCAGGGCCGGGGTATTCTGCACCGCCGTCACCAGCGCCGTTCGCCGTCCTTCGTCCCCCCGGTGCAGGCTGTACAGGTTGAACGCGGTCCAGGTGACCAGCGCCACGGCCGCCGCCAGCGCCCCATGGGACAGGATCACCTTTGCCGGGGACCCCTTTTTCTCCTCCGGCAGAGGCGCCACAGTAGAGATGACCGTCTGCATGTGCCGCGACTCTTCCTCCGAAAGGGCCAGGTTCTCGTACACGCTCAACCGGAAGGCGAGTTCCGGCTGGGACAGTTCCCCATGGTCGGCGGGCGGCGCCTCCGGCGTAATGCTGGCGCGCCACCTCGCTTCCGCACCGACCCAGGGGGCCTCCGCTGTGGCCCAGGTTTCACCGTCCCGCTCCGCCACAAACCCGACCCGCTCTTCGTCATTGGTGTTGTTAATGATATCGTTAGTATTTTTCATTCGCGTACCTCATTTCAGTATTTTTAAAACATTTCAGTAAAAATTCACTTCACGGCCCCAACTAAATCATGATTCCGGCCTTGTCAAACTAATACCGTCCTGCTGAATTCTGTCTCATTATCAAAGGATTCCCCGCAATTCCACTGGCAGGACCGACCTTTTCACCCCAGAATCCCACCCCATGACCATCTGGGCTTCACGACTCGCGGCAGTGGAACAGGCGGGACAGCTCCGGACCCTGCGGCAGCTCGACACCAACGGTGCGGAAGCCCTCTCACCGGACGGCCCGAAAACCGTGTTCTGCGCCAATGACTATCTGGGCCTCGCCGGCCATCCCCGCCTCGTCGAAGCCGTCCATTCCGCCCTGGACACCCGGGGCGTCGGCGCCGGTGCCTCCCGGCTGGTCAGCGGCAACAGCTCGCTCCACGCCGCACTGGAAGAGGCCTTCGCCGGTTTCGTCGGCTTTCCCGAATCGGTGCTCTTTTCGTCCGGCTACCAGGCAAACGTGGGCACCATCAGCGCACTCACCGCCCCGGGTGACATCATCTTTTCGGATGAACGCTGCCACGCGAGTATCATCGACGGATGCCGTCTGTCCCGGGCGCGGGTGGAGATTTTCGCCCACAACGACACCACTCACCTGCAGAACCTGCTCCTGGCCCACGGCGACGCGCAAGGACTGCGTCTCATTGTCACCGAAGGCATCTTCAGCATGGACGGAGATACGCCGCCCCTGTCGGACATCTGCGATCTGGCCGAAAAATATGGTGCAGCCGTCTACCTGGATGAGGCCCACTCCATCGGCGTCCTGGGCCCCGGAGGCAGAGGCCTCGCGGCATCCCTCGGACTCACGGACCGAATCGATGTGCTCATCGGCACCTTCGGCAAGGCCCTCGGCGTCAGCGGCGCCGGCGCAGCCTGCCAACCGGACGCGGCCCGACTGTTAAAAAGCACGGCCCGCAGCCTGCTCTATTCCACCGCTGCACCGCCGCTTTTGTGCGCCGCGGCCATCGCAGCCATCAAACTTGTCCGCGACGCCGATCCGCAGCGGGACATCCTTTTCCGCCACATCGCCCGTTTCCGCCGCGGGGCCAGGGAAGCGGGCCTGCCCATCTGTGACAGCGACACGCCCATTCAGCCACTGCTCATCGGCGACAGCGGGCGCACCATGGAAATCTCTTCGCGCCTGTGGGATCGGGGATTCTTCGTCCAGGGCATCCGCCCGCCCACGGTGGCACCCGGCACCGCGCGACTCCGCATCACCCTGTGCGCCCACCACACGGACGCGCAGATCGACGGTCTGATCCGCGCGTTGACAGAGGCGGTGGGAACTTGAAGGGATTGTTTGTCACCGGCACGGGCACCGGCGTGGGCAAGACCGTGGTCACCCGGGCCATCACCCGCTGCCTGGTGAACAGCGGCCGACGGGTCATGGCGGTCAAACCCGTGGAAAGCGGCGTGCCCCGGAAGGACGGCATGCCCGCCCCTGTTGACGTCCGCGCACTGATGGCGGCCTGCAAATCCCGCGCGCCCATGGACGCCCACTGCGCCTACCTGCTCACCGCCCCCGTGTCCCCCCATCTGGCGGCAGGACAGGACGGCGTCGTCATCGAAGAACAGCCCATCCTCGATCTCCTGCACCGGGCCCGGCAGAATGCGGATATCGTCATCGCAGAAGGGGCCGGCGGCCTCCTCGTTCCCCTGTCGGACCAACTGCTCTACGCGGATGTCATCGCCCGCACAGGCTTTGCGCTGCTGATCGTCGCCCCGGACGCCCTGGGCAGTATCAACGGAACCCTGCTCACCATCGAAGCGGCCCGGGCCCGCGCCATTCCCGTGGCGGGGGTCGTGCTGAACCGTGGACCCGCTGCGGAGCTGGGCAACCGGCACGCCATCGAAACCATCGGCAAGGTACCCGTGCTGGGCGTCCTGCCCCACTGCCCCCTCGACGACGAAGAGCTGGCACAGGCGGCGGCAAACCACCTGGACCTCCGTCAAATGCTGGAGGACTGATGCCATGACAGGCCGCACTCTGTTTCTGCTCTTCCTCATTTCCGCGCTTTTCGGCTGCACAGATTGTCCGGCATACCGGGAATCCCTGCTCGCGGCGCCGCTGGCGGACAGCGACACCGCATGGCTGCCCTCCGAGCGAACGGCAACCACGGCGGAGGCGGCAATCACCTGTCTGGACGCCACCACCGTTTTCGCCCTCGACGAACACGAAGACGGTCTGGAAGGGGACATGAAGGGCATGTCGGGACATGCGCAGTATGGAGATTATCTGGCCGCCGCGTTCATTGTCAGCACGGCAGAAGGACTCGCGGCGCTGGCATCGGCGCACTGCCTCAATCCCGGAACCCCGCTGCCGTCCGTCGATTTCACTTCGCAGACCCTTGTCATCCTCTCCCTTCACAGCGACACGGGCTGCGGCGAACAGCTGACAGCGGAGCTGTTCGAGACCGCCGGGGGCGAGGTTCACCTGCAGGTAAGCGTCGCCTGGTCCGCGGGCAGGGAGGACTGCCGCTTCGATATCGACAGGGCATTCATCATCGATGATGCACCGGAGGCCCGGGCCTCCGTCGACCTTTCGATTTCCTGCGCGCTGTAAAAAGGCTTTTCCGGTCCGGAAATTTCTGTGCCATAATGGCACACATGACTCAGTATGTGCCAGACCTGTCTGCCGGAGCCCCTCCGACGCTCAACCGTTACGAAGTGATCCGCTCCCTCGGGAGAGGTGCCCAGGGCAGCGTCCAGCTCTGCCGGGACCGGCTTCTCGGTTGTATGGTGGCGCGCAAGGTGCTCCATGGTGACCGGGAAGAGAACCACCTCGCCCTCTTCCGGCGCGAATTCGAAGTCCTTGCGGACCTCTCCCATGATCGGCTGGTCAGGGTCCACGATTTCGGCCGCACCGCCGACGGCCGCACCTGCTTCACCCGGGATTTCGTTGACGGCGACGATCTGCTGTCGGCCACTGCCGGCACCGATCCGCAGACCCTGCTGGCCATCTGCGTGGAGACCTGCCGGGCCCTGCGGCCCCTCCACCGGGCAGGATTGCTCCACGGAGACATCAAGCCGACCAATCTGATGGTCGAAGGCGGTCCGTCGCCCCGCGTGCGGGCCATCGATTTTTCCTTCACCCACCTGGCCGCCGGCGCGACGCCACCCCGGGGCACCGTGCCGTACATGCCTCCGGAGCTGCTGGCCGGCGACAGCGTGGACCACCGCTCCGATCTGTACTCCCTGGGCATCTCCTTCCATGAAATTCTCACCGGCGCACGGCCCTTCGACGGCACCATCGACGACATCATCGCCGCCCACCTGGCAGATGCGCGGCCCCGGCTGCACGCGACGCGGTTCAACGCCCGCAGCGACGAAGAACGGGGCATCCTGCGCGGCCTCGAAGACATCACCCACCGGCTGATGGCCAGGCGTCCCGACGACCGGTTTCCCGATCTGGACGAACTCGAAGCGGCGCTGACAGGCCTCGCACCGTCAAAGGTGCCCGCCGATGACAACAGCCGCGTGCCCAGCATGAACCTGCTCGGGGATCGACAGGACATCGTGTCGCGGATATCGGGGGCCGTGCGGACCAGGCTGGACGGACAGCAGGGTGACGGGTTGCTGGTGCTGCAGGGCGAAGCGGGCAGCGGTCGCCGTGCGGTGGCCCGGGCCGTCAAATGGCAGGCCCAGTTGCGCGATGCCCACACGGCGTGGATTTCATTTGAGGGCACGGCCCGATCCCTGCAATTCCTGACGCGGCTGTGGGACCAGCTCGACGGCTGGATTCCGCCGGATCTGGACGAGGAATTCCGGGCACTCCGCAACGACATCGAGCGCCCCGACGGCATCGCCCGAAGGGCATCCCGCACCGCCCGGCTCATTGCCTCCTGCGCCCGCCGCCGACCGCTGCTGCTCATTCTCGAAGATCTGGATCGGGCATCCCCTGAGGCCCTGACAATCATCCGCGCCGTGCTGGCTCACAACGGGCCCGACGTCCGCCTGTTTGTCCTCGCCACCGTGCGCGACGACTGCACCCGCCAGAACCTGATCGGCCAGGCCGAATCCCTCACCATGCCGCCGTTTGCCCTGTCAACGGTGTCATCGCTCATCGAGCGGACCATCGGCCGTTCCGCCGTCTCCTCCGCAACAGATGTACTGCAGCATACGGGCGGGAACCCGCTGTTTGTCATCTCCCTGCTGGAAGCCGCCGTGCGGACAGGAAAGACCCTGTCCCACCTGGTGTCCCGCTCGGTTCCCGTAACACTGACCACCCGCTGGGAGGAGCAGTTGTCCAGATTGCCGGACGATGCCCTGCGCGTACTGCGCGCCGCCGCGATCCTCGACCACCCGTCTCCCCTCACACTGCTCTGCAGCGTGGCGGAAATTCCCTCCCCCGCGAGGGACGCCATCGACACGCTGATCGAACGGCGATTGCTGACGGACGGTCCCTCCGGCGCGGAAGTGTCCACCGCCGCCTTCGCCGACCTCGTTCGCGCCCGCATGACGGACACCGAACGCATCTCCTTTTCCCGACGGGCGTTCGAGCTGGAACAGACCGACGAACGACGGCTCCGCCATGCCGCCGTGTGCAGGGAGGTTGATTTCGTCCGCCGGCGGGGCACCGCCATTGCCGAAGATCTGATCGCACGGGGCTCTCCCGGCGCGGCCGCGGATATCCTCGACACCATTGTGTCGTCGCCGCTGCCCGACGATGTCATCGTTCCGTGCACCATGCTCCTGTGCGCGGTCCGCATTCAGATGGGAGACATTGACGGTGCCGCCGCGCAGCTCGATGCGCTGGCCCGTCACCAACAGGGTCCGGAGGACGTCCGGATGAAACACCTGCAGGCCCGCATCGCCGTGCGCCGGGGGCGTTTCGATGACGCCGCCTCCCTGCTGGAATCCGTCGTTGAAATGGATGCACCCGGACGAATGGAAGGTCCGCTGCTGTGTGAGCTGTGCGAAGTGGAATTCCGGCGGGGGCGCATCGACGCGTGCATCCGGGCCTGCGACAAGGGACTGGACGGCATCCTGGTCGACTGTCCGGATCGCATTGCGCTGCTGTGCACAAAGGCCAAGGCCCTGGCGGCGCTGGCCCGGCACCAGGAAGCCCTCGCCATCGCCGATGACGCCATCGATGCGGCCCGCCGCTGCGGCGCCGATCCGTCCCTCGCCTTTGCCATCGATGTGCGGGCGTGGATCCTGTCCCTGCTCGGCCGCATGGAGGAATCGGCGCAGGCCCTCGAAGAAGCCATCGCCCTGTACCGCGCCACGGACAACCTGCCGCGGCTGTCCCGCTCGCTGCAGGTGCTGGGCAACCATTTTTTCTGGATGGAGCAATGGTCCCGCATGCTGGAGCACCACGAGGAGGCCGCGCGCCTGTCTGCCACCATGGAGGACCCGGTGCAGCGCAACGAAATTCTCATTTCCCGGGCGTTCTCCCTTCTCTGCGTCGGGCGGTTCGAAGAAGCCGCGTTGACCTTGTCGCGGGCAGGAGAAGAAGCGGAGCGCACAGGTAATCTGCCGCATCTCTTCAAGGTCGCCGTGTACGAGGGCGATCTGGCGGCCCGGCAGGGGCGCTCTGTTGAAGCGCAAAAAAAATGGTGCACGGCGTACGACGGGTTCATGGGGCTTGGTGAATTTGCCATCTGCGCCGAAGTGGCCCTCGAAATGGCCCGGGCGCACATCGCGGAGAAGACGCCGTCCAGCCTGCAGGAGGCAACCCGCCTGATCGACGAGGCGACCAGCCATCCACGGGCCGATCTGGGACGCAATTTCGATTCCCTGCTGGAGTTCACCAGATGCCAGCTTCTTTTTGCCACCGGTCATTTCGAGGACGCGCTGCCCCGCATCGACCGACTGGTGGAAACCCTCGAAGGAACCGGTCAGCGGGATCTGCTGTGGCAGGCCCACCTCACTGCCGCCGCGAACCTGTTGGACCGGGGTTCCCATGTCCTTTCAAAAGGCCGCCTCCGCCGGGCCGCCGCCATTCTCGAAGGGCTGGCATCCGGTCTGCCCGCCGAACACCAACGCGCCTTCTGGCAGGATGTCCGCCGCGCGCAGGTCAAGCAGCTCCTCGCTTCCATGTCGGACATTTCTTCCACGGAACTGGTCGACGCGGGCCGACGCGGTTCATCTGATGACCGGGAATCGGCCCTCCTCTACCGGATTCTCGCGTTCAACCGACGCATCGCCACCGAGACCGACACCGAGGCCCTCATGACCGCCATTCTTGACGGGGCCATCGATATTTCGCGGGCGGAACGCGGCTTCATCCTCGGCCCCGCAAAGGGCGGGCTCGAGGTGCTGGTGGCGCGGGAAATGACTGCGGAACAGACAGGCAACCCTCATACCCAGTTCAGCCGCTCCATCGCCGAATCCGTCTATCTTGATCGGGAAGCGGTAATTACCGTGGACGCCACCGGCGATCGCCGGTTCAACGAATTTCTGTCCATTCACCACCTGCAGGTGCGATCTGTGGCCTGCGTGCCCCTTCTGTGGCGAGGCACCGCCCTCGGCGTGCTGTACCTCGAAAACCGGCTGCGCTCCGGCTGCTTTGATGAAGCCGACCTGCGGGTTCTTCACGCATTCGCCGACCAGGTGGCGGTGACCCTGTCCCACGCATCGGCCCTCGCGGAAGCCCGGCGCATCAACGAGGAACTCACCGCGGCCCGGGAACAGCTCGAAGCGCTGGTCAGCTCGCAGCGCGAAGACCTGGAATCCCGCACGACCCGCCTGTCCCTCGCACAGCAGCAGATCGCCCGCATCCGGCATCAGGTGGAGGGCCGACAGGACTATTTCGGCCTCATCGGCAACGGCCCTGCCATGCGTCGCGTGTTCGACATCGTGGAGCGGGTCAAGGACAACGCCGTCCCGGTGATGATCGTGGGCTGCAGCGGAACGGGAAAGGACGCGATTGCCCGGGTCATCCATGAAGCCGGCTGCCGGAGCGGTGAACCGTTCATCCCGGTGGCCTGCGGTGCGATTCCCGAAACCCTGGTGGAATCGCTGTTGTTCGGCCACGAAAAAGGCGCCTTTTCCGGTGCGGACAAATCTTCGGCGGGCATCTTTGCCACCGCCGGCGCGGGCACCGTTTATCTGGACAACATCGCGGAAATGTCTGCGCGGATGCAGATCAATCTTTTGCGGGTACTGCAGGAAGGGGTCTTTACGCCCCTCGGCAGTGGGCGGAGCGTGCAGACCCGTTTCCGAGTGCTGTGCTCCTGTTCTTCGCCGCTGGAAGAACTGGTACAGAACGGCCGCCTGCGGGAAGACCTGTATTATCGCCTGCAGGTAATGACCATCCGCCTGCCCTCCCTGGCGGAGCGACAGGAGGATCTGCCCCGGTTTGTCCGGCTTTTTGCCGATCGGGAAGCCGCACGCCTTGGACATCCGAAGCCGGCCATTGACCGGAGCGTGGTTCCCGCCCTGTCTCGCCGGCCCCTGCCGGGAAACATCCGCGAACTGGAGCACCTCGTGTGCCGTGTGTTCGTCCTGCATGGCGGCACTGACCGACTGACGGCCGATATGTTCACCGATCAGGACCCGTTGTCGCCGCAGAGCGCCCATCGTAAAACCGAAGGCCCGGGACACGACGACATTGTCGCGGTCCTGGAACAATGCCAGTGGAACCGCAGCGAAGCGGCCCGGATCCTCGGCATCCCGCGCCGTACGTTCTATCGACGCTTGAAATCCATGAACCTTCTGTGATCAGTCCCCCATCGCCACCGGCGGTCAGGGTTCGGTCATGGGGACGTCGCTGCTGTCGCAGGTGTAGAAC
>JAKQNG010000166.1 GCA_029565915.1 Deltaproteobacteria bacterium
GCCGCCGTCCGCGTCCGAATAATCGTCAAAGGGCCATCCGCCATCCGCGTCGCCGTCGCTGTCCCCGTCACTGTCGCCGTCGCTGTCCCCGTCGCTGTCGCCGTCCGTGTCGCCATCCGTGTCCCCGTCCGTGTCGCCATCCGTGTCCCCGTCCGTGTCGCCGTCGGTCCCTCCCCGGGTGGCCGGATCCTTTGAACAGGACATGGCCGCCAGCAGCAGCGCCATCATCGAAAAAATTGTTACAGCGCGAAAAATACGACTCATGAATGGCCTCCCATGAAAAAGTTCACTGACGCGATCATTATGTACGAATACCTGCATCTTCGCGGTGGCGTCCCGCGAATGATAATAAATAGACAATTTCATATATTCGAATTGGATCAGGCATTTCAATACCCGCTGATTTTTCCACCCGGCGGGCAATTCCCGGGCGTTTCTCCTGAACCGGTGCTATGTTCATCGCAGAACCGACCATGATCAGACATGCCGCCAGCCGTCTTCTTCCTCTGACCCGCCGACCCGGACCCGTTGTCCGGCTGCTGTGCGCGATGCTGCTGGCGTCGCCCGCAGGACTGACCGCAGCCACCATCGATCCGGCGTCCGGCCCGGTCGGGGATGCCGGTTCCTTTCTCACCGACAGCGGCAGCCCTCTTCCTGCTGCCATCCGCGAACACGGGTCCTCGTCCGTCGCCATGCGCGCCGGTCGCCAGGATGCGAATCCACCAGCCGTCGACTGTCCGGCGGTTCTGACGGCGGAGCGTTTTTCCCGTTGGCGCAACCCCGGATTCTTCTTCGTCTTCACGGCACCTCCTTTCAGCGGAGGACATCCCTTCCCGTCGAACGCGCCCCGGGCGCCGCCCCTTTCCTGACCGGTTGAATTGGACGACGGAACCTTCGAAACCGCATTCTGCAGCGGTTTCCGGGATCGCCCCACGGGCGTTCGCCGGGGCCGCGCAGGTGCCACAACCGGATTGAGAAGTGACACCATGAAAGAGAAAGAAACGACGACAAAAGACGGCGACGGCGACAAACCCGAATCGCCCATGAAGCTGTTCATCATTCTGTTCGGCATTCCCCTTGGCATCATTCTCCTCGCCCTGCTCCTGCAGAACATCTTCGGCTGAGCCGTCTTGACGCTCCGTCGCGCCCGCGTAGACTGGGGTGCAGGTATCATTGCACTCCGGAGGGCCCATGTGGAAAATTGCGTTGCTGTATCTGCTGCTGTCCGGATGCGGTCAGTCCCATCCAACGGCAGATTCCGAAGGACAGGGCGACACCGGCAGCGATGCCGACACCGACACGGACAGCGATGCCGACAGCGACGGTGATGCCGACAGCGACAATGACGCCGACGCGGACAGCGACAGTGATGCCGACACGGATGCAGACAGTGACACCAACAGCGACACCGACTCCGACTCCGACGGCGACACGGACACCGGTTCCGACACCGATACGGACAGCGATTCCGGAACAGACCCCGGGCATGTGGACGTGCCCTACATCCTGGGCGCCGATATCTCATTCGTGCAGGAGCGGGAGGATCAGGGGTTTTCATTCGTCGAGGACGGCGCGGCGTTCGACGTCTTCGCCATTCTGAAAAAACACGGATTCAACTACGTGCGGCTGCGGCTCTTTCACAATCCGGGAGCCCCGGAGGGATATCAGTTCGCCTTCGGCACCCGCGCCGAACCCTACTGCGATCTGGCCCACACCATCGAGATGGCCGTCCGGGCAAAGGACGCGGGCATGGGCCTGCTGCTCGATTTCCACTATTCCGACACCTGGGCCGACCCGGGCGCCCAGATCAAGCCCGCCGCATGGGCCACCCTTTCATTTGAAGAGCTGGTGGAGGCGGTTTACGCGTACACCCACGATTCCCTCATCGCCCTGCGGACGGCAGGCGCCCTGCCGGACATGGTGCAGGTGGGCAACGAAATCACCCCGGGCATGCTCCATCCGGATGGCCACACCTACGACCCGGACAACTGGGACCAGCTGGCGCAGCTCCTCACTTCCGGTCTCGACGCAGTCAGGGACGTGGACCCGGAAATCCGCACCATGCTGCACCTCGATCGGGGCGCCGACAACGCCACCACCACCTGGTGGGTGGACGAAGCGCTGGAGAGGGGCGTCTCCTTCGATGTGCTCGGCGAGTCCTGTTACACCAGCTACCACGGCCCCATCGCGGACTGGACCGACAATTTTCAGGCGCTGGCCCTCAACTACCCCGACCTCTCATTTGTCATCGCCGAATACGCGGACAGCTACCGGGAGGCCAACGATCTGATGCACGGCCTTCCCCGGGGACTCGGCACCTTCATGTGGGAACCGACGGAGGACGGCGAGTGGGGCAGCGGCCTCTTCGACGCGGACTGGACCGCCCGGGAATTCACGCCCAGACCGGCTTTGCAGCTCTACGATCAGATGGCCGTCGACTACGGGTTGAAGTAGCGGCCTTCCTGTCAGCGACCGGATTTGCGGAAATTGCGATATTCGATGTCGTACTTGGCAATTTTGTACTGGATGATCCGCTTGGTCGTCTCCAGGAGCTGGGCCGCCTTCGTCTGATTGCCGCCGGCGTCCTTGAGGGCGTCCTTGATAAGGCCCATCTCGTAGGCGGCGACGAGCTGTTCGAGGCGCCCCCGGGTGCCGGCCCGCTCCTCCATGGATTTCATCTGCAGGGACGGGGGCAGGCATCGCGTGGTGATGACGCCGCCTTCGGACAGCAGCACCGCCCGCTCGATGGCGTTTTCCAGTTCGCGCACATTGCCCGGCCAGTGATAGGCCATCAGCAGGTCAATGGCGGGGGTGTCGATGCGCTCCACTTTCCGGCCCATCTCTTCGGCGTACCGCGCGATGAAGTGGTCTGTGAGCAGCATGATGTCCGCGCCGCGGTTGCGCAGGGGCGGAATGAGAATGGGAAACACGTTCAGGCGGTAGAACAGGTCCGCGCGGAACCGTCCCTCCTCCACTTCCTTTTCCAGTTCCCGGTTTGTGGCGGTAATGATCCGCGCGTTCGTGTGGATGCTCCTTGTGGCGCCGACCCGCTCGAACTGGCGGTCCTGAATAACCTTGAGGAGCTTCACCTGGGCCTGGGAGGGCAGGGAGTTGATCTCGTCGAGGAAGATGGTGCCGCTGCCGGCCACCTCGAACCGTCCTTCCCGGTTGGCCACGGCGCCGGTGAACGCGCCCTTTTCGTGTCCGAAGAGCTCGCTTTCGACGAGGTGTTCGGGAATCGCCCCGCAGTTCAGGTGGACGAACGGCTGATCCCGCCGCGGACTCGCCCGGTGGATGGCCCGCGCCACGAGCCCCTTGCCGGTGCCCGTTTCGCCGGTCAGCAGCACGGTGGTGCGCGAATCCGCCACCTGGGCAATCATCTGGCGCACGTGTTTGACCGCGTCCGACGAACCGATGATGATGCTGTTGCCGTCCGTCGATTCAAGCTCCTTCAGCCGCTTGTTTTCCTCAATCATCCGGCGCCGCTCCACGCGGGAGGCGATGAGGTGGGCGATGGCCTCGAGAAGGGCCTGCTCCCGTTGCAGGTCCGCTTCGCCGAGGGCAGTGAAATCCGCGGACAGGGTGCCCACCACTTCCGCGCCGAAACAGATGGGCACGCAGATGAACGACATTTCGGGATTCGCATCCTTGTTGCGCGTGCCCGAGCGGTTGAGGAAGGCGGGCTCCTCGGCGATGCGCGGAACAATGATGGCGCGTCCTTCCCGCAGCACCCGGCCCGTGATGCCTTCCCCGGGGGCAAACCGGGCCCGGTCGGTCTCTTCTTCCGTCATGTTGTTGGCCACAATCGTACGCAGCTCCTCGATGTCCCGCAGGTAGATGCTGATCATGCCCCGGCGGACGCCGAGCTGATCGGACATGCGGTTCAGCGCGCGCTGCAGGGCTTCGTGAAATTCGCCGGGCGTGGCCAGATCGCCGGCGATGTCGTGGAGGGCCTGAAGTTGCTGGTAGGTGAAGGGTTGCGCGTTCATGGCGAAGAGCTAGGACATTTTTGTGTCACAGTCAAATAGAGACAACAAAATTGTCAGTTCTGCGAATTTGCGAACATTTTTGTTGGAAATTACATCGTTAAAATGAAGTTTCTGGACAATCTTCCTTTGAATGCTTTTATTGCCCCCATGACCGGAACCATTGCCGATGCTGACAATTCCCTGCGTCCCCGCTGCCCGGACTTCGCCCGGCTCATACGGGAGAGTTCCCCGGACCGCTCGCTGTTTGCGCAGATTGCGGAATGCTTCTCCACGCGACTCGAAGATTTTGCCAACTATTACTGCCGGGACCACACCCTGGGAAAGGACGCGTTCCAGGAAGCCATGATCACGGCGATGACGAAACTCGACACCTACCGGGGCGATTCCCCCATCGAGCCCTGGTTGCGCCGCATCGTGGCCACCTCCTGTTCCCGGCTCCGCAGGGGCATGAAGAACAACCCGTCCATCAATGTGTCCTTTGAGGCGGCTGGTGCGGAGGCGATGCCGGACAGGGACGCGCCGAGTGCGGAGTGGAGCCTGGTCATGGCGCGCAGTTTCGAGAGCCTGCGGCTCGAAATGGAAAAATTAAAGGAGCCCGATCGCAGCCTGCTCATCGCCCACGACATGCACGAAGAGTCGATTGTCGATCTGTCGGCGCGCTTTCACCTGTCCGTGGATGGAGTAAAATCCCGCCTGAAACGCAGCCGGCAGATGATCCGCGAAGCACTGATGGCACAGGACCTGTCCCCTCGCTGAAACCCGTTCCACATCGCCAGGAGCGATGGCGGTTATCGGATGGTTTCCAGCAGATGTCGCGTCATGCCCGCGGCAAATTCCTCTTCGCACAGGACAACGGCCCCCGGTTCCTCCACACGCAACAATGCGGCGTCCGTCTCGTTGTCGACCCGGATGACGAGCCGGATTTCGGGATGAACCTTGCGCGCCGCATCGATCACTTTGCGGGCGACCACCATGTCCGGCAGGGCGATGACCAGCGCGACTGCCTTCATCAGATGCGCCTGCACGAGGACGATGACCTCGGTTGCATCGCCCAGCACCGCCGGCACCGCCGCCTCCCGCAGAGGCTCGATGACATCGCGATTCGCATCAATGACAACGCACGGAATGTTGAGCTGCGCGAGGTGTTCTCGAATGCGTTTTCCGATGCGGCCATGACCGGCCACAACCACCTGTCGCGACAGAAATCGCTCATCCGTGGAATAGGGAAGGGCCGTGAGCGGATCAACGGGCCAGGAAGTGCTGATCGGGCGTCGCTTCGGCGACAGAATCACCTGGTGCACTTCCGCGAGCTTATCGGATTCCCCGAGCAGCAGCAGTGTGTCATAGGGTTCGAGAAGGGTATCCCCCTTTGGCACAACGTAGTCATCACCGCGTCCGATGAGGAGAATGAGCACTTCGGATGGAAGCCCGAGATCCATAATCTTTTTTCCACAGGCACCCATATTCGGCAGAATTTCAATCTCCAGCGTCTCCCCCCGGGCATGTCCCCGGTGTTCGATTTCGAGGGTGAACAGGGGTCTGGAAGCGATCGGTTCATCCACCCGGAACAAACGCGCCGCGGGCATGAGAAGCGTTCCCTGCAGCGCAACGGAGATCAGTACGGTAAAAAAAATGATATCGAAAATGAGCGACGACTGATCGAACCCGGCGAGCAGTGGAAACGTGGCCAGCACGATGGGCACCGCACCCCGGAGTCCGGTCCACGCGACGAACAGCTTTTCTCCCGTATGGAAACGTTTTCCCGCCAGGCAGAGCATGACCGCAGCGGGACGGGCCAGAAACATCAGCGCAACGGCAATCAGCAGCCCGGCCGGCGCCACCTCGATGAGCCGGGACGGATAGACGAGCAGTCCCAGCACCACAAACATGACAATCTGCATGAGCCAGGCGAGTCCGCTGTGAAACCGCACCACGTGTCTCTTGTGCACGAAGGCGGAGCCATTGAGAAAAATGCCACACAGATACACCGCCAGAAAGCCGTTGCCTTTCAGCAGCTGGGCAATGCCGAACGTGAGGAGCACGAGACTCATGCTCAGCACCGGGTACAGTCCCTCGTACTCCAGGCGGATGCGGTTGATCAGCAGCGCCATCAATTTTCCGCTGCCGATGCCCACCGCCGCGCCGACCACCACATTGAGACCAAACGAAAGGACAAGAGACGAGATGGTGAAATCCGGTTCTGTCAACAGCCGGGTCAGGCTGATCGTGAGGAGGATGGCCATGGGGTCGTTGCTGCCGGACTCGAATTCGAGCAGGGGTTTCAGCTCTCCTTTGAGTCCGGTGCCGCGTCCCCGCAGGAGGGAAAACACGGCGGCCGCGTCCGTCGACGAGATAATTGCCCCGATCAGGGCCGCCACCAGCGGCGGAAAGTCCAGAATGGCAAAGGCGAACAGGGCCACGACGGCAGCGGTGATCACCACACCGACAGTGGACAGAACGATGCCGTATACCGCCACGGGCCGGATGATGCGCCAGTTGGTGTCGAGGCCGCCCGAAAACAGGATGTAGGCCAGGGCGATGGTACCGACGAAGTTGGCGGCAAACGGATTGTCGAAATCGATGCCTCCGGGCCCTTCCGAACCGGCCAGCATGCCCACGGTGAGGAAGATGAGCAGCGCCGGAATGCCCGCGCGATTGGACAGAATGCTGGCGGTGATGCTGGCAAATACCAGCAGGCCGGCAATGAGCAGAATTGTCTGTGGTTCCAGATGCAAGGGACCTCCTGTTCAATCTCGCCCGCGGGCGTCAACGTGTTGCATTCGAACACCTGCTTCCCCTTCGGCGCAGACGGCGGAAGACGGTGGTCCGGTGGACGCCCAGCCGGTTTGCCGCCGCGGTAATTGAACCGCCGCAGTCCGCGATGATCGTCTCCAGAAACGCGCCCTCCAGATCTTCGAGGGTTGCGAAGCGGGAAATGTCGCCAACCGCCACAGGAGAACTCCTGAGTCCCGCCTCTCCGGGCAGATCTCCGGGCTCGATGGTTTCGCTTTGACAGAATACGAACGCGTGTTCCAGCGCGTTTTCCAGTTCGCGGATGTTGCCGGGGAAATGCCGGGCCGCCAGCAAGGCAGCGGCGGCGCTGGATATCCCCGACACCTTTTTTTGAAACCGCCGGTTGAACTGCGAAATGAAGTGTTCACACAGGTCCGGAATGTCCCCGCGCCTCTCCCGCAGGGGCGGCAGTGCGATGTGGACCACGTTCAATCGATAGTACAGATCCTCGCGGAACATTCCCCGGGCCACGAGTTCGGACAGGTCCCGGTGGGTCGCCGCCAGGATGCGCACATCGGATTCCACGCTGACCGTGCCGCCGAGGGGCTCATACCGCCGCTCCTGCAGAACCCGCAGCAGCTTGGCCTGCATGGCAACGGGCATGTCCCCGATTTCGTCCAGCAGGAGAACGCCGCCCCGGGCCAGGGCAAATTTGCCGGACTTATCCCGCTTCGCATCCGTGAACGCACCGGCCCGGTAACCGAACAGCTCGCTTTCCAGCAGCGACTCCGGCAGGGCACTGCAGTTCACCGCGATGAACGGCCCGCTGCTCCGGCGGCTTTCCGCGTGAATGGCCCGTGCAATCCGCTCCTTGCCCGTTCCGCTTTCGCCGGTGATCAGAACCGTCGTGTCGGTTTCCGCCAGGGGCGGCAGCATCTGAAAAATGCGCTGCATGGCCGGACTGCGACTCGTCAGATCGGCGAATCGATGCAAGGAGTGATAATCCCGCTGCAGCGACGCGATGAGCGCCGCATTGCGGGCCTCCTCCTCGCGCTGCGCCGTGACATCCGTCAACTGGAGCAACAAGGTGTCTTCCCGCGGAGATAGGGATGTGAGGGTCCATTCGAGGATGGGGCCTCCGGTGCCCCCGCGGCGCACTTCCCCTTTCAGAGTGGTTCCCTTCCACCGGCCCTCACCGGTTGACCACGACGCGTCGATGATGTTTTCGAGGCGCAGGGGCGCACCATCTTCAAGGGCGATGATCCGGCGGAATGCCTCGTTCATTTCCATCGCCGCGCCGGCGGCATCGAAGAGCCCGAAGGCCACCGGTGATCGATGAAAAATGTGGCGGAACTGTTCTTCCCGGGCCTCCAGCTCATCGGTCATGCGGTGGGTTTCGCGCATGTCGATGAGGCAGGTGCGGACACCGACGACAACGCCGTTTTCCCTGATGGGCGCCGAATTCATCTGGTATTCGCCGATGCTGCCGTCCTGGTGAATCAGGCGGTACTCGCGGATACCGACGGAGTGCCCTTCCAGCAGGCGCCCCAGGTTGTCAAACGCCCGTCCCCAGTCCGACTCCGGAATCATGTTGTGCAGATAGAGGCCACTCCTGAAATCGTCTTCCGTATATCCGGTCATGCGGTACCCCGCTTCGTTGACGTAGGTGACTCGCAGGTTCCGATCCATTTCGCAGACCATCACCGGAAGCTGATTGAGGGTTTCTTCAAACCGACGATGCCAGTCGTGACCATCCATGGGGGCAGTCTGTGGTCATCGCTGCAATATTGCAACAAATTAGTGATATTGCACACAATGATGCAATAATGCAACATCGGCAGATCGTCCGATTCAAAAATTCCCTTTATTTTTCAACAGGATGGAGATGCGCAGGGCTGGCACAATTCTGGCTGTAGCAGGGCTGGCGACCAGAACAACCCTGGTGCAATGAAGGAGAGTTTCATGAAAAAAAAAGTATCAGAAAAATTGGCCCTCCGCTGCCGACTCACCATGGGGTGGGCCGCCATCGCCATTTCGATGGTCGTTGCGTTTCCCGTCGCCGCCGGCGAGGCGGATCTGCCCGGATTCGGGCTGCAACCGGCCCTGACCGTGGGCTTTGACAGCGAGCCGCACATGCAGGCCGGATTGCTCCTCGACGGATATTTGCGCCTGCTGCCCCGCTTCTCCATCGGCCTGCGGGCCGGTGCCGTCGGAACAGAGAACTTCGGTTTCGATCCGCCGGTCATCCCCCAGTTCCCTGTCGCGCTGCTCTTCAGCTGGGACATCCCCCTGCCCGGGGAGCGGGTCTTCATTCCCATCGGGGTGTCCACCGGTGTCACCCTGGTGCCCGGCTGGCCGAAGGAGCTGTTCATCGAGATGCTGGGACTGGAAACCGGGGTGAGGATCCGGCTCTCTAAACGCGTCCAGTTCGCCGTCATGGCCGGCGGGCGCGCCCTCATGTACTGCAACCTGAGGGTATCCGGCTACATGCCCCATGCGGATTTCCGCCTGTTCACCGGACCTCTCTTCCTCTTCTGATGAAGGCACCATCGCGCCCGGTGTACGGATGACAATCCCCCTGTCCCGTGGAATAACCGCTGCGTCGAACGCGTCCCTCTGTCATCATCATGCGAAAGGTCCTGCCATGACTGTTCGATTTCTGACCCTGACCGCCCTGCTGCTGTTCACCGCCTGCGGCACGGCGCCGCTTGTCCCGAAGCACGCGCGATCCCCCTACTTTGACGATGTGACCGAGCACCTGGATATCGGCGGCGAAGTGTTTGTCTATGTGGACATCGCCGGCGACGTGAAGGAGGCCGCGTCCCTGGCGGATGAATTGCTGGGCGCAGCGGCCGACGGAGATGCCATCGATCCCGTCTTCATGGCCGACGTTCTGGGATTCACACGCCTGAACGCCGTTGGGCTCAGCTCCGTTCAAACGGACACCGGCTATCTCAACAAGTCGTTTCTGCACATGTCGAAACGGGAAGGCCTCCTGCGGGTCACCGGCGGCGCGCCCCACCGCTTCCGGCTGCCGGCATTTGCCGTAAAAGGCGCCGATCTCGCCTTTGAAACCGACATCCACATGAAGGAGGCCTTTGCCGCCATTGACGTCCTGCTGCGCAAATCCATCAGTGAGGACAAGCGGCGCAAATGGATGGAGCGACTGGAGACACCCGTGCTGCCCGGCCTGTTTTCGCCCATGGACCTCATTCAACACGGCGACACGCGGGTGACGGCGGTCTTCACCAGCGACCCCGACCGGCAGCTGACCATTCCCCTCGCGGACGTGTCGTTGCCGTACACGCAGGGCGTCATCGCCCTGGACGGGATGGGCTTCGTCGTCGAACAGATAAAAGAATTTGTGGCGGACTCGCTGCTGTTCCGCGTCGAGACATCCGACGAGTGGGACACCATCCGCCTCGCCCAGGACCTGCCCGGTGAACTCGGCTCGGTGGCACCGGTCATCCGTCGGGATCGAAAGACGGACCGGCTCTACATCGCCACCAGCCCCGAATTCCTGAACGACTGCCTGTCCGGCAGACACCCTCTCGCCGCCGACCCGGACTACATCGCTGCGACCGAGGATCTGCCCGTGGATGAAGGTAATTCCCTGCTGTACATATCGCCCCGCCTCGGCCCGGGCCTCCGGAAACTGACCGAACGCCTGCCGCTCAACAAAAAGGAATCAACAGTTGCGCGGATGCTCCTCGATCGGGTGTTCGACGGCGGGGATGCGGGAGCGGCGGCCGTCTGTGCCAACGAGAAACGCGGCATCAGCTGTGCCTCCCGCGGGCCGTTTTCCCACAAAATGTCGCTGCTCACCTTTGCCACCGTCAACCCGGTCACCCTCGGGTTCCTGTCCGCCATGTCGTTTCCGGTGCCGGAACTGAAATAGGATGGCCGTCAATGGGGCCGCGGCTCAGGCGGCGATGCCCGTGAGCTGGACGCGGAGCTTTTCGAGGGCGCGCTTTTCGATCTGCGCCACCCGCTGTTTGGAAATACCCAGTCGCTCTCCCAGCTCTTTCAACTGCACGGGTTCGTCGGACAGGTAGCGGGATTCCAGCACGTCCCGTTCCCGCTCGGAGAGGGCGTTCATGGCTTCTGTCAGCCGGGCGCCCATGTCGGATTCCGCCTCCAGCTCCCCCAGCAGCTCTTCCTGGGACCGGTCCGGCGAGGGAAGCACCTCAAGGAGGGCCGTTCCCGATTCGTGCACCGGCGCGTCCAGGGAGGCATCCGACGCAGACAGGTGGTTGTTCATCTCCTCCACCTCATCGGGGTGAATGCCGAATTCCGCGGCCGCGGTCGCGCGTACCTCGTCGGGATCGGTCATACCCTTCGCGCCCAGCATGGCCTTGAACGCGCGGAGCTTGAAAAACAGCTTCCGGTGGGCCCGGGACGTGCCGATCTTCACCATCCGGGTCGTCGCCATGAGAAAACTGTGGATGTAGGAACGGATCCAGAACACGGCATAGGAGATCAACCGGTAGCCCCGGTCCGGATCGAAGCGCTTCACCGCCTGCATGAGGCCCACGCTGCCTTCCTGGATGAGGTCCAGTATCCGCGCGCCATATCCCCGGTATTCGTTGGCGATTTTAACGACGAACCGCAGGTTGGCGGTCACCAGCGTATGGGCGGCGGTGACATCCCCTTCATCGCGCCACCGCCGGGCCAGGGCCATCTCCTCCTCCCTGGACAGAACGGGATACTGTTGAATCTGCGCCAGATATCGATCGAGCTCGGAAACCTTTGCCAGTGCTGTATATGTAGTAGTCATTGTCAAACCCGTCTTTTCTTCCGTCAGAATAATCACGGTGGCCCGGTGGTCAAGGGCCGGTAGGCAATTTTGTAACTATTTGAAAATATTCGCTTTCAGCCGTGAACGGTTGCAATGACAGTCAGTATCCACGCCGTGAGGAGCAGCATTCCCTTTGCCCGCCCCAGGCGATGTCCGGCCGCCATCAGCAGATAGACGAGGAACACGGAGGAAATGAAGAACACCATGTTGAGCAGATTGCTCCTGCCGGTTTCTTCGATGGGGCGAATCAGCGCCGCGGTGCCGAGGATCAGCGTAACGTTGAAGACGTTGGAGCCGACTACGTTGCCGATGGCCAGGTCAGATTCCCCGTGGCGGGCGGCGACCACGGAGGCCGCCAGTTCCGGGATGGAGGTGCCGATGGCGACCACGGTCATCCCCACCACAGTGTCGCTCACGCCCATGGCCATGGCCAGCGCGCGGGCGCCCCGGACCATTCCCTCCGCACCCAGGACGAGGACGGCGAGGCCACCGACCAGCATGCCCGCGTCCCGCAGGCGAAAGGCCGGCCGCTCCCACCCGTCCATCATCGTGGTCCGCCGGTTGTCTTCCACCGCCATGCGGATGCTGAAGGCCAGGTAGATCAGAAACACCGCCAGCAGGATGACGGCGTCCACCCGTCCGATCCGGTCGCCGATGAGGGCGACGGCGAGGACCACCAGGGATACGCCGGCGACCACCGGCATGTCCCGACGCAGTACCGCCTGTGCAACGGCCATGGGCGCGATTACCGCGGACAGTCCCAGAATGACACAGAGGTTGATCAGGTTGGAACCGATGACATTGCCGAGGGCGATGCGGCTGAACCCTCTGGCCGCGGCCACCGCGCTGACCACGAGTTCCGGCGCGGAGGTGCCGAAGGCGACCACGGTGAGTCCGACAATGAGAGACGAAATGCCGAAGAACGCGGCGAGTCTGACGGCGCCCCGCACCAGGCCTTCGGCGCCGAGCCACACCAGAAAACCACCGCCGATTAGAAACAGCAGGTCTGCACCCATGAGGATTTGTCAACAGACCTTCGGCAGAGGCCGGGCCGTCATCAGGGTTGGTCCGGTGCGGACACGGGCACCACGGCGCCGCCGTCCGTGGATGGTTGATCCGGCGCCATCAGGAGGTAGCCAACCAGCCCCAGCAGGGCGACAATGATGGCGATCAGCGCGATGACCAGGGGCTTTCCCTGACGGTCCTTCGCTCCGGCAGGGGCAGCGGCGGCGGCCGGCGGCGGCGGGGATTGCTTTGCGGCAGCCGGGGGCATGGAATACATGGCGCCCAACTGCTCTCCGGGGGGCAGCAGCGCCTGCAGCGCCTGGGCAAACTCCATGGCCGTGGCATACCGGTTATTGCGGTCCTTTTCGAGGGCCCGGCCGATGATCAGGTCGAGCTCCGGCGGCAGGTGGAGTTCCGGCCGGCGCTCGGTAATCGGAATCGGCGGCGTCTTGATCTGATGGGCAATGTACTCCATGGACTTGCAGCGGGGAAACGGCAGCTGACCGGTGACCATCTCGTAAAAGATGATGCCGGCCGAGTAGATGTCGGAACGGGCATCGAGGGTTTCGCCCCGGGCCTGCTCGGGGGACATGAACTCCGGCGTGCCGAAGACCATTCCTTCCCGCGTCAGCACCAGCGAGCCGGGTCGCATTTTCTCGTCGTTGATTTTTGCGAGTCCGAAATCGAGCACCTTCGGC
Source organism: Deltaproteobacteria bacterium (assembly GCA_029565915.1). Taxonomy (GTDB): domain Bacteria; phylum Myxococcota_A; class Polyangia; order JAAYKL01; family JAAYKL01; genus JAKQNG01. Next base: position 13,224 of record JAKQNG010000166.1, read on the forward strand.
GTATCCGCAATGCCACCCTGGGTGGTCAGCAGGATGTTTTCCGGTTTCAGATCCCGGTGAATGACACCGACTTCGTGGGCTTCCTGCAGGGCGCTGAGCACCTGAATCATGATCCGGGACGCCCGCGCGGGATCCATGGGGCCCGACAACTGGGTGTTCCTGGCCAGATCGACGCCTTCGAGATACTCCATGGCGATGTAGAGCTGCCCGGTGTCTTCGAGCTGACCGTACAGCAGCACCCGGACGGTATTCGGATGGGTGAGCCGGCTCATGGCCCGCGCTTCCCGACGGAACCGGGACACGAGATCCTGTCGGCCGGCCAGTTTCTGATGCAGAATCTTGATGGCCACCACCCGGTCCATGGCCGGTTGCTCGGCCTTGTACACCTCGCCCATGCCGCCCTTGCCGATCCGCTCGATGATGCGGAACTGACCGAGGATCTCCTTGCCGATAATTCCTTCCGTCATGACCCCGGTTTATATATGCTGCCGCTTAACCGGGCAAGGAATTGCGAACGATGAAACGAAGAAATCCAGCGGTTTCTAGCGGACTTTTCGCCGCCATGGACATCCGGACGATCACCGGAACACACGCCGGACAAATCGATGCAGTGGCAGGGGCGATGCCTCCTTGCGCCGCCGGAAGTTTTCTTCGAGACACTTCGGCCGCCATGGATCTCCGCGCTGATTTTCCTGTCGTCGAGATCGCCGCGCCGTGTCCTCCCCTTGCCGCCGATGACCTGTGCCTGGCCATCCGATCCGTCGAAACCTCTGCCGGTTGCGTTGTCACCCTTCCCGTGAGCGCCGCTTTCCACTGCATCGATCAAATCACCGGTCGTCCGTCAGGCCACACGACATATCTGTCACCGGGAGGCGAAGGTGCACTGCTCTACCTGGCCGATCGCGTCGCCGGCGACTGGATGCGACTGGGCGGTGGAAGGCCGGATATTCTGGGTTTTCTGGCAGACACGGCGCAGATTCGGGAGTTCCTTGGGGACGAACCGGTCTGGTGCGTGACAGTCTGCTGCAACTGGTTTTCGACGCCCTTTGTTTCCCGGATTGTCGGGTGTGCCCTGCCGTCGGTCCGCCATCAACGTTCGCAAGAAACAATTGATCGCGCCGACCATTGGACCGTTGATCTGCGGCTGGTTATCGGCCGGTCGATGCTCCGGGCGGACGAGCTGGCTGTCATCGGCAGAGGCGACGTCGTCACACTGGACGAACTGGCGCATCCGCTCTTGACAGGTCGTCCGGATCGATTTCATCTGGAGTGCGGCGATTTCCGCAGACGGGCGGCATTCGCGGGTCCTGCCCGGATCGCCATTGTTGACGGGAAAAATGAGGATTCTGTCATGATCAACGAAAGTGAACACACGACACGACTGCTGACCGCTGCACAGGAGGCAACCGGCATGGCGGTATGCCTGCAGGTGGAAGCGGGCCGGATTTCCATGACCGTTGGTGAAGCGCTGGCGCTGCTGCCCGGTCAGATTCTCCGACTGGACCGCCCGGTTTCCACGGACGTTGCCCTGCGCGCCGGGGATCGCCTTGTCGCCACGGGTGAACTCGTCCAGCTCGACAACGAGCTGGCCGTGCGGATCAGGGAACTCCATTGATGCAACGCTTTCCCCCATGGATGCTGGTGGCCATGCTCTGCGCCTGCAATCCGGATCCACCAGCCGTCCGTCCGTCCGGAGATAACCCGCCAACGGTTCGTACCGACGCGGAGGAGCCGTCCCGTGCCGTTCAACCGGTTGTTCCTTCGCCGGTCACCCATCGCATCCGCGGCGAAGGTCGAACGGTGGATGACGCCCACCTCCTTGCCGATCTGACGATCACTGCGAACAACCGCGTATCCGGCACGCTGACCGTTGGAAATCGAACACTGGAGGCGCAGGGATCCCGCGTCGACAAATCGGTCCGCTGCTGGTTGATTGGCACCGATGACAAAGGAGCGATATGGCGGGGTATTCTCTTCGCCGAATCGACGGACGTCTGGAATGGCACCGTCATCCTGTCGGACGATGGTGCCTCCTCCGTTGTAAACGGCTCCTGGAAATAAACCCGCTAATTTTCCAACTCCGCCGAAAACCCGTTCCATATCGCTGGGAGTGATGTTTTTTCAGGGTCGGATCATTTTTTTGGCACAATTTCCGCCAAACGGCCGAAATACACATCGAGGAGGTGTCCCATGGGTATGCGTCCACGATGGATCCGTTCCGACCACGTCATTG